>JABDMM010000123.1 GCA_013001465.1 Chitinophagales bacterium | reverse complement strand
CCCCTATTCCAATAAGCAAATACTCTTTTTTGATGGATTTTCTAATGTAAAAGAAAATCGCAGCAGCAGCAAGCGCTATAAAAATCAGTGATCTGAAAACATCACTTCTAAACATAGCAGCTCTGTCTTTCTTAATAGCATCAATTATCCACTGCTGATTTGCGCCAAACTGTGAGTCGGAATTACTCGAATAATCGAGCCCTCCTGCTACAAAAAGAAGGATCAACAGAATAGCGGCACAAATCCCGGATGCAAGTTTCCAGGCAAAGGTCAGTTTAGCTTTGTCCTTATTATTCAAGATCTCTTTTAATCCGATCACAGCGAGCCATAGCATTGCGAAGCTGGTCATAACTAAAGCCATTGCAGGAACTCTAAATTTGTTATACATCGGCATATTCTCGAAAAACAACATATTGAAATCAGTCCAGTTTTTACCCCAACTCATAAAAATGGTCACGACAGTAAGCGTCATCAACCAATACTTATATCTGGCAGGCGCGAGTATCATACCTATCAAAGCCAGGAAAAAAATAATCGACCCAATATATACCGGTCCTGAAGTAAAAGGTTGATCACCGTGATAAGTAGGCAGATTTGAAATGAAACGTTTCGCTTGATTTGCAGGCACTCTATTTCGAGATAATTCTTTGTATGTATTCGAACTCTCACCAAGTGAACTGGTTGAAGCTCCGCCAGCAAAATTTGGAACGAGAAGAGTCAGGGTTTCTGATTTTCCACAACTCCACCTCCATGCATAATCCGTATCAAGACCACCACTGTCATTCTTTTTAGAAGACAGTTCAGATTTCCCACCACGGATCGACTCTTTCGAGTATTCATAGGTAGTCCATAAGTAAGAAGTATTTGTAGCAAGGCCAAGTGCACCTGCGGCTAAAAGGATCAGCGATCCCATAACGAAATCTTTGATTCGCTTTTCTTTGAAAGCAAAGATAGCTTCAGAAATGACAAAAAATATGAGCATGAAAGCTATGTAATATCCAATCTGTACGTGATTACTACGAATAGCCATAGCAAAAAACAGGGCTGCCAGCGCACCTCCCAACAAATACTTTTTCTTGATATACACCAGATAAACTCCTGCAAAAACCATAGGAATGGTTGCAATGGTCGTGGCTTTTGTTGAGTGCCCAGCTTCCAATAAAATTATATTGTAAGATCCAAAGGCAAATGCAATGGCTGCTATAGCAGACAAGATCGGACTCATTCCCATTGCTACCATAAAAATATAGAACCCAATCAGGTAAAAGAACAAATTCGACATTGGTTTAGGTAAGCTTAGCTTAAACAAAGAAATCACCTTGCTGATTTCATTAAGTTTACTACTTCCCCATATTCTAAATGCGGGCATTCCGCTAAACACAGAATTTGTCCAGCGGTTTATTTTGCCGGTTTCCTCATAATTCTTTTTGAGTTCCTGACTCAGCCCGATCGATTGTACATTATCGTGAGCGATCAATCTCTCTCCCTCCATCATCGGCGACATATATCCAACCGTGAGGATCAAGAAAAATAGAATAGCGGCAGCATGTGGAAGGATACTTTTCCAGTTGAAATTTATTTTCATAAAGAATTTATCAATGAATGATGATAGAACGAGGCTAAAAATAAAATTATTATCGGACTAATTTGTAGTCAGATATTCTTACAAGTATGTAAGTCAATAATTATATTATATATTTCAACATATAAATATTCTTTATTATCTTGCAATATGCTTAAAGCCTTAACCATAATCTTACTAGCCATAATCCCTTTTGTTGCAGAATCACAAAATCCTATTAGGTCTATTGACGGAAGTAACAATAATTTAAGCAATACTGACTGGGGTTCTACCGGATCTCATATCGAAAGATATACAGGCAACGGATATGCGGATTCAATGGCAGCACCTGCTGGTATGACCAGACCTAATCCCAGGGAAATAAGCAATACAATTTTCGATCAAAACGAACATATGCCAAATCCATATGGCTTATCTGATTTTGTTTGGAATTTCGGTCAGTTTATCGACCATGATATTACTCAAGTTGGAGATAATGCTTCAGAGTATATGCCAATTCCGGTTCCTGCAGGCGACCCTTCATTTGATCCAACCGGAACCGGAACTGTAACCATACCGATGTTCAGATCTATGAGCGATACTGGTACGGGTAAGAATGCGGCAGAGCCCAGAAAACAGCTCAATAATATTACATCCTGGATCGATGCATCGGCAGTTTATGGTTCAGATCAAGCACGAGCTGGTTGGTTACGAACATTTCAGGATGGAAAATTAAAAATAGCTTCGGGAGATCTACTTCCATATAATACGATCACAGGCGAACTCAATTCTCCGATAGATCAAAGCGCTCCTTTTATGGCAATGGAAGGAAACGACACTATATACTTCGTAGCAGGTGACATAAGAGCTAATGAACAACCAGGTTTAACAGCTCTGCATACCTTGTTCGTAAGAGAACATAACCGTTTGTGTGATCTGATAAGGTCAACACATCCAAATATATCAGATGAATCGATCTATCAAAGAGCGAGAAAATTGGTTTCAGCTCAAATCCAGAAAATCACATTTGAGGATTGGCTTCCTGCTATGGGTGTAGAACTCGATCAATATCTGGGGTATGATCCAGGGACGAACCCTAATATAATGAACGTGTTTTCTGTTTCAGCGTACCGATTGGGCCATACGATGGTTGGCAGCAGAATATTAAGAATGGATGCTCAATGGGATACGACTATTAGCGGCCATCTTACTCTTAGAAATGCATTTTTCGAACCAGGTTATATCTCTGATGATGGCATCGAGACTTTCTTCAGAGGAATGCTAATTCAGCATCAACAGAATATCGATATACGAATGATCGATGATCTTAGAAACTTCATGTTTGGCATGCCGGGAGCCGGAGGATTGGATCTGGCGGCAATCAATATTATGCGTGGACGTGAAAGAGGGCTTGTAGATTACAATCAGGTTAGGATGGATATGGGAATGCCACCAATTACCAGCTTTAGTGAGATAAGTAGCGATGTGGATCTGCAGATTAATTTACAAAATCTCTATGGCACCGTAGACGACATCGATCCTTGGGTAGGAATGCTTGCAGAAGAGCATAAAACAGATGCCATCTTTGGCGAATGCATCCATGTTATCATAAAACATCAATTTCAGAACCTGAGAAATGGTGACAGGTTTTATTATGAAAATGATCCGTCAATCAATCAGACAGAACTCAATTTTATCAGAACACGCAGTTTATCTGATATTATAAATGACAATACCGATATTCAGCTTCCAGAAATCGATGTCTTCAAAGTTTATGCTCCGGCTACATTTATTGCTGATATTGAAGAGCAGGAAAAAGTATTGATCTACCCTAACCCAACAGTGGATAAAGTTTCGATAGCTTCATCGATCGGGGACTTGCTTAGGATCTTGGATCAATCAGGGAACTTGTTAATTGAGGTTCCTATCCAAACTGGCCAAAATTTAGAAATTGATGTGAAAGACTTTTCTGCAGGTACATATAGCGTGCTGATCAGTTCTCAAAAACAATTGATCCAATCCAGGTTTTTTGTTAAGTTGAACTAAGCCGACCTTGCAGATTGATATTTATTTTTTAAATATTATGCTCTCCTATACATATCTTCTATCAATTTCAACACATTAGGCAAAAGTGCGATATGAGCTCTCAGTTTTTCAGAATTAATTAGACATATCAAATAATATACAATTCAAAAATATTGCTATATTTAGCCTGCTCCTAAACGAACTGAATTACCAAAGCCTACCTAAACTCGACAATTTATGATGCGACTTATCCTTACCCTAGCGATCGCCATGTCTGTTAGTTACTATTCTTATTCTGCAATTCTAACCTGGAGTGGAAGTACCAATTCCGACTTTGCGCTCTCCAGCAATTGGATCGGAAATATAGCACCTGGTGCTTCAGATGCAGTTTTCATTCCATCAGGTTCTAATATTGTTATCAGTTCTCCAGTGCAAATTGCACGTATCATCTTTGACGAAGCCGGAAGTGCTTCTAGTTTTATGGTTACGAACATTGGGGATTTGAAAGTAATTGGTAGCTCTCCGGTTTTTTGGGGCCAAAATTGTAATATTACAAACAATGGAAATATAACATTGCGATCTCCGGATGGATATTTTGGAGCTATGATGCTTACATCTGGCGCAGATTTTCAGAATAATGGTAGTCTAAATATTGACAAAACAGATTCATCATTTGGAGGAGCAATATTTATGTATGACGGTTCAAACTTCGACAATAATAATGGGGCAACACTAAAGATCGATTCGTCGAATATTGGTGTTTATCTATGGGATGATGGAGCTGCAGCTAGCTTTTCAAACAATGCCGGGGGATCTGTTACTATGACTGGAATAAAATTCGCCGGTTTTCTGGGTCAAAATGCAAGCGGTCCGGGTATTCCGGGGCAATCCATTGAAAATTTCGGAGTTATCAATATTCAGACAAACTACCCATATGCCTCTCTTCCAATAAAAGGATATGGAGTGTATTTTTTATCATCAAACTTTTGCTTTACAAACCAGGTCGGAGCGACTTTTAATGTAAGTCAGAATGTACCGGGACCTGTTCAGAACAATTTTGGAAGTAGCAGTTGTATCATTTTTAATGGTCCGATGTTACTTAGTGCAGCGGAAGGAAATAACAATTTTACTGCAGATAATAATGGCGCTATAAAGGTCAAACACACCTCATCTATTACAGGAAATGGGAAAGTAAGTGCCCTCGCACTTGACATAGAAGGTAGCATCAGTCCCGGAGGCAATTCCGGACATATCATTTTAATAGATGATTTTTCACAAGCGAAGGTGAAAAGTTTTGAGCTTGACATTCACGGTACAAATGGAGCTGGACTCTTTAATGGAAATGACTATATAGAGTTTCAAGGAGTGGTTTCTAAACTGAGAGGAAAGTTAAACGTTAATCTGGCCGGCAATTTTATCCCTAACATCGGTGATGAATTTATCCTGTTCAAGAATACAAATTCAAATGGTACTCTCGACAATCTTCTTTCAGAGATAAATCTTCCGGGAGATAACAATTATTGGGTAATTGAAGAAGGTGGAAACGAGATGAAAATTAAATTGGTGAAGCAAATGGCGCCATGTGATAAGTTTGCCCAAGCGATACCACTCGATGTAACCATGATCTCTCCTACCGAAGTGCAGTTAGATTGGGATATGGTTCCAGAAGTCGACCACTACGAGATAAATGGAAGGCAGATAGCGCCGACAAAGAGTGCAATAGTCAAGATCAGTTTAAGCAGTTCTGCCACATCGCATATCATACAGAATGTAGATCCACATAACACATATCAGTGGATGATCCGACCGCATTGTGATAAGAATGAATTACTTAGTGGACCATGGTCTGCGGTAAAAGACTTTACGATTTGTCCGCCCGTTCAAAATACGTTTACTCATGATATCACGGAATCTCAGGCGCAGTTAAACTGGACGCCATCAGCTAACAATGATCATGGCTATAGAATTATCGGCAGTATCAATGGCAGCAGTAATTTAATGTTAATTGATATTCCAAATCCTAAACAAATGGATCACATTGTAAAAGATCTGGGTGCATCAGTATCATATCATTGGATGATCCTGCAAAACTGCGGAATGAACGTTTTTTCAGACCCCGCCTCTTCATGGATCAATTCATTCCAAACCCTTTCAGCTAAAAGATCAGAACCAGCCAAAATTGAGAAAACTACAGTTTTTCCAAACCCGGCAACCAATATGGTAACCATAGAAACTGAACTTTCGGATCCATTATGGGTAAGCGTAATTGATGCACAGGGTAAAGAAATTATACGTTCTGAATTCACCAGTACACTCGACATCAGCGAGCTGGATTCAGGCTTTTACATTTTGAAAGTCACAAATGAAATTTCAGCATCAAGTAAGCCACTGATAATCGATTAAAGGAGAGTGTAATTTTCATACTTAAGCCGGTGTCGAAGCCAAAATTTCGGCACCGGAACTCCCTTTCTTTTTACTTAAGTTTTTATCTTTAGCCGGATTTTTTACTAACTGTTTTTTCAACAAAGACATTGAAGAACACCTACTTCGATCTGGTTGACCAGAGCTACTATTTTCCGCAGGATGGATTCGACATTCAGGATGGATATTTGACATTTCATGGGGTGTCATTAAAGTATCTGATCGATAAATACGAAACACCATTTAAGCTGATCTATCTGCCAAGGATCTCGGATCAGATCAAAAAAGCCAAAAACCTTTTTAACAGGGCGATCAAAAAGCATAAATACAATGGCGAATATTACTATTGCTATTGTACAAAGTGTTGTCACTTTTCACCGGTCATCAAAAAAGCTTTAAAAGAAGGGACACATTTAGAAACGTCTTCTTCGTTCGATATCGATCTGATATTAAAACTCTGGAGAGACGGTGATATCAATAAATCCACTATTATAATTCACAATGGTTATAAAACAGATGATTACCTGGAAAAGATCCTGATCTTGTTACGCGAGGGATTTAAGAATAGCATCATTGTATTGGACTCAAAAAACGAACTGAGCAGGATCTCCAAAAAGACAAGAAGGTTTAAGAAAAAGATCAAGCTTGGTTTACGGATGGCGATCGATGAGTCTCCTAAATCTGCATACTATACCTCTCGATTAGGGATAAGGCAAAATGAGGTGATGGAGTTTGTTAAGAATTCTATTGTAGATAACGACAGGTATGAACTGAAGATGCTGCATTTCTTTGTCGACACCGGGATCAAGGATAACATGTATTATTGGGGAATTTTTCAAAAAGCGATAAAAATGTATGTGGATCTGAAAAAGATCGCCCCAAAAATGAACGATCTGAATATCGGCGGAGGTTTCCCAATCAGGAATACTTTGGGATTTGATTATGACTATAACTATATGATCAATGAGATCATCGGAAATATTAAGCAGGTTTGCAGTGAAAACAAGATCCCGGATCCGAATATATTCACGGAGTTCGGTAAATACACCGTAGGAGAAAGTGGAGCAAATATCTTTAAAGTATTAGAACAAAAAAAGCAAAACGATAAGGAGCTTTGGTACATGATAGACAACAGTCTTATCAATACCATACCGGATGCTTATTCGATTTTTGAAAAGTTCATACTATTGCCTGTGAACAAGTGGGAGAACAAATACACAAGAGTGAATATAGGTGGGATAAGTTGTGATCACCATGATTATTATAATTCAGATGAGTTAAATCAGGAAGTAAACCTGCCTGTTTATGAAGCCAATGCTAAAGAACCTTTGTATGTTGGGTTTTTTCACACAGGAGCATATCAAGATGCGATCAGTGGCTATGGAGGTATCAAGCATTGCCTGATACCCTCTCCTAAACATATCATTATTGACAGAGATAAAAAGGGGAACTTCATCGATACAGTATACCGCCATGAACAGAAAGTGGAAGAGATGCTGGAGATCCTGGGATATGAGATCAAGAAGGAGGAATAAATTATGGAAAAGACGATTTCTAAATTTATTGAGAAACATTTCAAGCATTTCAATGCCGCCAGCCTTGTTGATGCTGCTGTTGCATATAATCAGCAGATAGTGAATGGGAATAAAATGATGATCACCCTGGCAGGAGCTATGAGTACTGCAGAACTGGGGAAATCTCTTGCCGAAATGATCAGGAAGGATAAAGTCGATATCATCAGTTGCACAGGAGCAAATCTTGAAGAAGATGTTTTCAACCTGGTTGCTCATAAGCATTATAAAAGAATCCCAAACTATCGTGAGCTTTCTCCAGATCAAGAAAATGATCTGCTCAAAAATCATTTTAACAGAGTCACCGATACCTGCATTCCGGAAGAAGAGGCGATGCGTAAAATTGAGAAGCATTTGGTGGATCGGTGGAAGGCTGCAGAGAGCAGTGGTGAACGATATTTTCCTCACCAATATTTCTACCAAATTCTGAAAAGTGGTGAACTAGAAGAGAAATATCAGATCGACCCAAAAGATAGTTGGTTGCTGGCTGCTGCGGAAAAAGATCTACCGATCGTAGTTCCCGGTTGGGAAGATTCCACTTGTGGTAATTTCTTTGCTTCGCATTGTATCCAGAAAGTATTGAGTCCGGCTACAATGAAAAGCGGAATAGAATATATGATCGAACTTTCAAACTGGTATGAAAATAACTGCGGTGAAGGTGGAATAGGCTTTTTTCAAATTGGAGGAGGAATTGCCGGCGACTTCCCTATCTGTGTGGTACCGATGTTGCACCAAGACCTAGGTAAGGATAATATTCCGGTCTGGTCTTATTTCTGTCAGATCAGCGACTCAACCACCAGTTACGGCTCATATTCCGGTGCGGTACCTAATGAGAAGATCACATGGGGTAAATTAGCTACTGATACTCCACGATTTATAATCGAATCCGATGCTACAATAGCAGCACCATTAATTTTTGCATATATCCTTGGCTACTGATCAATCTACGGACTTCAAAAGAGAGATATAGTTTTTGAACGGACCAATTTCATCTTTATAATATTTTGCCATCACTCTGGTCATTTGGTTGATATGTACCAGATCGTGAACTGTCCAGGTTGCGATTAGTTCCTGTAAAGTCACCGGTCCAAAATCGGGATGATTACCTTTAAGACGAAGCTCATCTGGAGAAAGATCCCAGGACTGAAGCGTATCGATATTAACAGATCTCAGTTCCTCGAACTCAATAAGCAATAAATCCACTGAACGATTCATATCCAGGTGCGCAAAGCGATCAAACGCGTCGAAAACACCGCCTCCATTAAGTATGATGCGAGCGCGAGGGATCCAATCGGTTTTCTCTCCATAAATGAGATGTGCCAGGATCTGAGAAGGAGACCAGGACTCTTCTCCTTCATTAGTATTCGTCCAGGAGAGATCCAGATCACATAATAATTCTTTAATAACCATAGGAGAATGGGATAAAATCTGGATACAATGTGATAAATTGAAGTTTTCCGACATAATCACCAGTAATTTAGCAAATTATGGGATAATTTCAAACTTTGAAATTTTATTGAGATCCGAAGAATTGAGATGGTCTTTGTAGAAAGAAAGTTAAAGGCTGAAGCACTTATCTTTAAAGGCTTTCCGATATTGTTTATATTTTATTTGTATTTTTAATACGTTATATTTGTATATAACGAAATGAATTCCGAAATTTGAACATGAGAATTATTTATTTTAATAATAAATATTCTTAACGATTACGTTTTCAGCCATTAGCAAAAGCAAATCACATCACCACCTTTCATAGGAATTAAATTAATATAAATAATGGTTTCACCATTTAATAGATTAACTTAGCATTACGTTTCTTATTTAAAAAAAAGAGAATTTATTTAAATTTTTATTTGTATTATATTGTATTATCATTTTTTTTACATAATTTTAAAGTGTATTTATGACTTATATTTAAATATATAAGTCACTTATTGAAATCTTTGACTAAAAACCTTAAGTATGAAAAAGCGAAACATTATGATTTGGATGTTAAGCGCAATGATGTTGTGTTTGACATTCACAGTTGAGGGGAATGCAAAAACCTTGACCTCTGAGGCGGCGATCGCTAATCCTTGTACACCTGCCAGATCTGTGCACACGAGTGCCAGTACATTGGTTTGTAACGGTGACAACAATGGATATGCGGAAGTTGTAAATGTGAAAAACGGAGTACCTCCCTACACTTTTCAGTGGGATGTGAATGCCGGTTCACAAGTAACCTCGAAAGCTACCGGACTAACCGGTGGTACTTATTTTGTAACTGTAACCGATGCAACCGGATGTCTTGTTCCCGGAGCTGCTACAGTTATTCAACCACCCAAGATCATTATTTCATTTACTTCTGTAAATGAAACTGCTCCCGGAGCTTTGAATGGATCGGCAGATGCTACAATCAGTGGAGGGAATCCACCATTGAGCTATCTTTGGTCCAGCGGAGAAATTACTGAAGACATTTTTGGCAAAGCTGCCGGAACGTATTCATTAACAGTGACAGACGATAACGGTTGTACACAAAGTTCTTCTGTTCTTATCGGTCAGGATCAAAATACAAATCCTCCCGCTCCATGTTTTGCAGTTAAAGTAACAACAATTGATGCGAGTTGCGACGGATTTTGTGATGGTGCTGCTTCGATTGCACCAAATCCATCCGGAACATACAGCTACGTTTGGAGTACCGGATCAACACTTCCTATCGCGCTAGGTCTTTGCGAAGGAAAGTATTCAGTTACAATAACGAATACAACTGGTTGTTCAGTTGTTGAATCGGTTTACATCGGTGAGCCAGATCCATTAACTGTTGGATTAACTTCAACTGAAACGTTATGTTTTGATTCTTGTGACGGTTCAGCTACTGCTACAGCTGCCGGAGGAACATTACCTTATTCTTACAAATGGGGAGATGGACAATCTTCTGCAACTGCAGATGACCTTTGTGCCGGATCACATTCTGTGACAGTTACAGACGGAAATGGTTGTACTGTAGCCGGAACGGTATTAGTGGAAGAACCTACACAATTACAGGTGAATTTATCGACGACAGATATTACTTGTTTTGGCGCAAGAGATGGTACTGCAGATCTTATAATTAAAGGTGGTACTGCAGATTATGAGTACAAGTACAATAGAAATGGAGGTTCATTCTCTCCTCTGTTTGCATATACCGGACCTGTAAATGCTACTAAATTAAAGTGGGGTATCTATAGTGTGATGGCAGTGGACGATAATGGTTGTGTCGCCATGGCAACAGATACCATTACTGAACCTACAAGACTGAAAGCTAAAATAGAAGGCATGGGTGTAACTCCATGTGTCGGTCCTATGGATGGTAAAGCTACTGTTACACCTTCAGGTGGAACAAAGCCTTACGAATATTTATGGCTGAAAATAACAACAGAAGACGTAAGTAAGTTGGGGGGAACCACCAATCTTGTTACGACTATAGATACTGTTGGAACTACAGATACTATATTTGGATTATCAGGTGGCCATTATAAAGTAATCGTTACTGATGCTAATGGTTGTATGATCATGAAAGAGATAGATCTTATCGATTATCCAATAGTATTGAAGATGGATTATGACAATGTAACATGTCCTAACGGACAAGACGGATCTGCTAAAGTTACTGTGAATGGTGGTAAGAAACCGTTCAAGTTTATTTGGTCAAACAATGGTTCGATCACAAGGAAAAATGATAACCTTGCTGCAGGCCCATACTGTGTTACAGTAATCGATGCAAACGGTTGTTCTGAAACGGCTTGTGTTACAATCACAGAGCCTGCGAAATTCAGTGTTCAACTTAGCTCAGACACCGTTAGCTGCTACGGAGTTAAAGATGGTAAAATCAGAGTTGACAATGTTACCGGTGGTAAAGCACCTTATACATTCAGCTGGGATGGACCAAAACAATCTGGAACTCCTGGTGCTATTGTTAAAAATGTTGCTGCCGGTAAATATAAAGTTACAGTGACAGATCAAAACGGATGTACTTATTCACCAAATACTGGTCTTGTTGTTCATAGTCCTCCAAAAATTGTTTGGAAAACGACAGCATATGATGAAACTTGTTATGGTGCTAAAGATGGTGCGATTATCGCAGTACCTAATGGTGGAACACCTCCATTTATTTATAAGTGGTCTGGTGGTAAGCAACAACTTAATGTGAATACGATCACGTCGCTTGCACCAGGTTGGTACACAGTTGATGTTACTGATGCAAATAAATGTCAGTCTGATACATCTTTGAAAATTTACAAGGTTGATTCTATCGACTATAATAAGTATTATGGAATTGCAACTTGTTCAGGTAATGCTGATGGCTTTGCTGAAGTAACTAAAATCTCTGGTGGAAACGGCCCATACGATTGGAAAGATGTTCTTGCCGGTAACGGTCCTTATACATTCCAGTGGGATGATCCTCAAGGACAGACTACTTCACGAGCAACTGGTTTAACAACTGGTATCTATCATGTGACTATCTCTGATGGTGGAGCTTCTTCTATCGATAATCTTGGAAATCCTATCAATAACATTTGTACAAATGTTGTAAGGTTCCAGATCCAACAGAAGAATCTTAACATTAGTGTGACAACTACCGATGTTGATTGTAATGGAGAACAAACCGGTGAAGCGGTTTTGACCGTAACCGGTGGAAATGGTCCATTCAAATACATCTGGTCTAACTTTGGTTCAATAACGAATACAGTTAGTAACCTTAAAGCAGGTAACTACGGAGTTACCGTAACGGATGTAAACGGTTGCTCTGAGTCTCTTACATTTACTATCAACGAAAATCCTGCTATTAACTATGTTACTAGTTCAGTGGATGCAAGTTGTTATAGTTATAATGACGGTGAACTTCATGTAGATCAGGTAACTGGTGGTAAATCACCATATACTTTCTATTGGTCTGGTTTTAGTTTTGGTGGTAGCCAACCCCAACCAAGCGGTGGTCCGGGAATGGGAGCTCATCACAAAAACGTTTCAGCAGGTAAATACAAAGTAACTGTTACAGACCAGCTAGGTTGTACTGTTACAAGTAATATTCCTGTGATCGTGAGTGAGCCTGGAAAGATCTACTTCAATCCTGATGTATACAATGCAAGTTGTCATGACTCAAAGGATGGTGCGATCAATCTTAATCCTAAAGGTGGAACACCTCCTTACCTATACTGGTGGTCCGGTGGTACTCAAATGGTAAAACCTAGTTTGGTAACATCTCTTAAAGCAGGTTACTATACTGTCTCTATAACAGATGCAAACAAATGTACTACAGATACTACGATCAAGATCAAAGATCCTAAGAGAATCGACTTTAATATTGATATGTTGAAAGCAAGTTGTTTCGGTTTTGCTGATGGTGAAGCCAGTGTAAGCAAAGTTACAGGTGGGAACCCTGCTCCGTTTAAAACTCCTCCTTATTCATACTTGTGGAGTGATCCAGCGGCGCAAACTACCTCTACTGCAACCGGTCTTGCTGCAGGTTGGTATTATGTAACCGTTTTTGATAAGGGTGCACAAAGCGTTGATGATCTTGGAAATATCACACACGTATTATGCCATACAGTGGATAGTATAAAGATCATACAAAATAATCTTCAGTTATCGATTACTGGAAAGGATATTACGTGTAATGGTGGACAAGATGGAGAGGCAACTGTAACTGTTACCGGCAATAAAGGTCCATTGAAATACATCTGGTCTAATTTTGCAGTTCCTGGTCAAACAATTAGTGGTGTAGCCGCTGGTACATATACTGTAACAGTTATAGATGAAAATGGATGTTCTAATTCAATTAGCATTACGCTTACTGAACCAGCTCCAATGTCTGTAACTACATCATCTAACCCCGTTAGCTGTTATGATGGAAGCGACGGAGAGTTGTTGATCACTAGTGTTGCTGGTGGTAAAGCTCCATATACTTTTGACTGGTCTTCTGGAGATTCCGGACCTATTGTTAAAGGTTTAGGCGCTGGTAAATACAAGGTAACTGTGACAGATCAGAATGGATGTACATTGTCACCTAACACACCAACAATTATTACACAGCCAAAGAAAATCAAATGGCATGCTCTCAAGGCAGATGTAAGTTGTTATGGTGCTCATGATGGGGCGGCATTTGCACAAGCTCTTGGTGGAACTCCTCCGTTCATTTACTGGTGGAGTGGTGGTACGCAGATATCAAGTCCAAACTTGATCACTTCATTAGCTCCTGGTAAATATCAGGTAAGTGTTGTCGATGCTAATAAGTGTCCTGCTGATACCTTTATCAATATTGAAGAACCTGATACAATCCAGATAGATGATGTTATTACGACAAAAGTCCTTTGTACAGGTACATCTACAGGTACTGGAGAGATTATCTTGAAATATGGTAAGCCTTCCGCACCTAAAACCAGCAGTGCTGGTGGTAACGGTGGTCCTTATTCTTTCAAGTGGGATGATCCTCAAGGTCAGACTACTTCTAAAGCGACTGGACTTGCTGCAGGATTCTACCACGTAACTGTAACTGATAAAGGAACTGTCAAAGCAACTAACTCTGGTACTCTTGTAGCAACAAAATGTATTCAGGTTGTGAAGGTTCAGATCAAACAGAATCCACCTCTGAAAGTGGAAGTTGACCCAACTGATGTTAGCTGTCACGGTCTTCAGGATGGTTCTGCTAAAGCGATAGTTATAAACAACAGCAAAGGCGGAATTAAGTATCTATGGTCTAACTATGGTTCTACTACAAGTACGCTAACTGGATTGGCTGCAGGAACTTACTCCATAACTATAACAGATGCTGATGGTTGTGCTGCCAGCGATACGTTCGAGATCCTTGAGCCAGCTCCATTGTCTGCTACATTGTTCACAGATAGCGTAAGCTGTTTCGGTCTCAATGACGGTACAGTTGGAGTTTCAAAAGTTCATGGTGGAACAGCTCCATACACGTTCCAATGGTCTCCAAACACTGGTGGTGCAACTACCCCAGTAGTAAAAGGTCTGCAAGCAAACCACTATTCAGTTACTATTACTGATCAGTCTGGTTGTACTTATACAGATGCTGTTAACTTGTATGAGCCTGCTAATATCCTATTGGTTGGTGGATCTAATCCAGCAACAATTTGCTCACCACAATGTAATGGTGTTGCTACTGTAGCGGCATTAAGCGGTGGAAGTGGATTCACTTATGTTTGGGATAACAAGATCACAGGATCGATCCTAACAGCAGTTTGCCCGGGTTCTTACACAGTTACTGTTACTAACAGTAAAGGATGTAGCAATTCATTGAAAGTCACTGTTGCAGATTCTTGTAAGCCTGGCGCTGGCGCTAAGACTATAAGCTCTACTACAGTTGATCATTCTAGCAATCTTGAAGTCAACGTTTATCCTAACCCATTCAGTACTCAGGCTAACTTAGTTGTGACGTCTGATGAGGATATGGATATCAATGTTGAACTATTCGACATTAATGGCAAGGTTGTACAGAAACTAATGGATCAATCGATCGAAAGCGGACTTGAATACAATGTCGTGATCGAGAGAGGAAATCTGTCAGAAGGTGTTTATGTTTATAGAATTACGTCAAACGGCGCAGTCCAGGACTGGGGTCGCTTGATCATCTCTAAATAAAGGTTTCAATACCTAGTAAAAAGGCAGCTATGTTTTCATAGCTGCTTTTTTTTTTACCCTAAGGTATTATTCTGATATTTGTATTTGTTGCATTAAAATTTGACCTATGAGACTCAAAGAGACTATAATCATTTTAACAGTGATATGCTTGTGTTCTTGCCAGAAAGACTTAGAATCTCCATCATTTCAGAATGATAAATTCAAGTCAAAACTAGTAGCTCATGATCCTGAAAAGTGTGGTTTTAAATTTGACAATATTCTGGATGAAAGTATTCTAAAAAACCCCTTCAATTATATCAATGCTTACAATGGCGGAGGGGTAGCTATCGGAGATGTTAACAATGACGGCTTGCAGGATATTTATGTCACAGGAAACATGCGCTCTTCACGCTTATTCATGAATAAAGGAAATTGGAAATTTGAAGATGTGAGTAAGAGTGCAGGTGTATTAGTGAATGGATGGTCGACCACACCGGTAATGGTAGACATCAATTCTGATGGTTGGCTAGATATTTATATTTGCAGATCATACCATGACAAAATGGAGGACCGAAGTAATCTTCTGTATATCAATAATAAAAACGGGACTTTCACAGAAAAAGCTGCAGAATATGGCATTGATGACGGAAACTATAGTATTACTGCTGCATTTTTTGACTACGATCTCGACGGCGATCTAGATCTTGTTGTAGCCAATCACCCTCAATATCGATTGTTACCATTTCAAATGGTATACAATTACTGGCAAAATCCGATATTACAATTCAGTAACAGACTTTTTAAGAATGATGGTGGTAAATTTAAAGATGTAACTAAGGAAGCCGGTTTGCTCACATACAGTTTTACTTTAGGTCTGGTAACCACTGACTTCAACCTGGACGGCTATCCTGATATTTACTTTGCAGTAGATCATGATGAACCGGATATTGCTCTTGTCAATAATGGTGATGGGACATTCACCGATATAACAGATCACGCAGTAAAGCAAGTTAGCAGAAGTTCGATGGGAATAGATGCCGGTGATGTAAATCATGATATCTATCCAGATCTAATGGTAGCTGAAATGCTAAGTGAAGATCATTATAGGGAAAAGATATCTATGAGTATGCAGTCCGTCGACAGGTTTCAACTTTTGATCGAAGAGTACGACGTCAATTATTACCAGATGCGTAATTTTCTACATCTCAATAATGGAAATTCAACATTTAGCGACATAGCGCAACTTGCAGAAATCCATAAAACAGATTGGAGTTGGTCACCCCTGTTCATGGATTTGGATAACGACAGCTGGCAGGATGTTTTCGTATCGAATGGTTACTATCGAGATATTTATAATCAGGACTCTTACAAGAAGTTTGATTCGGTAATGCTAACATTAGGGCCTGACATGGTAAAGAAAAATCAAATCGCATCAGAATATGCCAGAAGCTGCGCGCAACCGAAGGTTCACAATTACATTTTTAAAAATAACGGAGATCTCACTTTTACTAATCTTTCACTTATTAGCGGAATGGATAAAAAAACCATTTCGACCGGAGCTGCCTATGGTGATCTGGATAACGATGGGGACCTCGACCTTGTAGTAAATAATTTAGGAGAACCATCAACGATATATGAAAACAAAACATCAGCTGAGAATCATTACCTGAGAATTGGATTCAAGACCAATAAAGGAGTTGTAAATGCAGGAGCAAAGGTGATTCTAGAGTCGAATGACGAAATACAGTACCGCGAATTCATCACAACAAGAGGTTATCAGGCGAGTTGTGAGCCATTTATTCATTTCGGACTTGGCGAGCAACAAACTGTAGACAAAGTAAAAGTTGTTTGGCTTGACGGAAAGATGTTGAGTATGGAAAACGTTAAGGCAGATCAACTGATCACCGTAGATTACGAAGATGCCTCCGAGTCATTTGTAAAACCAGAAAACGAACATATTGTTGAAGAGGTCAATGCATCATCTTTTGGATTAGAACACAAGCATGTCGAGAATAAGTATGATGACTACAAAGATCAGATATTGCTTCCGCACAAAATGTCTGAACAAGGACCAAATATTCAGGTCGCAGACATTGATAATAATGGAGAAAGTGATCTCTTCATCGGATCGGCTGAAGGAATGCCTTCGGTTTTATACAAACAGGTTAACGGTAAATTTATAAAAAGCAATACGACGTTGTTTCAGAAAGACAGTGGCTTTGAGGATGGGAAAGCGACATTTTTCGATGCTGATAATGACGGCGATCAGGATCTGTTTGTAAGTAGTGCCGGCTATGAATACCCAATTGGCAGTCCGCAATATCAGCCTCGATTATACTTGAACGATGGAAAAGGAAACTTTATACGTTCTTCAACTTCTCTTCCAAATTTAAGATACAGCAGTTCATGTGTAAAAGCAGCTGATTTCGATGGTGATGGCGACATGGATCTTTTCCTGGGAGGCCGACTTCACCCCAAAAGCTATCCAATGCCTGGAAGAAGCAGTTTACTCATCAATAACGGCAGAGGTATCTTTTCCGATGAGACAGCCACTATATGTGCTGATCTGGAAAATATTGGAATGGTGCAAGATGCGGTCTGGACAGATGTAAATCGAGATGAAAAGTTAGATCTGATCGTTGTTGGAGAATGGATGCCGATTTCTGTGTTTGTTCAATCCGAAGGTAAGCTTGTTGAAAAGACAGATGAGTTTTTCAAGACACCACAAAAAGGTTGGTGGAACTGCATCAAAGTTGCCGATATAGATAACGATGGTTATACCGACCTTCTCACTGGGAACCTGGGCTATAACTATAAATACAAAGCCAGCGATGAAAAACCTTTTCAGGTATACGCGAAAGACATCGATCAAAACGGAACTTTTGACATTGTCTTAGGAGCTTATTATGGAGATGAAGTTTACCCGGTCAGAGGAAGGTCATGTTCATCAGAACAACTTCCTGAGATCAAAAAGAAGTTTCCAAGTTATCATGAGTATGCTATCTCGGAGATAGGAGATGTATATGGGGAATCATTAAACGACGCATTGCACCTTACTGTGAATCAATTTGCATCTACAATTTATTACGGAAGTGCGGAAGGTTTTGAAGCAAAGACACTACCAATTGAATGTCAGACATCACCAATCAATGGTATTGTAATTTTGGATGTCGACAATGATGGCAAAACCGATATTATCACTGCAGGAAACCATTACCAGGCCGAGATTGAGACTGGCAGAGCGGATGCAGGTACAGGCAGAATAGTTTTAAACAAAGGGAACAGAGAATGGGAGGCACTAGAGGTCTACGAATCCGGGCTTTATCTTGATAAGGACTTAAAGTCGATGGAAAAAATAGAAATTGATGGAGAGCGCTATCTGATTGCCGGAAACAACAATGATTTCATACAACTTATTCGTATTTTACCTGCGGATAAGAAGGTAGCATCGAATTAATGAAAAGAACAAAAGCAATATAAAAATGGAATGGTATGTACCGATCACGATACTTCCCGGTATAGCATTGTTATTGATCTCTACATCTAATATGCTTATAGCGCTTAATAGCGAGATCAAAGAGCTTGAGAAAGAAATGGAAACATTCAAGCATATCATCGACCTTAAGTTAAAGCAACTTCTCCGACTCAGCCTTGCGATGGTTGGATTTTATTTCAGTGCCCTGTTTCTTGTTCTATCAGGAATCATTGCCAGCACAAGATCTGATCATCACTTTCATTTAGTTTCTCCTGAGTTTTGGATTCTTCTTCTCAGCATTGTACTAATGACAGTTTCGTTGATCTACCTGATCATCTATTCAGTCAGAGCTGTAAATATCAGGCAAAAAACACTACAGATCAGATATTACAGTTGATCATCGCATACCTAACTGTTCATCGAGAACGAATTGTTGATTCATTCTTTTGGTGATTTGGTATGCATAGTCTTTGGAGGGCTTGTTTTTGTACTTTCCCCAAGCCATAGTTGCATACTTTTTGGATCTTTCCAGATCTCCAATAATTTCATAAACTACAGCAAGGTTGTGAGCAGCTTTACCTTTACTTTTTTTGTGCCCATTGAGGATACTTCTTTCCAAGGCAGTTATCGCCTGTTTCCAGTCGTTTGCTTCCATCATTCTCGCTCCTTCAGCAAGATCATCATCCTTTTTTCCTCTTTTAAAGTACTCTCGAGTCACCTTATAATATGAAGGAGAGATTCTTCTGGCATATTTACAACCTGCAGCATAACTTACTTCTTTTATCGCGCTATTCTTATCTATCAGAGCTCCTGCCGCTTCTGTTATTGATGGTTTCGTCGCGCTCCAGTTCATTCTGTGATCATAATAAAGCTGATCGGCAATAGATTTGTTCTTCGGATTGTACATTCTGAAACCAAGATGAATCACCGCAGAACCCTTAGCTGAAAAACCACTCTCCCCTATTTTCTTTGCAGGGGTAATAATATAGTCTGAATCAAATGTCTCGAGACTTACGATAGCATCGACTCTATACTTAGAACATAAGCGAACGATCTCTTGCCATGACAAAGGCTCAGGTAACTGTCCACCGGATGCATTTGTTTTCATCACCTCCGGAGTTCTGATCACTTCATACCTTGCAGAAGACTGCAAAATGGACATCATGCCATCGAGTGCGATCTGAGAAGACAATTTATCTTGTCCAATACCCTCTCCTGTTAATATCCCTTCTATAATATTGGATTTCTTATCTGACGATAGCGATCTGTCGATAAGGGCAATTTTCTTGATCTTTTGATCTACTTGTACAGCGGCGGGATATAAAACATTGAACGTGATATCGGCGCCTGTTACTGTTAAACTTATGATGGCTAATAGGCAAATTATTACTGCAGTTCTCATAATTATATTATTTCTATTTCATATATTACGTTTTTATATGTTGAAATGATACATAAACGAGATATTACTTTTTGTCGTGTCGGTTTATTACTCTGATAATGAAGTGCTAAAACTAAAACCGGGCATGGGATTCCTACGTACTAGAATAGGAGAGCAAATAACAATAATTTATTACTTTTAACGCAGACAAAATCTCCTAAACATGAGAGTTAACTCAAAATCCGTGGTTCTTGTACTTATTATAAGCGTACTTTCTTTTGACAGTATTTCACAAGAACCTGCAAAGCCAACATATGAAAACAAGGTTATTGAGGAAAACGGAAGATACTATATACAGAAATCGTTACCGGTTTATTTAAAGTTTTCTGTTACCCCGGACGGAAAGAATTATCCATTAAAAAGTGCATCTCATCCATCGGACGCAAATCCTATGTACCTCGATACTGAGGGTCAGAATTTGATACGAAGTAAGTGGGCAGTTGACCCTGCTACGGGCAATTCGGTCTACCCGCCAAGAGAGGTGGAAATGGAAATTTATGCTGATGGTAAGTCTCCTTTAACTTCAGTTAGATTTGATGGTGCCAGCAGATATACCAGCGGCGGCACGACCTACTATGGCCCCGGACTTAATATCACTCTTTCTGCCTCAGATGCGGTATCTGGAGTTAGCGAAACACAGTATGCATTAAATGGAGCATATCAAAAGTACTCTTCTCCATTTCAGTCTTCTAAAGAGGGCGTTAATAATTTGTATTTCTTTTCTGCTGATAAGGTTGGAAACGCCGAGAGAACCAATCCAGTTAATTATACCGTTGATCTTAACTCACCACAATCGAGCCACGCCATTGAAGGCATCGTGCATAATGGGAACATCATTGCGCCAAGCACTCGCTTTAGGATCACTACTACAGATAATCTATCTGGTGTAAGATCAGTGCATTATTCTTTTGATGATAACAGCTCAAGAGGTTATACTCCTACGATAGGTGTTAGCAGCCTCGTCGATGGGGATCATACACTTTATTACTATTCTGTCGACAACGTCAGAAATGAGGCGGGGCAACAGTCATTTAAATTTTATCTGGACAAAATTCCACCTTCGGTTATTTCTGAAGTTATCGGAGACCAACATCAAACCAGCAACTACCTCTATGTTTCTTCACGTACTCAGGTAGGATTATCGGCTACAGATAACAAAGCCGGAGTTCACAAGATCTATTACAGAATCGATGGAGGCGAGCGTTTTGACTATGCTAATAATTTCTATTTCCCCAATGCTTTAGGCAAGCACAGCATTAAGTACGACGCCACAGATAACGTGGAGAATTTATCTCCTAATAAATATCTGAATGTCTATTTAGATAATCTGGCACCTGAAACGGGAATATTTTACGGCAACCCACAATTCTTTCACAGAGATACATTGTTTATCACCAGCTCAACTTCGGTCACGTTACGATCACGTGATGTTCATGCCGGAGTTCAGTCTTTAGTATATGCCATAGACAACAGCAACTTTTCCGAGTACAATATTTTTACGATACCCGGTGAAGGCCCGCATACTGTAAAGTTCTATGCAACAGATAATGTAAATAATCAGGAAAGCGCAAAGACAAGCAGAATTACCGTCGACAATACACCACCAAACATTTTTGTAAACTTCTCGATAGATCCTATAGGCAGTAAGGGCAATTTAAAAGTCTATCCAAATTATGTTAGAATGTACGTTGGAGCAACGGACAAGAAGGTAGGAACAGACCGCCTTCAATACTCGATAGATGGATCTGCTCTTACCGATTATTCTTCTCCTCAAACATTAGATATTTCGGAGTTAAGCAAATTCAGGCAACGTAAGAAGTATGAAGTTCGGGTGGTTGCCACGGATAAACTCGGCAACAAGAGTGAGAAAACATTTGAGTTTTATGTTGGCAGGGTGGAAGATTAACAAACCCAATTGCTAATTGATATATTCAAAAGGAGGGGTATCCCTCCTTTTTTTGTTTAAGGATTTACGAACCAACTTTCTTATATTTATAATATACTAAAATCCGTATCTCATACTGTTAAAGAACAATATTCTATTCGTTGCCTTTTTAATGATCGTTACTCTAACTTCATGCAAACAAGATGAAGTTTTAATACCCGGAAACAATCCACCCGGAAGTAATGCTGTTTCGTCGATCATCATAGAGAATTATGTCAACAAATGTTTTATAGATCTACTGGGGAGAGAGCCAATTGACGATGAGATGGTTCAAGAAAGCAGTTTAATTAAGGAAGGCGGGCTAGCGGATTCAGTAAAACTTGCATTGGTTCAAAAACTTCAGTTTGATTCTAATTGGGTTGAAGGTGATTCCTCATATCATATTGCATACAACCGTCGCCTTTATGATATTTCTAAAGTTAGAATGGTCGAAGGCATCTCTGATGGTGATCTCAACACAAGTATCGGTATATTTTCATTCCAACTCGAATCGGATTCTCTTTCCGGAGACTCAGCGGGGGTTGCTCGTTGGCGTGATGAGATAAAAGAATTAAGAAGGGTTCTTAGACTTCAGTATCAATTCCGTAGCTATAAAATTAGCATCAGTGAAGTCTTTAGAAGATTGATCGACAATTCGGTTTACGATGAGATCAATATGAATACATTTAATTTTATCAATGCCACTTTTGACAATCTCTATTATCGTTTTCCTACAACAGATGAATTTGACAATTCATGGACAATGATAGAGGATAACTCCTCTGTTATACTTCTTGGAAGGAACGGTCATAATCGTGGAGATTACATGGATATAGTAACCAGCTCGGAAGAGTTTTACGAAGGATTGATCCGTTGGCAGTTTGAAACATTGATGGGTCGTGAAGCCACAGCAGATGAGTCTTTAACTTTATTGAAATTGTTGCTTCAGGAAGGATATACATTTCAACAACTTCAACAGTACATCATGATCGATGAAGATTATTCAAACTTTTAACACCAAAGCATGAGACGATTTTTAATAATGATCATAACGCTCTCACTCTTTGCAACATCTTGCAAAGAGGACGCATATACTTATGGTATAGTCGATACAGATATTCTTCCTGTGAATGCGGTTAAGAGCAAACAAAAAACGGATAAGCAATACGTCTCCATTTTGTATGCCAATCTATTTCAGAAAGCGTTGTCATCCAACAGACTTGTGGAGTTAGAGCGTGTCATTGAGTCATTGGGGGATAAGCGACTTGCAAGGGAGCTGATCATTAGCAGCTTTATGAATGACCCTGCGGTAATTTTACCGTCAGATCCGGAAATGAGAGATGATATTGACCAGTTTGTCATCGATACTTACAAGAGATTTTATGTTAGACCTCCTACAGAAATTGAAAAAGAGTTTTTCAGGGATTATATAAATAACGATCCAAACGTAACTGTAGAACAAGTCTATTTTGCATTTGCGATCTCAGATGAATATATGTTCTATTAAAAAGATCGAGTAATGAAAAGGAGAAAATTTATAAAAACATCGGCGATCGCTGCATCTGCGGGCATTGGCATGCCTTATTTCATGTCATCTAAAACTGCATTTGCTCGTTCTGCAGCACCTATGGTAGATCATGTGGTCCTTGTGCTTTTTGCAGGCGGAGTAAGACAGCAAGAGTCCGTACTTCAGAGATATCTCGCGGATAGTCAAGGTGAAACCAATATCGACGGGAATATCCTTTATAATTTATTCTCCGGTGGAGCACCGTCTCAGAAGATCGTTTACGGCACAGATATAAATGGTGGCGTTCAAGGTGGTCAACCTATACCAAAAATTTTATCACAATCATTAGAATCACAAGGAACCACTTTTGCTGAAGTAGCGTATTCCCAAGGTGGCACCGGACACTTTTCTGGATTGAACACCTTGTTAACCGGGAACTACAATTTCGTTCAGGGTTTAAAAGAAAGGCCGGTAAATCCCACAATATTTGAATATTTGCGAAAGTACAGATCAATTCCTGCGTCAAAAGTTTGGTTCGTCGGAAATGGTATTGGAAACTCTGTTCCGCTTTTAAATTATAGTACACATGAACTTTTTGGTGCCGACTTCGGTGGAAATTTCCTTGCACCAAATATAACATTTGGGAACCCCGGTGAGAATAATATTAAAAATGCAAAAGCTTATCACCCGGAAGAAGAGCTCGGACCTATTTATGAAATGCAATTTTTCCTGGATAATGTTTTTCAATTCAATGCAGGAACTCTGAATGGCGTTAGCAATACCGATGATGAGAAGCACGACATTAAGGAATTTATAAAAACAACATTTATCAAGAAAGATTCGGGTACTATCGCATTTCCACCGGTTAACGATAATGGAGACCTTTCGACCATGGGTTATGCTTGCGAGGTCATGAAGTGGTTTGAGCCAACGCTTACAGTCATCAATATGAACTCTATCGACAGCTGCCATTCCAGCTTCACGTCATATTTAAGAAACTTGCACCGTTGTGATCATGGTGTAGGACATATCTGGAATTATATTCAGACCCAGATCCCTGCAATGTCAGGAAATACGATGGTTCTTATTATTCCTGAACATGGCAGAAACTTAGATCCAAATCCGATCATCGATGGTAACAACTTCAAAGCATTTGATCACGATTCTGATCCAAACTCAAGAAGGATCTTCAGCATGATGGCAGGTCCGGGTATCGATGCGAATCTCGTGAAGGGTTCGGAAAGCAATCCAATTGGTGATGCATCAGATGCTCTTTTAACTGTCGCTGATGCCTTAGGAATAAAAAACGAAGTGATCAGCGAGGGGTTGATCGACGGAGCTGCACAATCATTTTTTGATCAGATATGATGAAGGCATTACCATATACATTGTTCATCCTGATCGCTCTGATGATGCTTTCATGTGAAACCGATCCGCCAAACCCGTTTGATGTATACAATCAAATTCCGGTAGACACAAACCAAATTGATGTTTCAGCGACTTCAATCGAAGGGCTTTACAAGAATATATTTAAACCAACTTGTGCAAACTCAGGTTGTCACGATGGTAGTTTCGAACCCGATTTCAGAACCATCGAAAGTTCTTACAATACTCTCGTGTATCATCCATTGATCAAAAATGATGTCGATGACCCGATAGACTATCGTGTGAAAGCCGGAGATCATCAAAACTCTATCCTTTATCGCCGTCTCACGAAAGACCTGGGTGGTAATTCAGGTATCATGCCTTTGCTGATCGATCCCGGTAACGATTGGGAGGAAAAGAAAGATGAATACATAAAAAACATATCTGATTGGATCGATGGTGGAGCTAAAGATATCATGGGACAGACTGCAACTATTGTTGATAGAGCTCCTCAGATGACAGGATTTGCAGCCAAAAAACCAGGATCCAATCCAATTTATCCCAGAGACTTTGGAAACGGTTCAATAATAATTCCTTTCGGTGAACCAACGATAGAGATCTATCTTGGAGTTTCAGATCTTGAGAGTCCAATTTCCAACTTGTCTGTCATCAGTCTTGAGATCTCCAAATCCAGGGACCATTTTGCAAATGCGCAAGTTTATAGCATGACCTACCTTAGCAATCCTCCAAGCGAAATTGGATATAGCGGCCAGAATGTTGATTATCAATTTCGTGCTACAGTTGACGATCCAGATAACATCTGGGACCTCGGTGAAACTGCTTTTGCACGTATCTTAATCCAGGATCCTCTACAGAACGATGTTACCATGATCCCGGGTAGATTCAGTGCGGATCATTTAAAAATATATTTCTCAATTCAACTTCAGTAATGAAAAGGCTGGCCTTAACATATCTAAGTTGTGGAATCCTTTTGATCAATTGCGGAGAGACAGGTTCCGGTGATCCTGTACCAAAGATCAGTCTGGAGAATATCAGTGAAACGCAAGTTGTAGAATTCATAGATTCAATTGTTATCACTGTCCACTATGAAGATGGGGATGGAGATCTCGGCTTTTCTGATCCCGATTCAAATTCACTTTGGGTCAAAGATGATCGACTCGAAAAAGCGGACCTTTACTATATACCACAACTCGCTCCTGAAGATGCATCCATCGCCATTGAAGGTGATATAAATATCCGTTTACGCAATACTTTTCTTATTGGCAGCGGAGGAGAAGAATTTACAAGATATACCATTCGCCTGAAAGACAGAGCAGGCAATTGGAGCAATGAAGTCGTTACACCTATTATAACCGTAAGAAAGTGAGGACCGTTATTCTCATATTCTTTAGTCTTGTAGCTTTTTATCCATTATTAGCACAGCCCTCCTACTCCATTTCCAATGCAATTGTATTTGAATGCGATGCTATTTTCCTAGATAGCGAAGCAGGTAATCCAGGTGGTAATTATGGACATAATGAAAATTTCATCTTTACCATTTGTGTACCGCAAGCTGATTCGATTGTGCTTACTTTTAATAGTTTTTGTACTGAATTGAATTTTGATATCCTTCGCTTTTTTGATGGACCGGATACCTTATCTCCTTCAGTTGGAATTCCATTCAGCGGTACCAACGTACCTCCTGCAATTGTTGCTCAGAGCGGTTACCTCACAGTTCATTTCAAATCTGATGGGAATGTATCCTGTTCAGGTTGGGATGCATCGTGGACATCTGTAGTTACTCAACCTCCAGATCCAATTATAGATAGCTTTTACAATCCAACTTGTAATATGACAACGCTCAGGATGTCATTTGACTTTCCTCTCAACTGTGATTCTCTGGCTTCTGGAAGCGCTTTCCTGTCTGGTCCGTCTGCTCCTTCTGTGGTAAATATTATACCGATAAATTGTGTCAATGATACCACTAGTGTGATCGAACTTCAGTTTTCCGGTCCTATTATTCAAAGCGCAGTCTATGGAGTTACCATTAATGCTACCTTTCTGGATCTTTGTGATAATCCATGGGAGCTGATGGTCAATGGGAATTTCACCGTTGATGATTGTCCCCTTCAAGTGGTTTTGCTGGCAAATTCAACCACGATATGTGAAGGTGAGTGCACCGACATATTCGCTGATGCCAGTGGCGGAGACCTGGTTTCTTATGTATACACCTGGTCACCAGCATTGCCGGCGGGTCCTGGTGATCATACGGTTTGCCCTGCAACGACAACTACCTATTTTGTGACTGTTACTGATGCAAGTGGTTCGCCACCTGCAATGGATCAGATCACTATAAATGTGAATCCACTTCCTGTTATCGCTCCGGCGGGACCATTCTGCGAAACTGATAGCCTTCAAACGCTCATTGCCAATCCAGTTGGTGGGACCTGGTCCGGTCCAGGTATTGTAAATTCAATAAATGGGATCTTTGACCCGAACGGTTCCGGACCTGGCATTCACAATGTTATGTATTCAGTAAATGGATGTAGCAGCAGCGAATCGATAATTGTTAATCCAGCCTATGCAGGCCCAGATGAAGCTGCATGCCCCGGAAGTGGTCCGTTTGCGGTAAGCGGGTTTAACCCTGCTGGCGGCACATGGAGTGGACCAAACATTTCGCCCGGTGGTTTATTCACTCCATCTGTTTCGGGAGTGTATGTAGTAGAATATACTGTAAGCGGTTGCCCTCCATCGCAAAAGGCGATCTTAGTTGATAGCATCATTATTCCGCAGAGAGATACTTCGTGTGAGAATCAAAATGCTTTTGAGTTGCCTTTTTCACCGTATGGCGGAAGTTGGAGTGGGAATGGAATACTAAATTCATCCAGCGGACTTTTCGATCCACCCTCTGCACCGCCCGGAATAAATGAACTGGTATACTCACTTAATGGATGCTCAGATACGCTGGAGATGAATATGGTTCAGATCTTTGCCGGTTGGAATATCAATGCATGCCCTAGCGAAGCTCCTGTAACACTGAGTAATTTTGATCCACCAGGTGGTAACTGGTCTGGCCCCGGTATTACAGATCCCGTTAATGGAGTATTTGATCCATCCTACAATGGCTATATCAATTCAACAGTTGATCTGGTTTATAGCATCGGAGGCTGCACTGATACCATTACCGTTTTTGTGCGGATCACTGATATCGCTACTTCAGTATACAATGCAATGTGTGAATCCGATTCTATTGTTATCCTGAATTGGAATAATACCATGCGAAACCCATGGGGAGGGAATTGGTCGGGACCCGGGATAATAAACCCAAACACCAATGGAGAGTTTGATCCTTCTGTTGCCGGTGCTGGCAATCACAAGATATATTATTCAGTCAATTCTTGTATTGACAGCATGGTCATACCTGTCAACCCAGATCCAAACCTCACAGACACCACATTTTGTGTAAGTGAAGATCCCGCTTTGTTGCCAGTAGATATAGGTGGTGGTCTCTGGAGTGGTACCGGTATTATCAATAATTCAACAGGTGAATTTGATCCGGGAATTGCCGGAGCAGGTCAGCACACTATTGGTTATGCAACTACAAACGGATGCTGGGACGTGATGACAGTCACTGTCACCCCTGCTCCTACTCTATCTATAAATGGATTGGATAACAGTTATTGTTTTCAGGATACGCTGGTCGCAGTAAGCGGCGCTCCTGCAGGTGGTAGTTTTACCGGTCTCAGCGGTAATTTTTTCAATCCATTTAATTCAGGTCCGGGTATACATTCTATTTCCTACACTTATTGTGGTGTAACGACCACCTCTTTAGTTTCGGTGAATGACTCACTTAGTATTATTGTTCCTTTTGCAGACACTACATTGTGTGAAGGAGATTTTGTGCGGCTTTTAGTAAATGCCAATGGAGGATTCCCGAGCTATTATAATTTTGAATGGAGCAATGGTCTTGGAAATGGTAGTTCTATATTGATTCAGCCGCCTGTAAGTGATCAGTATTATGTTATAGTGAGCGATATCTGCACTGAACCGGACACAGCATTTATCGACGTTGATGTTGAAGCTCCATTCATTATTAGTTTTGATACCAGCGACAAACTTTGTTTCGGAGATGAAAATGGCTTCGCTGAGGCGCTTGTAAGTCCGATAGGAACATATACTTATAGATGGAATGACGAGAAAAACTCGGAAACGGCATTGATCAAGGCTGCGGCAGGTAGATTCTATACTGTGACAGTGACTTCAGCCTACGGTTGCGAAGAGACCGCTCAAGTAAAGGTGCCTGCTTACAACAGGGTCATCGCAGATTTTTCAGTGACACCAGACAGAGAATGCATCATACTGTATGATGCTACCATCCAAATAGTCGATAAAAGTGAAGGTGGCACAGTTGGTTTCTGGGGGTTTGGTGATGGAAACTTTGCTTTTTACACCCCACTTGATAATCCTATATATAATTATGAAGATGCAGGGATATATAACATATCACTAGATATTCAAAATGAATTTGGTTGCAGTGGAGTTCATTCTGAAGAGGTCTGCATTGAGAATGCATCGTTTGTAAATATACCTACAGGCTTCTCGCCAAACGGGGATGGAGTTAATGATAAGTTCTACGTCTATCCATTTAACGTTGATGACATCGAGATCAGGATTTATAATCGCTTAGGAGATGAGCTGTTTTACACCAATGATCCAGATGAAGGCTGGGATGGAAGTTTTTTTGGCAGACCTCAGAAAATGGCAGTTTACGCTGTTTCTGTGCAGTTTTATAATAAAGCCGAAAGTGAGTATCAGGTGATCAGCAGTACGCTTACCTTATTGAGATGATCATCTCATTATGACAATTGACTTTTGCAAAGTCTGATCATTACTGGTTTTTATTTCAAGGATATATACTCCATTAGGAACAGCCCCCGGCAGTTGTAACTCTGAAACAGAAGAAAGTGCTTCATCAAAGATCAGTTTCCCATCGGTAGATATCAATTTCATTCTATCGATAGAAGCCCCTTCGATATTGATCGAACCACTTGTAGGATTAGGGTATAAGACGATATTTCCTGATTCCGGAGGGTTGTTTGATCTACCCGGAGTTGGTTGTGGTAGTTTTTCCGGACTTCCAAATCCATCGACAGTATAGCCATAGCTTACGTCTGTAGTTTGAGGACCATAGAAATACTCATCGATGACTGCAAAATCGCTTTCGCTATTGTCAAAAATCCCGATATATTCACCCTGACTGCTAAGTTTAAAGTTCGCATGCATTTCACCTTGTGCACCGTTTTCGTCTGCCCAGAAAACTAAAAATTCTCCAGGGTCAATTGTAATAGCAGGCATTTGCCATTTGTCACGATTGCTTTTGTTATCGGTTAAAAATTTATCGCCAAGAAAAACTGGGTTTGTGCCTCCATTATATATTTCGATCCAATCATCGAATTCACCCACTTCGTCCGCAATGGTGGTTTCATTAAGCGCCATGATCTCGTTGACAAACAATTTTACCGGGCTTTCGCTGTAGGAGATCGTCTTGTAATCGCAAGGATAAACAGTGAGCGGTCCACCGGAATTCTCTGCAGTTATCCGAAAGGATATACTTTCAAAATCCAGAGGAAGAGAAATATAATTTCCATATCTACCATCACCGGATTTCCCATCTTTATGAAGTCCATCATCCAAAAGATTGGTGGTAGATGGAGATCCACTATCTATAAAGTATTCAAGTTTGGGATTGGATACCGATACATCATCCCAAATACTCGCTGTGATGTAAAGTCTTTGCTCATCAAACTCAAAGTCATGATCCAGATAGTGTACGACGGTCTTAAGTGGATTGGTAACTAACTCTGAAGAAGCTGTTGAGGAACGAGTTGAGACATAGCTTTTCAAACCATAATCATCATCATGAAATGAACCACCTGGTAAACCAACATTTAGGCTTAGATCAAAATCCGTGATCGTATAACCATAGTCTTTAGAATAAAAAGAATCTGCTGCAACAAATGGTCTAATCATTTGTGCAGTATTGTCGATTTTTGGATCCAGAGTAGATGAGTTGAAGTAGGTAGATATTATCTCGTCCATATAGTAACTCAACAGATCTCTGAATTCTTGTATATCCATTAGTTTGGTGAAGAGAGGTCTGTTTGGATCGCTGGTCCAATCATAGACACTTCGTGTACCCCAATCCTGACCGAGCCAATCGATACCAAAGGTATTGTCCAGATCATATGGAATGTACTCGAACTGATCTGTACTTGAATTATGATAGAGGTAAAAATTATTTTTATTGATAAGTGGACCATCCCAGTTACCAGTGAGAATATCCATCGCCATAGAACGAAGATAGTCGTCGACATTAAAAACCTCCCGGAGTTCACAGGCTCTGGTGGAAAGCGAAGATTTGTTCAACACTTTTATAAACTCGGCAAGATCAGAGAAGTCATTTTCATCGGTATTCGTCTTCAACTCATAGCTTTTGTCCATATAGCTAGCTGGATTATCATCGATGTAAGTTAGGTCGCTACCCCAGTAGCATTTATATAGATTTCCAGATCGATTCCCAAACCTGCTTCTTACAAATTCTTCATCGATATGTTCAACATTAATATGAATTCCCCGATAATGGCCATTGATATAAAGAGCAACATGATTTGATCTCGGTGCAGGGATTTGCATCTCTCTGCATAAGTCCCAGCACAATTTCGATCTCATTACTGTGGGATCATTATGTTCACCATTGATATTAAGTTTCTCAAGACCCATAAATTTCCTTCCGGGTAAGAAGGTATTCATGCTAATCTTCCAGCTTTTCTTAGCAGAGACTCTGCTAGTATTACCACGCAATCTGAATCCAACATCCACTATGGTATCTGAAAAAGATGGATGAATAAAAACAAAAGTTGCAGGGTATTCAACATCGCTATGAACATCACTCAAGATAGCATCCAATGACTGTTGGTCGATCCAGATCTGTACTTCCGAAACAACCTGATCATCAAATATTAAACTATCAGACGGGAAGAAGGGTTGCTGAGCAAAGCTCCTTAGATTAACAGACAGTAATAAACATAATATGTACAACAATCTCATTTTAAATATATGATATATTATTACGATTAATTACTTGATTTGTTAATGACAAGATCTATTTGTTAACAGTAAATATTTCGGTATCTGGATGAAAAGTAAACCATGCAAACCAGAACATCCGCTGAATATTGACATGTTTTCCTTGGTAATCGAACACCTCAACGAAGTTATCCTTTTTGTTATAAGTAATGATCAATTCCTGATCGCCAAAAGAATCTGCAAATTTATCTTCGGCTTCAGTTAACTCACTTGCCGGGTAGGCTCTCTGAATCCCATTATAATCAATGCCAAACACCCACTCTTTGGCAAAGTAGCTGTCATTGGTATATTTAACCGGGAAAGCCAGCTCTTCGCTTTTCTCGTACTCTTCGTAATGATGTTTGAAATAGTCTCGTTTATAACCCGTCTCGTTGCTTAAGACAACAGTATTTGAATGTCTCCTTTTCCAATCTCCCCAGGTTGTATGCTCACTGTAGATAAGTTGAAGCTCTTTTCCCTTTTCTACCCCTGAAATAGCTTTCATTGAAAGCTGACACCATAAGGATTCTGTTTGCTTATCATACAAGAGAACATCGGAGTAATAGACTAACCCGGACACGCCAAAATCATGGTGTTTACCATCAAAAACAGATGCGAACACCATTCCACTTCCGCATAAAGGACAATAAGTAACGCATACAGAGCTATCCGGGAAAGAATCATTCACGATCTCATGGTAATCCATAATATTTATCGGGTAAGCTCTTGCGACACCATTGATCTCAACACCGATCACCCTATCATCATCTTTTATATAATAAGCCTCATGAGGTTCGATAAACTGTGGATTGTCAATCGAAGGAATACCATCTTTAGGAGGGCCACCTTTTAAAATTTCTTCGATTGGAACAGAGAGGTTCCCCAAATTGAATCCATTCTTGTGAAAAGCCTTCTGGGCAAATACATTGATAGGAAAAACCAATAATAACAGAAAAAATACTAGCAAATATCGTCGCAGAGATAGAGTTTCCATATTCTAATTTAAAACATTCCGTTTATATTTATGACTCATAAACAATAGACGAGCATGACAGCTGAGATCATTGTTAAATACATTCACTTCATCGCAATCTTTGTGATTATTGCAACGGTCTCTATCGAGTTTGTTTTATTAAGAGGAAAGATCGATCACGAAAGGATCAAATTGCTATCGAAAGTTGATATGATATATGGAATGAGTGCCGTGGTTTTATTGATTGCCGGTCTTACATTATGGTTTTTTATTGGCAAACCTGCAGCAACTTATAGCAAGAACTACATTTTCATGATCAAGATCACGTTGTTTATCATTGTTGGATTGTTATCGATACGACCTACCATATGGATTGGTCGAAACAAAAGAAAGATAATGCCCGGTGGGAAAATCGATGTTCCAAATAGTATTCAGAGTTTTATTCTGGTTGAATTGATAATACTTGCATTAATACCACTAACTGCAGTAATAATGGCGAAAGGAATTGGAATTATGATCTAGTCTATGCAGCTCTAAGTTTGCTGATGCGAGATTTGCTCAGTTTTTCTTTAGCATATTCGGCAGTAATCGAATGGGATTTAACATTTTGTTTGGATGGTAACTCATACATTGCATCCGTTACGATAGCTTCACAAATTGACCTAAGACCTCTTGCGCCGAGATTATATTCGATAGCCTTTTCAACAATAAAGTCGATCGCATCTTCAGTAAAATCAAGTTCGATTCCTTCAAAACTGAACATCTTCTTATATTGCTTAATTAATGCATTACGTGGTTCTGTAAGGATATTTCTCAATGCTTCCTCGTCAAGAGGTTCAAGATAAGTGAGTACCGGTAACCTACCGATCAATTCAGGAATAAGTCCAAATGATTTCAAATCTCTCGGACTGATATATTGCAGGTAATTGTCAGTATCTATTCTATCCTTCTCTCCGGATTTTGAGAATCCGATCACGGATGTTTTCAAACGACCGGCGATCATTTTTTCAATACCATCAAAAGCGCCACCACAAATGAACAGAATATTTGTCGTGTCTATTTTCACCATTTTCTGCTCAGGATGTTTTCGTCCGCCTTGCGGTGGAACGTAGACCTCTGAACCCTCTAGAAGTTTAAGCAAAGCTTGTTGTACACCTTCACCTGAGACATCACGTGTAATGGAAGGATTATCACTCTTTCTTGAGATCTTATCGATCTCATCGATGTATATAATACCTTTTTCAGCAGCCTGGACATCGTAGTTACAAACCTGAAGCAATCTGGAGAGTATGCTTTCTACATCTTCTCCGACGTAGCCTGCCTCGGTAAAAACTGTAGCATCGACAATGGTAAAAGGTACATTTAGGAATTTGGCGATCGTCTTAGCAAGTAACGTTTTACCGGTACCTGTTTTACCGACCATAATGATATTCGACTTTTCAATTTCGACATCATCCTCACTCTTTTGATTTAGCCTTTTATAGTGATTGTAAACAGCAACGGAGATAATTTTTTTAGCATCGACCTGCCCGATGACATACTGATCGAGGAAATTATTTATATCCTTTGGCTTAACAGAAGAAGGAAGTTTAAACTGAAAGCTATTCGAATTCTGAAAAAGTTCTTCATCGATAATTTGCTGAGCCTGAGAAACGCAGTTCTCGCATATATAACCATCAATTCCTGCAATCAGGATACTGGTTTCCTTTTTCTTCCGCCCACAAAACGAGCAAGATTGATCTTTTTCTCCACGCATTATACTCCGTGATTTATATTAGTTCCTCGACTGGTTCATGATTTCTTTCCAGAACCTCATCGATCATTCCGTATTTTTTAGCTTCATTAGCTTTCATCCAGTAATCTCTATCAGCATCAGATTCGATTTTTTTGAAATCCTGACCACTGTGTTTAGCGATGATATCATAAAGCTCGCTTTTGATCTTCACGATCTCATTATAGGAGATCTCAACATCGCTTGCTTTACCGCCGATTCCCCCAAGAGGTTGATGAATCATCACTCTACTGTGTGGAAGTCCGGTTCTTTTTCCTGAAGCACCTGCACATAAGATAACCGCAGCCATTGAAGCAGCCATACCTGTGCAAATTGTTGCGACATTAGGAGCAATATACTGCATTGTGTCATAAATTCCAAAGCCAGCATACACAGAGCCTCCCGGCGAATTTATATAAATCTGAATATCACTTCTTGCGTCAGCCGATTCCAGGAAAAGAAGCTGAGCCTGAAGAATACTGGCGATATAGTCATTGATATCCGTTCCGAGGAAAATAATTCGGTCCATGATCAGTCTGGAAAAGACATCGATCTCCGCAAAACGGGTTGGACGTTCCTCAATTACAGTCCTGGTTAGGTTCTGTGGCATTTTGAGTTGAGAAAAATAATTGTCTAAATGCATGCTGCTCATTCCCATGTGCTGCGTTGCATACTTGCTAAATTCTTTAAAATCGGGCTTTGCCATTGTTTATTTTTCTTTAGATATAAGTTTATTAAACTTCTCGACGGAAATCTCTTTTTCCTTTAACGAAATTTCCGACTTAATATGATCGAAGATCTTATCCTCTAGTATTAAATCTCTTGTTTGCCGAACTTGTTCCTGATCTTTCAATAAATTTTGAACATAAGCATCCATCTGATCGTCTGGAAAATCCATATACCCATACTGCATCAGTTGATTACGAACGTTTTGCCTCATTCTTTCCTTCAATTCTTCAGCTTCAATTTTAATTTGATTCTGTTCTGCTATTTTATTTACGATCAAACTCCATTTCAAGTTCTTTGCAAAGGCAGGATAATCTTTTTCAATTTCATCATCAGAGATCTCTTTATCGTTTGTTTCCTGGATCCACTTCTTTAGAAACGTGTCTGGCAATGGGATTTCAGTCTTTTCCATCAGCTTCTCAACGATATCTGCAATTAATTTTCTTTCTGATTGAGATTGATAATAATTTTCTAATTCCTCAGAGATCTTATTTCTGAATTCTTCCTCATTTTCAACTTTCCCTTCGCCATATACTTTATCAAACAATTCTCTATCAACTGGTGCCGGTTGTATTCTGGTTATATTTTCAACTTTTAACCTGAAATTTTTTCCGACCTGATCTACCTTATCTTCATCGATACCAAGCACAAATCGTGCAATTTCCGACTTATCCCGATCCATAAATTTAAATATATCGACCATCATTTCGTCATCTTTCTTGAGCTTCATGAACTGTTTCTTCACTTTCTCATCAGAGATCATGTTCACAGGAATAGCCGGGGAATTTGTAACTCCGTCATCAATAGGCTCTCCGTTCTCATCTGTTTCTGTTAATTGAACATAAACGATATCCTCTTCTTCAATATCATCAGGGTTGGTAGAAGTTCCGAAACGCTTTTGTAATTTTTCAATTTCTTCATCGAGTTCTTTTTTGTCCGGCACGATCTTAAACTGCTCGAAAGAAGGCTTTTTCTTGAGAAATGATAACTCAAAGTCGGGTGCAAGACCTAGTTCATATTCGAACTCATAATCTTTGGGCTCGAGAACATCGATCACTAAAGATTCATTTCTCTGAGGAAGTGGATTGCCGAGAATATCAATTTCATTTTCTTTAATATAGTTGTTCAGTTCTTCGCTTAACATCCGATTCAGTTCATCAAAGAGGATCTGATTACCATACATTTTTTTTACGATAGCGGAAGGGACCTTCCCTGGTCTGAAGCCTTTCAGAGTTACTTTACGACTATAATCTTTTATAGATTTCTCAACCTTAGTCTGGTAGTCATTCTTTTCGATCTGGATCTTAACAAGTGCTTTGAGATCTCCTAATTTCTCTTGTGTAATTTGCATGGGAGTGAGGGTTTAAGAAAAATGTGCGGATGGAGGGACTCGAACCCCCAAGCCTCGCGGCACTAGATCCTAAGTCTAGCGTGTCTACCAATTTCACCACATCCGCTAAGAAGCATGCAAAACTAATTATATTTTCTTGAAAATTTCATGCAAATTTTGTTTCTTAATAGATTCAAGTGGAGTGAGGCTCAATTTTTGAAGGTTGAAGTATGAATTTTTGAATAATTGCGTGAAAAGTGAGGCGTGGGAATTGAAACTTGAAAAAATGAATCTTGAAAAATTGAAATGGGCGTAACACAGTTAATAAATGCAGAACTGGAACGTAAGCAGATACTCAAAGCTTACCGTTCGATGTTACGTGCTATCAAGCCTCAAATGGGAAAAGGCGATAAGGAAAATATTCGTCTGGCTTTTGAGATGGCGATGGACGCCCACAAGGATATGCGCCGAAAATCAGGAGAACCTTATATTCTCCATCCAATCGCTGTGGCACAAATTGTTGCCGGAGAGATCGGTTTAGATGTCACATCGGTTATTTGTGCTTTACTTCACGATGTTGTTGAAGATACGGAGCTAACTCTTGAAGATATTGAAAGGTCCTTCAACAAACCTACAGCTAAGATCATCGATGGTCTCACAAAGATCTCCAGTGTATTTACATTAACAAATTCAATACAAGCGGAGAATTTTAGAAAATTGCTTTTAACGCTTACAGATGATATTCGGGTGATCTTGATCAAAATGGCAGATCGTCTCCACAATATGCGTACGTTAGAAGCCATGCCGAGGCAAAAGCAGTTAAAGATAGCTTCTGAAACTTCTTTCCTCTACGCTCCACTGGCCCACCGGATGGGGCTTTATGCAATTAAAACAGAGCTCGAAGATCTCTCCATGAAATTTATGGAGGCTGATAAGTACAAAAGCATTGCAACCAAGCTGAACCAGACTAAAAGAGATAGAAACAGGTTCATCAATGAGTTTGTAAAACCGCTCAAAGTAATTTTGGAGCAGAAGAAAATAAACTATGAGATCTTAGGTCGTCCAAAGTCGATCTTTTCGATCTGGAATAAAATGAAGAAGAAAAATGTGGAGTTCGAGCAGGTTTACGATCTCTTTGCTATCAGGATCATTGTCGACGTTGAAAAAGATCAGGAAAAGAGCGTTTGCTGGGACGTTTATTCCTCTGTGACCGATGTTTATATTCCAAATTCAAACAGACTCAGAGACTGGGTTTCAAATCCAAAAGCGAATGGATACGAAGCACTACATACGACAGTAATGGGCCCGAATGGTCGTTGGGTTGAAGTCCAGATCAGGTCCAGAAGAATGCATGAAATTGCAGAACGTGGTGTTGCGGCCCACTGGAAATACAAAGATGATACAGAGTCTGAAGAATCGGCTTTGGATCATTGGTTGCAGAGAATTCAAGCTATTCTGAACAGTCCTGACTCAAACGCATTAGACTTCCTAAACGACGTCAAACTGGATCTCTTCAGTGATGAGGTATTTTGTTTTACGCCAAAGGGCGATCTGCGAAGATTGAGAAAGGGTGCCACCGCTCTGGATTTTGCATTTGAAATTCATAGCGAAATAGGTCAGAAATGTATTGGTGCAAAAGTGAACCACAAACTTGTTCCTCTGAGTTATGAGCTTGAAAATGGAGACCAGATAGAGATCCTGACATCTAATAAACAACGACCTAATGATGATTGGTTGAACTATGTAGTCACCGCAAAAGCACGAACGAGTATAAAACAGTCTTTAAAAGAAGAAAAACGTAAAGTTGCGGAAGATGGTAGAGCGATGGTTCAAAGAAAATTCAAACAGTTAAAAGTTGAATATAATGTGTCTAACATTAATGCCCTTGTCAATTATTATAAAGTTGACAACCAGCTGGAACTCTTTTACAGGATAGCAAAAAAGCAAATATCGACAAGCGAGTTCAAGGAGTTTGAGATCATAGGAAACAAGATCAGAACCCCAAAAGCAGAGTCTCCGATGAGTAAAACCGAGCTCACAGATCGTCAGGTGGGAAATCAACTTAGAAAAGATGCTGAGCTGCAGATCATGGGAGAAATGGGCGACACTATCGATTACAAATTTGCAAATTGCTGTAATCCTATTCCGGGAGACGATGTATTTGGATTCATCACTATCAACGAAGGAGTAAAGATCCATAGGACCAATTGCCCGAATGCATCACAGATGATGTCAAAATATGGATATCGAGTTGTTGAAACAAAGTGGAACTACGAACATGAGATTGCTTTCTTAACAGGTTTAAAGATAAACGGATTGGATGATGTGGGAGTTATAAATAAGATCACCAACATCATTTCAGGCCAGTTAAAGGTAAATATGCGTTCGATGTCTCTGGATAGTAAAGATGGTATCTTTGAAGGAGATATCTTTGTATATGTTAACGACACCAGTCAATTGGATGATCTCATTGAGAAACTAAAAGCACTCGATGGGGTCTTATCTGTAAACAGAATTGAATGATAGAGATTTACGATAAGATGCAAGAAGTTAAACAGTTGTTTAACAGCTATCTCGAAGAACACAACCTGAGAAAGACCTCAGAGCGCTTTGCGATACTTGAAGAAATATATGAAAGAGTTGATCATTTTGAGGCGGAAGTACTTTTCGAACAAATTCGTGCGAAAAACATGAACATTTCCAGAGCAACGGTGTATAACACATTGGACCTGTTGGTGTCGTGTGATCTTGTAAAGAAACATCAGTTTGGTAAAAACCATGCACAATACGAGAAATCATTCGGTTATAAACAGCACGATCACATCATTTGTACAGAATGTAAAAAAGTAGTAGAATTTTGTGACCCGCGAATACAACAGATCCAAACGATGATGGGTGATTTATTACATTTTAAGATCACGCATCATTCTTTAAACCTTTATGGAATTTGTTCGGATTGTCTCAAACTGAAAAAATAATTTTAACACAATGGAATTAATACAAGAAGTACAAAACAACATTACAGTTATTCAATTAGAAGGAAACGTCTTAAGCGATGCAGATTCTAAAGTTATTCTTTCAAAAGTGCAGGAAAGTATTGATGATGGAAAAAATGACGTTATCTTTGACCTATCGAAGACAAGATTTGTCAATAGTTCAGGCATTGGCGCTTTGATCACTTCGATGACAAAAGCCAGAAAAGCAGGTGGGAATATGGTATTAGCATGTGTTCCGGATTCTGTAAGCAAATTACTCGAGATCACAAAACTCGATGGAATAGTTACACAGGTAGATACCGTATCAGATGCAAAAGCTTTGATCACGGAATAACAAAACCCAAAATATGGCAGTTGATGTGCTGTTAGGTCTCCAATGGGGAGATGAAGGCAAAGGTAAAATTGTTGACATTCTCGCTCCGAGATATGATTTAATTGCAAGGTTCCAGGGCGGACCAAATGCCGGACATACTCTGGTGATTGACGGAAAAAAGATCGTTCTTCACACCATCCCTTCCGGGGTGATGTATGAGAGTTGTATGAATCTTATTGGTAATGGAGTTGTGATAAATCCTATCGGGCTCAAGGAAGAATATAAAAATGTAGTTACCCATGGCATCGATTGTAAGGATCGTTTGCTCATTTCCAAAAAAGCTTCTCTCATTCTACCCACACATCGCGCACTCGATGCAGCTTCAGAAAAAGCGAAAGGCAGCGAAAAAATTGGATCCACGCTTAGGGGGATAGGTCCCGCTTATATGGATAGAACCGGTAGGAATGCCCTTAGAGTTGGAGACATCCTTGAAGATGATTTCAGACACAAGTATGAAAAGTTAAAAGCCAAACACAAAGAGCTCCTGAAAGGGGTATATAACTTTGATTTTGATGATGCTGAAGAGGAAGAGTTCTTAGAATGTATTGAGTTCCTAAAGTCCTTTAACATCGTTGATGGGGAATATTTTATCAATGAGAAGATTGCTGCCGGTTGGAACGTTCTCGCTGAAGGAGCTCAAGGTTCACTACTGGATAAAGATTTCGGGACTTATCCCTACGTTACATCCTCAAATACAGTTAGTGCCGCAGCATGCATAGGACTTGGAATTAGTCCGAAAAAAATTGGTAAAGTTTTCGGCATTGCAAAAGCATATTGTACAAGAGTTGGCTCAGGCCCATTCCCAACAGAATTGCTCGACGAGGATGGTGAACGTTTGAGAAAAGCAGGTCATGAATTTGGAGCTACAACAGGCAGACCCAGACGCTGTGGATGGATCGACCTACCTGCTCTAAAGTATACTGTGATGATCAATGGCGTAGATGCACTAGTAATGACAAAGGTCGATGTACTAGATACTTTTGAAGAAATAAAAGCCTGCATCAGCTATAATTATGATGGTGATGAAACCGAAAACATCCCTTACGATATGAGCAGGTCTAGTATAGATCTGGAATACAGGAATTTTGGTGGTTGGCAAACTTCTCTTGAACATATAAAGGATTTCGACGCATTGCCAAAACCATTATTGAGATATGTTGAATTTATTGAGGAATTTTTAGGTGTCAATGTTGAAATGATCTCTAACGGACCAGGACGAGAACAGATCATTGAAAAAAAAATGACACTTAATCCTGTATGACGAAATTCCCACTAAGCGACCCAACACTTTTCAAAAAACAAGCGCTCATTTGGGCAAATTCTTTCCCAACATTTTGTTTTCTCGATAACAATTCGGATCGAGAAAATAAGTACCACAGTTTCGAATGCCTATTAGGTGTCGATGCACAGATGTCAATCATAGCATCTGAAAATTCATTTCAACAATTGCAGAATTTCAGAATAAATCATGATGGGCTGATGATGGGATACTTCTCTTACGATCTTAAAAATCAACTCGAAGATCTTAGTTCAGACAATCCCGATCGTTGCCATTTCCCTGAAATGTATTTCTTCATACCACGGTACCAGATCAAAATTCATAAGGAACACGTCATTATTGACAGACCGTATCTCGAGGCGGTACAGATCCTCGAAAGAATCCAATCAAAGGAACTTCCAAATTCAAAGCTTTCTGAGATCAGATTGAACCCTAGAGTTTCAAAAGAAAGCTATATCGAATCTGTCAATAAGATCAAGGAGCATATCGTGGAAGGCGATGTTTATGAGTTAAATTTTTGTCAGGAGTTTTATGCTGAAGAAACCGAAATAGATCCGATCCTAACTTTTATTGAGTTAAACAGCAGATCAAAGTCTCCGTTTTCAGTTTGTTTCAAGAATAATTTTCACTATGCTTTAAGCATGAGCCCTGAACGATTCCTAAAAAAAGAAGGCAAAAAGATCATTTCCCAACCGATAAAGGGAACCATTAGAAAAAGTAAAAACAATAAAGAAAATGAAATCCTCAAGAAACGACTTCGGGAGGATACTAAGGAGCAGGCAGAGAATGTAATGATAGTCGATCTGGTTAGAAATGATCTCACAAGATCAGCGGTCACCGGAAGTATTCAGGTCGAAGAATTGTTTGGTATTTATTCATTCGAGACCGTCAATCATATGATCTCTACTGTAGTTGCTAAAATGAGTGACGATCACAATCTGATCGATGTCATCAAAAATGCATTCCCTATGGGTTCAATGACCGGAGCGCCAAAAATAAAAGCGATGGAACTCATCGATAAATATGAAAGTGGAAGCCGAGGTTTATATTCCGGTGCTATCGGTTATATTACTGAAGAAGATGACTTCGATTTTAACGTTGTAATCAGAACACTACTCTACAATTCTAAAGAAAAATACTTGAGCTATACGGTTGGTGGAGCTATCACATACTTATCGGATCCTGAGAAGGAGTATGAGGAGTGTTTTGTAAAAGCTTCGGCGTTGGGCGATTGGATCAGAAGAACGGATTAATCTACTACAACCAGAAAATATTGTTTTTTGCCTTTCTGAACAACAATATATTTATCACTGATAAGATCAGAATCTGAGACAAGTTTTGCGTCTCCAACCTTTTCCTTATTTACGCTTATTGAGTTTTCCTTTACACTTCGTCTTGCCTCGCCCTTACTTGATAGAATTTCCGTAGTTCCGGCCAGGAAGTCGATGATCCCGGGTGAACTGCTAAGATCATCTCGACCGATATGGAAGGTTGGTACACCTTCAAAAACCTCAAGGATATCTCTTTCAGAAAGATCAACGAGTTGATCCTTGGTCGACTTGCCGAATAGAATATTGGTAGCCTCAATAGCTTTGGTGAGATCACTTTTAGAGTGCACTCTTTCTGTCAATTCTTCTGCAAGAGCTTTCTGGATAATCCTTAAATGAGGTTCTTTTTCATGCTGAAGGATCATCGATTCGATCTCTTCCTTAGATTTTAGAGAGAATACCTTAATAAGTTTTACAGCATCTTCATCGCTGGCATTAATCCAATATTGGTAGAACTTATAAGGTGAAGTTCTTTCACGGTCGAGCCAAACATTACCACTTTCGGTTTTACCAAATTTGCTTCCGTCTGCTTTTGTGACGAGAGGACAAGTAAGAGCAAAGGCTTTATCCCCACGTTTTCTTCTGATCAATTCAACTCCGGTTGTGATGTTTCCCCATTGATCGGAACCGCCCATTTGCATTTTACAGTCCATTTCAGAAAACAAGTGATAGAAATCGGTACCCTGAACGAGCTGATATGAAAATTCCGTAAAAGAAATACCCTGGCCTTCGATCCTGTTCTTAACTGAATCCTTCGCCATCATGTAGTTAACAGTAATATGCTTACCGATATCGCGAATGAAATCAAGAAAAGAAATTTTCTTCATCCAGTCATAATTGTTCACAACAACAGCAGCCGCATCGCCATCAAAGTCTAGAAATTGTCTGAGTTGTTTTTCTATACAGTTCTGATTTAATCTCAGCTGACCTTCATCGAGAAAGTTTCTTTCTGCAGATTTTCCGGATGGGTCTCCGATCATACCAGTTGCTCCTCCAACAAGAGCTATGGGTTTGTTGCCATATCTCTGAAAATGGACGAGGAGCATGATGGTCGCGAGGTTTCCAACATGTAACGAATCACTAGTCGGGTCGAAACCTATATATGCTGAAGCCGAGCCAGAATTTACATAGTCTTCCGTCTCAGGAATCATGTCCTGCAGCATTCCACGCCACTTTAATTCTTCGATAAATCCCATTTTCTATCGTACTTTTGCCTGCAAATATAATAAGCATAACCCAGCCGATGAGCCGTTAATGAATTATTTATCCCACTACTACATCGACAAACATATTGAAGAACCCTACTTTACATTAGGAACTGTTCTGCCTGACTTAAGAAAAGGATTTTCCAAAGTTTACAATAAAAAATTCAAGCGATCGAGTCCTGAAATGCAGGAAAACTCTGTATTCAGACATATGCATCTTGGTATATTAAGACACTATCAGGTAGATGCTGTTTTCCACAACAGCAAAGCTTTTGCAGAAAATGTGGAAATAATCAAGAGGAAAATGCAAGATAGAATTCCTACCTTAAGGAGAGCATATTTTGCTGCCCATATCTTGTATGAAATGCTTCTCGACAGGCAGATCATTAAAGAAGAAGAACATTGGGCTGATAAATTCTATAAAAAACTCGCACAAACAGAAACAGAATCTATCTCACTGTTTTTTCAAGAAAACGATATTGGAAATGATTCTGTCTTCATTGAAAGATTCGATAATTTTTTGAAATTCAAATATTTATACAGCTACCAAGACACTGAAACGTTTATCAGGGCATTTTCAAGGGTTTATTTGAGAGGAGTTGGCTCCAAACTTGAGTTCGAAACGCTTGATACGCTTAAAATGATAGTCGAGGATATGGACGAAATTTTGAAACTTAAATGGAGAAATACGTTTAATCATATCTAGGATCCTTTGTATTATTAAATGAATCGATTTCAGGTATTATTAACTATTTCGGTAGTTTTTTTCACATTTTCCGCGTTTGGTCAGGTCAGGAAATTTTCCAATGAATTTCTCACGATCCCTGTTAACGCCAGAGGTATGGCCATGTCTGAAGCAGTGAATGCTTCGGTAGACGATGTCAGCTCCGCATTTTATAATCCAGCCGGATTAATTCGATTACAAACAGATCTTGAGGTTGCTTTTACTCACACAGAATATTTTGCAGGTGTTTCGAAGTATGATTATATCGCTTTTGCGCTTCCATTCGATGATGGAAGGAGATCGTTGGCCTTATCTATGATTAGATTTGCAGTGGATGACATTCCCAATACACTGGATCTGATCGAGGACGATGGTTCGATCAATTATGATAACATCAAATCATTTTCAGTTGGAGATTATGCCTTTCTGCTTACATATGCCCAGAAGACAGGAATTGAAAATCTCAATGTAGGAGGAAATGTGAAGATCGTCTATCGACGGGCAGGATCGTTTGCCAACTCGATTGGATTTGGAATTGATATTGGTGGTCAGTACCAACATAAAGAGTGGTTGTTTGCAATTACAGCAAAAGATATAACCACAACTTTTAACGCCTGGTCTTTTCACTTTACTGAGGAAGAAAAACAAACTCTTGCAGTCACCAATAACGAAATACCTGAAAACTCTTTAGAGCTCACAGCACCGTCTTTGCATTTTTCAGCTGCTTATGACTACCTGGTAAAAGAAAAATTTGGGATACTACCAGAAATTAAGATGACGGTCACAACTGATGGAAAAAGAAATACATTGATACAAAGCGATCCGCTTTCAATTGATCTTAGTCTGGGTTTAGAGTTACACTACCAGCGAATCATTTTCCTGAGAGGCGGTATCGGTAATTTTCAACGAGCGACGGATGATTATGGTGAAAAGACTTATAGCTTTCAACCTAACATTGGTTTAGGATTCAAGCTTAATAACTTCCTTTTTGCGGAAAACCTGAAAGTGGATTATGCATTCTCAGATATCGGAAATCAGTCAGAAACCCTCTATAGTCATGTGATTTCAATAGTCGCCTCCATCAACAGAAAAAACAAACAGGGTAAATGATTCAGAGGCTGATATACATAATCTTTATACTGATCGCATTCTCAAGTGCCGAGGCACAAGTATATAGCAATGATTGGATAAATCACTCTCAGGAATATCACAAGATCCAGGTGACAGAGGATGGAATATATAAGATCCCGTATTCAACATTGTCTGCTTCGATCCCAACTTTAAATTCGATAAATGGCGATCAGTTTACCTTATACAGGAACGGAAAGCAGGTTAAAATTTATGTAACGACCAATTCCACGCTCTCCAGCAGTGATTACATCGAGTTTTATGGTCGCAAGAACGATGGTGCGTTTGATGAAGAATTATTCCCGGAAAAAAACTGGCATTCTAACCCATTCACAAGTTTGATCACCGATACCTCATCCTATTATTTAACATGGAACAATCTCTCCTCCAATCCAAGGATCGGAGCTTTTATTAATGATCTGAACAATCTGCCACCTAAAGAAAAATATGTCTGGAACAGGGTTGTTAAAAATTATGATACACGGTTTCTGCAGGGAACACCTTACGCAACTTTTTCATCCAACCTATACAATTCTGTATTCGAAGCAGGTGAAGGATTATTCGATGCGGATTATACTTCTTCTAAAACCTACACTGTTAATACACCTAATATCGCTTCGAACGGTGCATCGGTTTCCTACATCAACACACTAGTTGCTGCCTGGTCTACAGGAGACCACCATATGAATATCGATTTGAATGGTCTGCTAATTTATGACACTGCTTTCAGCGGGTATAAAGTGCAAAAAGTAAAACAGACTACTGCTACGATCAACCTTCAGGCTAGCAATACGCTTAAGTTTTCAGCATTAGCTCCTGGTACAGATAGAAATGCAGTGAGCTATATTGAGGTAATTTACCCAAGGAACCTGAATATGCTCAATGCATCTGAACACTACTTCAGTCTAGATGGTGATCCTTCAAATAGAAAATACCTGGAAATCAATAATTTTAATGATAATGGCCAACAAATAATACTATATGATCTCACCAATGGATTAAGGATCACTAGCACACATACGCCTGGTAATAGCCCGATACCGATGGCATTACCAATTTCTTTTGACAGCAGAGAATGCTATATCAGAGCTGATGACAACTCAGAGGTGAATATTGTAAGCACTTTAAAGCAGGTAGACTTTATCGACTTTGGCAGTCCACAGAATCAGGGCAACTACATAATAGTAAGTCATCGTGATCTGTTTAATGATGGTTTGGGAAACAACTGGGTTGAAGAGTATAGGAAGTATCGAGACCAAAATGAAAACCCAGATGCGATATATGATGCTATAACAATCGATGTTAATGATCTCTATGAACAATTTGCATATGGTCACAAGAAACACCCTTTAGCAATACGAAAGTTTGCTGAATATGCCGTTGATATATGGACAACTCAGCCTGAGTTTTTATTTCTCATTGGTAAAGGTAGTTTATATAACGAAATGCGGGTATCGCAGACCTTCTATGATCAGTGTCTGATACCTACGTTTGGCAATCCTGCATCTGATAACTTGTTGACAGCAGACCATAGCAACACCACTCCAAAGATACCAACAGGCAGGTTGGCTGCAAGAACAGCAAATGAAGTGAGAATCTACCTGGATAAGATCCAGGAATATGAAAACGTACAACAATCAGTTGGGGACTTTTATCAGACTGTAGATGAAAAGTTTTGGATGAAGAAAATCCTTCATTTTGGAGGAGGAACAAGCGCAGCAGAGCAGGCGCTTTTAAAGTCTTACTTAAACTCATATAAAGGCAGGTTAGAAAAGATTTATACAGGTGCAAGTATCGATTCATTCTATAAAAAATCAACAAGTCCGATCGCCAATGTGCAGTCAGATTATTTAAAAGATCTCATAACAAATGGAGTTTCAATGATCACCTTCTTCGGTCATTCCTCACCCGGAAGTTTTGATATCAGTATCGACGAGCCTGAAAACTATACGAACTTTGGCAAGTATCCATTGATCTACTCCAATGGCTGTTTTGCAGGGTATATATTTGGTTCAACTCCCGGGATCAGCGAGCGCTTTGTGATCAATGAAAACAAAGGAGCAATTGCATTTCTATCCACTACAGGGTTATCAATTTCAATAAGCCTGGATGTTTTTGCAAAAAAGTTTATCAAAAACATGTCAAAAGATCTGTATGGGAGACCATTGGGTGAGATAATACAGTCAACAATTGCAGAAATCAACGCTACCAATCAAGATATATATACAGAACTGGTGACCCATGAAATGACGCTTCATGGTGATCCGGCATTGAAGTTGAATTTCTACGAGGATCCCGATTATGCTATCGAGCCAAACCATGTTCGCTTTGAACCACGAGTGGTGAGTGCCGTGTTAGATTCATTCGATATTATAATGGATATTCACAATCTGGGGAAAGCAGTAAAGGATTCTTTTGATATAAGACTGATCAGAAATAAAGAAGACGGTACTCAGCTCAATTATACCAAGCGGATCGAAGCACCTTTATACAAGAGTACTGTTCGATTCAGATTACCAACGATCACTGGACAGCAAAACGGCGACGAAGCAAGCAACTCGATCGAGACCTTTTCAATTTCCATCGATGCTTCGGATGAAGTGATCGGCGAACTTTCAGAAATGAACAATTCTATCCCAAACTCCTACTTTCCGGAAGAGATCAGTTTAAATATAATAGCAGAGGATGTATTCCCTGTGAGTCCATATAATTATGGGATTACAGGATCTAAAAATATCATTCTAAAGTCCAGCACATCAAATCCATTTTCTAATAGCAGATGGTATATCATGCAATTGGATACATCTAAACTCTTTAACAGCAGTTTCAAAACTGAAGCAAGAGTATTTCATCCAGGTGGTGTGATCGAATGGAATGTCAACTTACTAGACTATGACTCGACAGTTTATTATTGGAGAGTTGCAAAAGACAGCAGCGATCCATCAGCTATAAACTGGCATGAAAGCTCCTTTGTTTATATTCCGGGCAGCACTGGAGGCTGGAATCAATCTCACTATTATCAGTTTGAAGAGAACGCATACTCCAATATTTATATCGACTCTCTGGACAGGAATTTTCATTATGTCGATGATGTAAAAGAAATCGATGTTACTACCGGAGTTGGAAATGGTATTGGTGGAAACCTTGCTGATGACGACCTGGGATGGTTGTTGAATGGAGTGAAAATGCATCGCTGGAGAATGGGAGGATGCGGCGGTTTAAACGGACTGACCTTTGCAGTGATCGATGAAAATTCAGGTTTACCTTGGTCCAGCATCAATCAAGGGGGATCAGATTTTGGTCCATATGGTAACTTTCATTGTAGTTTCCAATACTTTGAGCAATTCGGTTTCAATTTTAACACCACTGGAACTCATCCTGATCTGGGTATTCCATGGAGTCAGGTAATCAGCAATTTCATCGATTCAATACCATCCGGAAGTTATATTCTCATGTATAGCCATAACATGCCACCGTATACATCATGGGACAATTCACTTGTAAATAAATTGTTAGGAATTGGAGCGATGTCTGTTCTTCCATTAAGTAAAGGTGGATTTGCAGCCGCACCATACATTTTCTTCACACAAAAAGGAAACAGCTCCTATCCCCATGTAGAAAAATTAGGAAGCTCTTATTCAACACCCATCAGTGAAAATATTGTTTTTACCGGAAGCTGGAAGGAGGGATTTTTTAGATCAGATAGAATTGGTCCGGCTAAAAACTGGGATCGCCTACTTTATAAAAGTACTTCGGTAGAAACAGGAAATACAGATAATATCAGCATCGACATTTACGGTGTACCTAAATCAAACGATAACTCCGAAATTTTACTATCAAGGATAAAGAATGCAACGGATACCACGCTTAGTTTTATAGATGCCGCTACTTATCCTTACTTACGATTACAATTCAATGCATTGGATGATATCAATCGTACCCCATCACAATTGCAATATTGGAGAGTCATGTTTGAAGAAGCTCCTGATATTGCTATTAATCCAGCAGTAAAGTACTTATTTGATAACGACACACTTCAATTGGGTGAATCACTTGCTATCAAAATTGGAGCTCAAAACATAAGTAATCTGGACATCGATCCGGTTTTGGTCAAATTTTCACATCTGGATGCTTCACAATCGTTCGATACAAGTTTTGTGAGATACCAGGGATTAAGTGCAAACGATACGCTTCATTTGACTTATAAATTGGAAACTTATAATGAAGGCATTGGAGATAACATTTTAACTATCGAAATGAACCCGGATAATGACCAAGTAGAAAAATACCATTTCAATAATATCGGAATTTTGAATTATAAGGTATTTGGAGATAATACAAATCCTCTTTTGGATGTCACTTTTGATGGAGAGCACATTCTCGATGGCGATATCGTTTCTGCCAAGCCATTTATTTTGATAACACTAAAAGACGATAACAGCTATCTTGCATTAGATGATACTTCTGTAATAGAAGTAGAGTTAAACTATCCTGATGGAAGTGCAAAAAAGATATTCCATAAAAGCTCGATAATGGATTTCATACCAGCAGATGCTTCAGGAGGAGGAAGTAATAACTCTGCTAAAGTAGAACTCAGGCCAGAGTTCTTTGAAGATGGTATTTATCAACTTGTGGTAAGGGACAAAGACAAGAGTGGCAATCGTTCTGGTGGAGCGACACCTTTTAAAATCTCATTCGAAATAGTCACCACAGCCGGGATATCTAATGTTCTCAACTATCCCAATCCATTTACGACCTCTACTCAATTTGTTTTTACTTTGACCGGAAGCGAGCTACCTGAATACTTTAAAATTCAGATCATGACTGTTAAAGGCAAAGTGATTAAAGAGATCACTCAATCGGAAATCGGCAATCTTCATATCGGTCGAAACATTACCGACTATACCTGGGATGGAACAGATCAGTATGGAGATCCTCTAGGAAATGGTGTTTATTTCTACAGGGTGGTTACCAGGATGGCAAATGAAGAAATAGAGCATATAAATACCGAAGCTGACAAATACTTTAAGAAGGGAATTGGGAAAATGGTTTTATTGAGATGACCCATATTGAATTGAATGCATATGAAGTGGTTTAAAGTATCAAATCTATTAGCGCTAAGTCTGATTATCCAGCTTAGCTTAAATGCACAGAACTGGAATAAGCTTGGGACTGACATTAACGGAAGTGTTAGTTCGGAACATTCTGGACACAGTGTAAGCCTGAATAAAAGCGGCTCAAGAGTTGCCATAGGAGCACCTGATGCCGGATCTGGCAAAGTAAAAGTAATGCGTTTTGCAAGTGGTTCCTGGGTTCAAATGGGAGCTGATATTCTTGGCGAAGCTAGTGGAGATAAAGCAGGATACTCGGTTAGCTTTTCTGATAACGGCAGGATCGTGGCTATTGGAGCACCATATAATTTTGGTACCGGTGCAGAATCCGGTCATGTTAGAGTGTATAAGATAATTTCCGGATCATGGATTAAGCAGGGAAATGATATTAATGGAGAAGCTGGTGGTGACCATGCAGGATCTTCAGTAAGCATCAGTGGTGACGGGAATCGCCTTATAATGGGATCACCTCAAAATGGCGCGAGTTTGCAAGGTTCTGCAAGAGTTTTTGAATTTAACGGAAGCAATTGGATCAAAATTGGTTCTGATATTGATGGCGATAATGCAAATGATCTTTTTGGCACTTCTGTAAGTATCAGTAATGATGGAAGTACGGTTGCCATTGGTGCACCCGGATATGATGGTGTTGCTGGATCAAATACCGGACTCGTTAAAATTTTTGAGGACAGCTCAGGTGTTTGGGTTCAGAAAGGGATCAATCTCGAAGGTCGGTCAAGTTTAGACAACTTTGGTAAATCGGTAAGTCTAAATGCAGACGGAAGCATCATCGCTTCCGGTGCAACTCAAATTCCATTTGGAACTGACTCTAGTTTTGTGAGAGTGTTAGAATATAATGGAAGTAGCTGGGTCCGAATTGGAAAGGATATCGAAGGTGAAGTTGCTGGTGACCAATCAGGATTCTCAGTAGAGTTAAATTACACAGGAAATGTCGTCGCAATTGGATCGGTTAAAAGCGATGTAAATGGGGCTGATGCGGGGCAGTTAAGAGTGTTTCAGAATAACATAGGTAACTGGGGAAGGACAGCAAACATCATAAACGGAGAAGCGGCGAGTAATCAGGCAGGATTTTCTGTAAGTCTTAACGCAGACGGTGATACGGTATCTATGGGTGCGCCATTCAACAATGGTGGAGCAATGCAATCTGGTCATACCAGAGTTTATGAAACCAGCATTTGTTTTATAACAGGCTCTGTTATAAACCCGGAAGTTTGCTATAACTATACTGTCCCTAGCGGAGATGAAACATATAATACAAGCGGCATTTATGAAGACACGCTGATCAACAAAGGAGGTTGTGACAGTATTATCACAATAGATCTAACTGTTAATTATTCCGGGAGCGCAACGATCTTCTCTGTTGTATGCCAATCGTACATATCCCCTTCTGGAAAATTCTATAATACAAGTGGTATTTATCAAGATACCATAGCAACCCAAAAAGGGTGTGATAGTTTTATCACGATCAACCTTACTGTGAATTATGTCAGCTATGACTCTCAAACTATTTCCGCATGTGATAGTTTTGAGCTTCCCAGCGGCAAGTACACAGTTTTTAACAGCGGTGTCTATCCTGATACCATCTTGAATACTAAAGGCTGCGACAGTATTTTAATGTTCTTTATCAATGTAAAGTCGAGTTCAACAAGATTGATCAGTGATACCAGTTGTAACAAATATATTTCGCCCAGTGGCAAGCATACTTACTATAGCAGTGGAACATATTCAGACACAATACAGAATTTGGAAGGTTGCGATAGTATAATCACAATCGATCTTGTGATCCATTATAATAGCAGTGCCACGATCGATCCGGTTTCATGTGATAGTTACGTTACTCCGAGCGGGAAAAGCGTATATAACAGCAATGGAACATATGTCGATACCATAAGTAACCGATATGGATGTGATAGCATACTCACTATTAATTTAACCATTAAGTCGAGCACGTCGGACACAATTGTGGATACGAGTTGCCATAAATATATCGGACCAAGTGGAAAAGCATTTAACAAGAGTGGATCTTTCACCGATACCATAGCTAATTCAAGAGGTTGTGATAGTGTTTTACACCTTGAGCTAACGATAAAAACTGTTGAGGACTCCGTTATTCAAATTGGAAATACGTTGATGGCTGTTGCTGAAAATGCAATCTATAAATGGCTGGACTGCAATGATAGCTTCAGTATAATAGAAGGGAAAGAACAGCAAACATATACCATTTCCTCGAGTGGAGGTTACTCCGTCATAGTTGAGGAAAATGGCTGTATCGATACTTCAGATTGTATTTGGGCTATTAAAGTAGGTATCGTAGAGAATGGTTTTGGTGAAAGCTTCAAAATATATCCAAACCCCACAAAAGATAAATTCTATGTAGCACTCGGCGAAACTGAAGCTGAGATAACTGTTAGTCTAAGAGCCTTGAATGGAAGATTACTTTCGCAGGAAGTATTTCAGAACACAGACCTGGTAGAATTCTACCTTGATCAACCAGTTGGAATATATATCGTTGAGATCAGCAACAAAGCTGGTTTAACTGCTGTTGCCAGAATTCTCAAAGAGTAAATTCTACCAGAACAGGGCATAAATAACGGCAAGCATGCCGCAAACGATCAGTGCTGATATATTAAACACGCTGCCTGTCTTAAACAAACCATCAGGGAAGACAATACCTTTGGCATCATTACTACTCTTATTTTCTATAAGAGAAATAGCGATCATTATTCCACATAAGATCAAGAAACTAAGCCCCATTCTGTCCAAAAATGGAATTTGAGGAGTCAGCAACTTAAAACCGACGGATAATGGAATTGCAAGAATAACCGCAACCAATGCAGCGTTCGCTGAAGTTTTCTTCCAAAATAATCCCAATAAGAAGACAGCAACTACACCCGGACTGATAAATCCCGTATACTCCTGAATATATTGAAATGCCTGATCCAGATTTCCAAGAAGCGGTGCCACTATAACTCCAAGAAGTAATGAAACACCGGCAGCCACTCTTCCGATCTTCACCAATTTAGACTCTTCTTCCATAGATAAAGATGCACTGTCGTGCTCATGAGCATCTAGAGATTTTTTAGAATTGGTGCTGAGGAAGAACGGTCGGTAAATATCCAAGGTAAAAATGGTCGAAGCACTATTTACCATCGAACTGAGAGAAGAACCGATAGCGGCAATGAGGGCAGCAAAAGCCAACCCTTTGAAACCAACGCCAACGTAGTTGTTAAGCACCCAAGGATAAGCCTCATCCGGTTTCCCTATATCTGCTTGCAAGACAAATGCTGCTATACCCGGTATGACGACAATTAGGGGTAACAAGATCTTTAAAAAAGCAGCGAATGCAGCACCATTCTGAGCCTCTTTTAAACTTTTCGCTGCGAGTGTTCTTTGAATAATATATTGATTATTCCCCCAATAGTAGATATTCGCGATCCACATACCACCTATTAAAACACTGATCCCAGGTAGATTCATATATTCCGGATTCGCTTTATCCAGGATCATATCAAATTTCTCAGGAGCTTCGGTGAGGAGAGTTTGTAGCCCCCCAAGGAAACTACCACCCAGCGCATTCAAAACCATGACGCTAGCAAGGAGACCACCAAATATCAGCACAACAACCTGAACAACATCAGTCCAGACTACTGCTTTAAGGCCACCGAAAATCGAGAATGTGGATGCAAACAACGCAAGTCCTATAACTCCGTAAATAAGAGGGATACCCATGATCGTTTGAAGAGCAAGGCCTCCTAAATAAAGTACTGAGGTAATATTTACAAAGACGAATAAAAGAACCCAAAAAATTGCTAAACCTGTTCTAACTCTGCCATCAAATCTATCTTCGAGGAATTGAGGCATAGTATAAATTCCTCTTTTTAAAAACACCGGAAGAAAAAATTTAGCTACTATCAATAGAGTTAAGGCTGCCATTAGTTCATATGTAGCAATGGCAAAACCAACGACATAACCCGAACCTGACATTCCAATAAATTGCTCGGCTGAAATATTCGATGCGATCAAAGAACCACCAACTGCCCACCAGGGTAATGCCTTGGAAGCAAGAAAATAATCCTGTGTTGTTTCCTGCTTTGACCTGGAGATCCATATCCCGAACCCCATCATAAAAATGATCCAGCCGCTAAAGATGATCAGATCTATTGTTGAAAAACTCATATCTTAATAAGGAATTTTGATGAAAACTAAGTAATTCTGCTGAAAGCTAAGTTTTAATCAGCTGCTCTAGTGATCAATTTAAAAGAAATACATTGATTTTTTAATAGTTGCAACTGACAAGTAATGATACTCGCTTTTTTTTCAATCTTGTTTTTATTAATTTTCATTATTAAATAACTTTGTAATATGAAACGCATTTTAAAAATTGGTGGATCTCTGATACTGCTTTTAGTTATAATATTAGCGGTAGGTTTTATTGTCATTAATAACAGTGATATTCCTACATATGAGGTAGAAAAAATTGAAGTTAAGGTTACTCCCACAGCCGAATCGATCGAGCGCGGGCATAAACTTGTTTCTATGCTTTGTGCTAGCTGTCATAAAGATCCTGCAACCGGAAAATTGACAGGAACTAGAATGCCTGATGCACCCCCTGAGTTCGGTGTAGTTTATTCCCCTAATATCACCCAGGATAAAAAATATGGAATAGGAGAATGGACAGATGGAGAGATCTATACTTTATTGAGAACCGGAGTCAAGAAAAATGGTCAGTATGCACCGCCATACATGGTTAAGTTACCCCATATGGCAGATGAAGATCTTCATGCCATTATTGGATTTTTAAGATCGGGTCATAAACTCGTTGCCGCTGATCCAACTCCTGACAAACCATCTGAACCCTCTTTTTTAACTAAGTTACTTTGCAAAATAGAATGGAAGCCATTTCCATTTCCAGAAAAAGAGATCCAGTTACCTGATTCGAGCGAAACCCTGGAACTGGGAAAATATCTTGCACACAATCTCGATTGTTTTGTATGCCATTCTGCTGATTTTAAAACCAACAATTATCTTGAACCAGAATTGAGTAAAGGTTACTTTGCAGGAGGGAACAAACCATACAACAGGGAAGGGCGTGTTGTACTTTCTTCGAATCTTACGCCACATCCTGAAAGTGGTATCGGAAAATGGACAAAAGAACAATTTATAAGTGCGGTTAAATTTGGGATCATGGAAAACGAAGCGCCTCTTCAGTATCCAATGTTACCCTACTCTGCTTTAGAAGAATACGAAGTAAATGCGATTTACGAATACTTAAAAACCATACCTCCTATCGACAATCCTGTAAAGCGATCATTATATGATTCTTAAAAGTCATAGAGTATTGATTTGATAGACAAGCAACCTTTACAAGGCACAAACGGAAAGATGCATAAGGTTTTCATAATGATCTCGATGGTTGCAGCCGGGGAAGGTATATTTCTTTTACCATTTGTACTTGTCAGGGTTTTTAGACCAACCATCCTTGATGTTTTTGAGATCAACAATCTTCAGCTTGGCTTGGCATTCTCGGCATATGGAACGGTAGCTATGGGTTCATATTTTCTTGGAGGTCCGTTAGCAGATATTTTTTCCGCAAGAAAACTGATGTCATTTGCTCTTGTGTCTACTGCAATTGGAGGATTTGTCTTTGCTTCTGTTCCGGATCTCAATCTCCTTGTAGTTTTATATGCTTTCTGGGGCTTGACTACCATTCTGCTTTTTTGGGCTGCCTTGATCAAAGCAACAAGAGTTTGGGGTGGTGCCAGCAGTCAAGGGAAAGCTTACGGTTTGTTAGATGGTGGCAGGGGACTCATGGCTGCATTGATGGCATCAATTGCCGTTTTTGTGTTTTCATCGCTTCTTCCAGATCCCGCTTTTGCTAATATAACAGAGAAAACATATGCACTCAGAGCTGTTATCCTAATGATCAGTTTTCTGGTCATATTAATTGCAATTATCGTATTCTTTCTGGTTCCGGATACACCAGCATCGCATGATGTGGGTTCGATAAAGAGAATATCTCTCGAAGGCTTAAAAGATGGTCTCAGCAGACCTTCTATCTGGCTCCAAGCTGTAATAGTTGTGTGTGCTTATGTTGCATACAAAGGAACAGATGATTTTTCACTATACGTGTATGACACATTTAATTATGATGATGTAGAAGCGGCTAAAATAGCCTCGATCTCATTATGGGTAAGGCCTTTTGCAGCGGTATCAGCAGGTTTTCTCGGAGATCGCATCCAATCATCCACAGTACTCTTATTGGGCTTCATGATCATTATTTTTGGAAGCACTTTTATCACATTTGGCTTGCTTGGAAGTGGTGTATATGTGTCGATCGTTGCAGTGGTTGTAACAACAAGCATCGGAATTCATGCGTTGAGAGGAGTCTATTTTGTATTGTTCGAAGAAGCAAAAGTACCGCTGTTATATACAGGAAGTGCAATTGGTATAGTCTCTTTTATCGGTTATACTCCGGATATATTTATGGGACCACTTATGGGATTTCTTTTGGATCGTTCCCCGGGTGAAGTCGGACATCAACACGTGTTTGCTTTGATAGCTTCATTCGCAGCCGTTGGGCTCCTTGCTACTATAATATTCAAACTAATAAATAAAAAATAGACATATTGATGTGTTATTTGATCTAGCGGTTATCTAAGGGAAACATCCTTTGTAGTAGAGTAAGAATCAGTAAAATCCAAATTAAGATTCAAGATCAATATGGCTATAATAGAAGAACTATAGAATTCCTTATCTTTTCCTCTGAATTCAATCCGTAAAACTTGAAAAGCAAGATAAAATACTTCTGGTTCCTGTTAAAAGGCAGCTTTTGGTTCCTGCCAATAGTGATCATTGGGCTGAGTCAGGGTGCGGCAGTGTTGATGATATATCTGGATACGACTTTTAACTATCAGCCGGAGGGCTTTATAAGATACTTTTTTCTCGATAGTGTAGATTCTGCCAGGAGTGTTCTTTCAATCATAGCAGCTGCTATGATAGGCGTTGCAGGTACTGTTTTTTCGATAACACTGGTTGCACTTACATTAGCGTCATCTCAGTTTGGATCCAGACTGCTTAGAAACTTCATGTATGATCGATTGAATCAGGTGGTTCTGGGAACTTATGTATCGACTTTTGCATACTGCATCATCATACTAAAAACGGTTAGATCAGAATCCTTCACTTTCACTCCTAACTTCTCAGTTCTACTGGCGATATTTCTGGCCTTGGGGAATATTATACTTCTGATAATATTTATACATCATATTTCTATCAGCATACAAGCAGATCGAGTAATTTCTGACGTTGGGAGTGAATTGTCAAGAGGCATTCGCCGATTATTCCCGGTGAAAATGGGAGAAGGGAAGGATGAAAATGATCTTGATCGAAATGCTCTACTCACTAACCTGGAGTACCAATATTCACTAAACTGCAAAAAAGACGGATACCTGCAATCTATCGATAATGAATCCCTAATTCGTTCAGCAAAAAAGAATGAAGTGGTGGTAGAGCTTAATCACAGACCGGGACACTATCTGGTAGAAGGAATTCAACTTTTAAAGGTATACTCATCTAAACCAGTAGAAAACGAAGCGATAGAAAATTTGCATGATGCCTTTGTTTATGGAGATATCAGAACTCCACATCAGGATGCTGAGTTTGCTATTCACCAATTAGTTGAGATCGCTGCGCGAGCTTTATCTCCGGGTGTGAATGATCCGTATACGGCTATAGCTTGTATCGATAAGCTTACTTCGAGTATGGGATACCTTACTAAAGTTTCTTTTCCAAAATCGATCAGACTTGATGATGATCAGGAAATAAGGGTGCTCACTTCTCCTTCTTCTTTCGAAAGCATGATGGATGCCTCCTTTAATCAGATTCGATATTTTGCTGTTGGAAGCCCGGCCGTACTTTCCAAGTTGATGCAAAGTTTCGTGACTATAAATAAACTCGCAGAAACTGAAGAGCAAAAAATTGCTATAACGCGTCATGTAGGAAGATTGCTGAAGGCAGCAGAAAATTCTGTCGATGACGGCTATTATATTCAGGAGATCAAATCTCTGCGCAAGGAATATTTTGAGGAGGAATAAGTAATTTCAATAGTATATATAAGAATCATTAAATTCATAAAAATGTAACTGCTTATGATTACCGGAGTTCATACGATGTTCTATACAGCTAAAGCCGAAGAATTAAGGGACTTTGTTAAAGATAAATTAGGCTTCTCTCATTTCGATGCCGGCGAAGGTTGGCTAATTTTTAATCTGCCTGCAGCAGATATGGGTGTTCATCCTTCAGATGAAAGCGGTCAGCAGGGCTCCCCTTCAGGAACACACGATATCTCATTCATGTGTGATAATATTCAGGAGACAGTAAGCGATCTTAGATCAAAGGGTGTTGAGTTCAAAGGAGAGATCGAAGATCATGGTTATGGTTGGGTAACTTACTTCAAAGTACCAGGGGATTTTTATGTGCAATTGTCTCAAATGAAATAAATCTGATCGACCGATCATGAGAGCCCTGTTTATATATGGTGTGCTTACATTTCTCTCAATAAATACTTTTGCCATTGGTGGCATTTGGTTAATTGAGTTTAACTACACACAAGATGGACAGGAAGAAAAAGCATTTATATACTCTGAATTTCCGGTAGATCATTTCAATCGCTATTTAGGTAATCCCGATTCGTTTAGAATTGCACTTTACAATCTTTACAAAGGCCAAACAGAACTTCAGGTCTATACACGTATTTATGATTTTGAAAATATAAAAACAATCTCGCGACTACCTATACATCCTTTTAAAGTAGACTTTAACTCCGTTAAAACTTTAGAATTTTCAAAAATCGAACCGATAAGTATGATCAAGGTGTGGTCCACTGTAGCGTATGATATAAACTGTCTTACTATGATAAACATTGAGGACAGCAGCTGGTTGTCGCGACCATTTACAACTATAAAAGTTTCGCAGGACAAAGTAGGTTGTAGAATTGAACTATACAATTATTCAACTGGTGGGGTACCTTCTTCGATCGAAGAAGAATTACAGCTGATATACAAAAACTCAATTAAACCTTCCATCAATGACCACGAAGTGTTGATGGAAATTATAGACCGTTTAAAAACCATGAAAGTTGTTGGGGTAGAATTTTGTGGTTGCTGATGATTATGCTACTCTGTCCTTTCTTAAAACAGATTGCTCTATGCTTTTATATGATGAAAGTATGCCGTAATTTTGCGCTCCGTTTTAAATAAATAGAAAAATTGAAAGAAGACTACCATAAGTGGCATTCGCCAACGTTAAACAAGGATATAGAAATGCTTGTATTCGGGCATTCAGGTTATCCGGTCATTCTTTTTCCTACCACGATGGGAAGATATTATGAATGCAGAGATTTCCACCTGATCAGTTCTGCCAAGTGGTTTTTAGATAATGGACTAGTCCAGATCTATTGTCCAGACAGTATCAACGATATGAGTTGGTATAACAAAGAAATTCATCCTGCAGAAAAAGTGCAGAATCATATCTGGTATGATAACTTTGTAAGAGAAGAATTGGTGAATGCAATATGTCACGAAAAGGGAATTTCCAAAGTTGCAGTTGCAGGACCTAGTTTTGGCGGTTATCTCGCAGCAAACTTTGCCTTTAAAAATCCCGATAAAGTGAGCCATATGTTTAGTATGAGTGGATCTTTCGATATAAGTTCATTTTTAGACGGTTACCACGATGAAAATGTTTATTTTAATAATCCTGTAGAATACCTACCCGGGAATCAAAATCCAGAATTATGGGATATGAAGATTACTTTGGGAGTAGGTGAATGGGATATATGCCTTGATGCAAATCGCGATATGGCGGATATACTTACAAAGAAGAATATACCGTACTGGTTCGACCTTAAACGCTGGGCCAAACATGACTGGCCGATTTGGAGAGATATGTTCCCAAATTATTTGTCGACACTCTAGTATCTAAAATTTTAACGTTATGAAGAAAATTGGAATTTTATTCGGACAAGAAACTACATTTCCTGAAGCATTTGTACACAGGATAAATGAGAAAAAAATCGATGGTATCGTAGCTGAACCTGTCGGTATTGATATTGTTCAACAAGCCCGGCCAATCGATTATGCGGTTATCATTGATCGTATCTCACAGGACGTTCCCTTTTACAGATCTTTTCTAAAAAATGCAGCAATTTGCGGAACAGCTGTGATAAACAATCCATTCTGGTGGAGCGCAGATGAGAAATTTTTCAATAATGCCCTTTCAGAAAAAGTTGGTGTACCTGTTCCTAAAACTGTTCTCTTACCATCTTTTCACAGACCAGATGATACAGATGAGAACTCCTTCAGAAACCTGAAATTGCCATTTGGTTGGGATGAAATGTTTGAGTATATCGGTTTTCCTGCATATATGAAACCACATTCTGGTGGTGGCTGGAAAAGTGTTTACAGAGTAGAGAACAGAGAGGATCTGTTTACTAAACATGCAGAAACAGAACAGTTGGTAATGATGTTACAGGAAGAAATCCAGTTTACAGAATACTTTCGCTGCTATGTTTTAGGCCAGAACAATGTCCATATCATGCAATATGAACCCCGCAATCCTCATCACTTGAGATATGTCAGAGATGGCGGTCCTGTCGCGAAGGAATTGCTGAGCAAAGTGGAAGAATACTGTATAAAGCTTAACATAGCATTAGGTTATGATTTTAATACAGTTGAATTTGCAATAAGAGATGGTATTCCATATGCTATAGATTTCTGTAATCCCGCACCAGATGCAGATTACCACTCAGTTGGCCAGGAAAATTTTGACTGGATCGTTGAAAACGCAGCAAATTTAGCAATTGAAAGAGCGATGGCTCATAAAGATGGTCAGATGAACTTGACTTGGGGAAGTTTTATAAAAGACCAGGTTGTTGCGAGTAAAAATTTAAAGGTTGCTCAAAACGCATAATGTTTATCCGGATGAGTCCGGATTTTGCATCATCTAAATCTTTTAAAATGCAGTTTACCCTAGGAATCGAAGAAGAATACCAGGTAATTGACCCTGAATCCCGTGAACTGATCTCCCATGAACAGAAAATTGTTGAAGTTGCTGAAAAGCACCTAGAGGAGCAAGTAAAAGCAGAAATGCATCAGGCTGTGGTTGAGGTTGGAACAAAGATCTGTTCTGATATCGTAGAAGCAAGACAGGAAATTTCTCAGCTTCGCAAAACCATTTGTGAGATCTCTTCCGATCTCGGTTTCCGCATAGGTGCAGCAAGTACTCATCCATTCTCAGAATGGGAAAAACAACTTATTACTCCAAATCCTCGCTATGATGAGATCATTCAGGAGATGCAGGATACGGCCCGGTCAAATCTGATCTTTGGTTTACACGTTCATGTTGGGATTCAGGATAAAGCAATGGCGTTGCATATCGCAAATTCCATGCGATATTTTCTACCTCATTTATACGCTTTGTCCAGCAACTCACCATTCTGGGAAGGCAGAAACACCGGGTTCAAATCTTTCCGTTCTAAAGTTTTCGATAAATTCCCACGTACCGGGATTCCCGATGTTTTTCAATCTGTTGCAGAATATCAGAGTTACATTGAATTGCTGATCAAGACGAAATGTATCGACAATGCCAAAAAGATCTGGTGGGATATCAGAGTTCATCCATTCTTTCCAACAGTTGAGATCCGGATTTGCGATATACCGTTGACAGTCGATGAGACTGTTTGCCTCACTGCAATGATCCAGGCACTTGTGGCTAAACTTTATCTCTTAAGAACTCAAAACTTAAATTTCATTCTATATCACAGGGCACTGATAAACGAAAATAAATGGAGGGCTGGGCGGTACGGACTTGATGGTAAGTTGATAGATTTTGGTCAGGAGGCTGAGGTTGATATAAAAATCCTGATCGAGGAAATGCTTGAGTTTGTCGATGAGGTCGTGGATGATCTTGGATCCAGAAATGAAATGAATAAAATTAAAGACATGCTGAAAAACGGTACAGGAGCCGATAGACAATTAGCTGTCTATAATGAGACCAACGATTTGAAGAAAGTAGTCGACTATATAATCGAGCAGACAACTGAAGGACTGAGTTAAATTATGAAAAAAGTAAAACTGGCTATCCTAGACATGAACAAAAGCATTCCTAATCAGGGATTGCGTTGTATCAGGGATATTGCCACCGAGTTTGAAGATCGTTTGGACTGGAAAGTGTTTGATGTTCGATCTAAACATGAAATTCCTGATCTTTCATATGATATTTTTATTTCGAGTGGAGGTCCTGGAAATCCTCACGAAGCAGGTTCCTGGACAGAGAGTTATTTCAATCTTATAGATTCTGCATGGCAGCTAAATCAAATTAAAGGAGGGAATAAGAAGCATATCTTCTTTATTTGTTATTCCTTCCAGATGGCATGTGAACATTTTCAACTTGGATCGATCACCAAACGAAAAAGAACTTCTTTTGGGATCTACCCTGTTCACAAAACTGCAGCTGGTCTCACCGACCCAATTTTAAATGGTCTGGACAATCCTTACTATGCTGTCGATTCCAGAGATTGGCAACTCGTGCAACCGAGGCTAAAGGTTTTTGAAGAACATGGTGCAAGCATATTAAGCCTGGAAAAAATTAGAACCCATGTAGAATATGAAAGAGCGATAATGGCTGTCAGGTTCTCTGATGAATTTGTAGGGACGCAATTTCATCCTGAAGCAGATCCAATAGGTATGAAGTCACACTTCAGCAAAAAAGAAAATCGAGACAAGGTGATCAGTAATTTCGATGAGAACAAATACGAGGATATGATGCTTCATTTGAGCGATCCTGATAAAATAAAACTTACTCATAGTGTTATACTTCCGAGTTTTATTTCAAAAGCTTTAGCTTCATTAAACAAAGAAGAGTATATTAATAACTGATGATCCACGCATACCGCAAAGCATTTAACGAGCACTTTACACAGGAAAAATACCAGACCTTCCTGAAAGATATCGAGCAACAATTCAATTACTTGCCTCCGTTCAGGATTGCTGAAACCCCGGTATTTATACCCCAACTGCTGAAGGAAAGACTAACAGAAGCTTGTAATGATATTCTTGATATCGTCGTCAAACCTGATTTTAAAGTCCTTACTCAAGAAGCGATAAAACACCCAACGCTTCATGTTCCTGCAGAAGATTATACTTCAAGATTCATTCAATTGGATTTTGGTATCTGTTTAGATGAAAATGGCGACCCAATTCCAAAACTCATAGAGCTCCAGGGTTTCCCTTCTCTTTATTTCTATCAGGACTTTCTATCGCAAATGTATATCAAACACTACGATATACCTGATAGATTTTCGGTGCATCTGGATGGTTTGAAGAGAGAGGAATACATTGAAATGCTTCGGGCAGAAATTATTGGTGATACAGATCCCAAACAGGTTGTTCTTCTCGAAGTGGAGCCTGAAAAGCAAACTACACGAATTGATTTTCTATGCGCTGAGCGTGAACTTGGATTAAAAGTACTTTGCATCAGCCAAATGAAAAAAAGAGGAAAAGAATTATTTTATATCGACGAAAATGGCACCGAAGTAAAGATCCTAAAGATTTATAATCGGGTGATCTTTGATGAACTTAATCAACGTGATGATATTAAACGAGAGTTCTATTTCAAGGATGAAGTAGATGTTGAGTGGGTTGGCCATCCTAACTGGTTCTTCAGGATCAGCAAATACACGTTGCCACTTATCCAGAATAAGTATGTTCCTCACTCACAATTTCTCAATAAGCTCACGGACTATCCCGATGATCTGGAAAACTATGTCTTAAAGCCACTCTATTCCTTTGCAGGGTCTGGTGTTGTCCTTGATATTAACCAGAAAATACTCGATGATATTCAAGATAGAGAAAACTACATTCTGCAGCAAAAAGTAAATTATCAACCTATTGTTGAAACACCAGATGTTCCTGCGAAAGGTGAGATCAGAATGATGGCACTTCACAATACCAGAGATAAGACCACACGAGTAGTGAGTAACCTTATGCGCCTTAGCAAAGGTGCAATGGTTGGAGTGAGATACAATAAAGATAAAGTGTGGGTTGGTGGAAGTATCGGTTTCTTCGAAAATGAAGGCTAAACTGATTTCTCCGGAGGCGGTGCGCTGGCATGATACTCTTCAGCAATACGCCTTGTATACTTATTGAGAAGCTCTTCTACCCTTTCCTGTGAACTGGCAGAAACGATCAATCCTATATGCCATGGTTTATGCATGCGCCAAACGATCTCCGGATCGGTGAATGTTGATAGATCCTGATATTCATACCTACTTAGACTCACTACTATTCCGGCATATGTATCTTTGTACAGCTTCGGCACAGTATATTTTTCATTTCGAAAAGTAACAGATTCAACTTTAGCCCATTCAGCCCAAAGATTAAGCCCTGTGGCAGCCTCAACCATCTCGGAAAGGTTTGCTCCTCCAACTCTGGATGAAGTTTCAAGAAAAAATATTTCTCCTGTCTGGCGCGATCTTATAAACTCTGTATGCGATGCACCGAATTGCATACCAAAAGCTTTCATGACAGATCGATTCGTCATTCTTAGATCCTGCTCTTCCTGGGAATTTAACTCTATAGTTACAGACCTGAAAATTCCTCCTCCATGTGCTACTTCATAAGGTGTATCTAAATATTTACTTACTCTCGCAAAAACCACATCTCCATTGTAATTAATACTGTCTACATGATAGACATCTCCCGGAGCGAATTTTTCTACTAAAAATTTGTGACGATCATCACCCAGTTCATGCATCAGTTGCCATAAATCGTCCTTGCTATGAACCTTTTTTATTCCATGCGCAGAAGCTTCATGTCTTGGTTTAACCAACCATGGTGCTTGCACGCTATCAGCAAAAGAATTTATATCTTCATCATGAAAGAGCGAGGAAAATGGGGGTACTTTTATTCCTTCTTCATGAGCTTTTACTCTCATTGCAAGTTTATCACGAAAAAATCTTCCGGTGGTCTGACCCATGCCAGGCATTCTGAAATGCTCTCGCAAGCCGGCTGCCTTTTCAACGTCGAAATCATCCAAGGCTACAAAGCGATCAAATTTTATTGAGCGGAATTTATAAGCAATTCCATTCTGAACATGTTCATCCACCCATTTATCGACATATAATGTTTCGTCGATTGAGTCCCAGGGCCAGTCCTCATTTTCGAGACTTTTTAATGTCAGCAAGAAAACCCTGTTTCCTTCAGCTTTACACGATCGCAAAAAGTCCTCGCCTTTGAAATAGGTTGAAATACATAGAAAGTTTAGTGGTCTCTTTTCCATGATCTTTAGCTTAATGTTTTAATATACTGAACCAACAAGCGAACTCCATATCCACTTGCACTTTTCATTTTAGAAAATTCAGAATCCCCAAAAGACACTCCGGCAATATCTAAATGAAGCCAGCTATCGTGATCTTCTGTAAATGCCTCCAAAAACTTAGCAGCAGTGATCGCTCCAGCTATTGGCTTATTGCTGAAATTACGAATATCCGCTAGATCCGAGTGCAGATCGCTCTCGAATTCTTTATATAGAGGAAGTTGCCAAACTTTTTCATCGATGTTCTCACCGATCTGCTTTAAAGAATTAGCCATTTCTTCATTGTTCGTGAACATCCCGGCAGCAGAATAGGCTAACGTGCGGACCACACTTCCGGTAAGCGTTGCGAGGTCGATCACTCTTTTGGGTTTGTAGTTCTTGATAACATAACTGAGTCCATCCGCAAGCACTAATCTTCCCTCTGCATCGGTATCTATAATTTCAATCGTCTTCCCCGAATAGGATTTTATAACATCACCAGGTCTGAAACTTTCTGCATCTACAGCGTTTTCTGCCGAAGCGACAATTCCGATCACGTTGACCTTCAATTTCAGTTTAGCAACTAACTCAACAGCACCAATTACCGCAGCTGCTCCTCCCATATCACTCTTTAAATAATGAAGGTTTTGAGATGGTTTTATCGATAATCCACCGGAATCGAACGTGATTCCTTTACCTACTAGCGCTATATCTATATCTGCTCCTTCCTTTGGAGTGTAGGTCATCTTGATCAGCCTGGGTTCATTTTTGCTACCAGCGCCAACAGCAAGCAGCGCACCAAATCCCTCATCCTCTAAAGTTGCCTTTTCTTTTACCTCACATTTATAACCATGTTTCTTTGCAGATGCTGTTACGTGTGACGCTAAAAACTCCGGAGTCTTCTGATTTGGGGGTGCATCTATCAGTGCACGAATGTTATTAATACTTTCTCCGACAGCAACTCCTTCAGAAATTTGATCGTCGATAGATCTTTCGGAAAGAAAATGATATTTTACTTCTGGTATGTCCTTCTTTTCAGTTTTAAAAACGCCCATCTGGTAGCTTGCCATTGTTAGACCGGTTAGAGCATCTATGATCTGATCATCACCAAAATTTCTCAGATCTACCTGCAAGTCTTTCTGCAAGTATTTAAAGTGTCTGAATGCAAACTTTTGAAATGCAGAACGCAGTTTGCATTTCTCGTTCTTTTCCCCAAGTCCTAACAGAAATACTTTGTTTCCTGAATCGGTAAAAAGCATCAGGTTTTCATCGAGCTCACCATTAAACTGAAAGTCAGGCAGACCTGTTAGATCTTTGATCATTACAGTATCAACCTCATCCTTATTAAAACTTAACAAAATATCTACCTCAGTATCGAGAGAATTGGAAAGTTTGTAATTCATTTTATCTTTATTTATCAAAAAACAGCCACTTAAGAGCTTTTGGAAATTCTCTTCTCCAATATTCTTCAGCATGAACACCTCGCATGTTTACTGAAACCTTTAGATGAAAATTTGAATTCTTCGCAGTGTGTGACTTTAAGATCGACTCCAGTTTTTTAACATTCGGAAGATGAGTGAGGCTTTCTTCTCCCCCGGCATACAAATACATTCTTGAATTGGGAAGCGTGTCAAATACTTTCGCGTTGTAATAAATACGGTTTGAGATCCACAGACTAGGAGAGAATATCATCGTCTTACCGAAAACAGACGGTTCGGTTAGTCCGGCATATAAACTTATGAGTCCGCCCATTGAACTCCCTCCGATCCCTGTGCTTGCATAATCAGTCATGGTTCGATAGCGCTTATTTATATACGGGATCAGTTTCTCTTTCAGGAATCTAATGTAGTGTGTTCCTTTACCTTTACCCAATCTACCATGGAAGTAAGGAAGGTATTCTTTTATACGTTCCCGTTCGCCATGATCGATCGCGACGATGATCACATCTTTCAAACCTTTTGCTGCAAGTCTGTGCAGAGATTTATCGATAGCCCAATCACCAAATGGCGCTTGAGGATTGAACAGATTCTGCCCGTCCTGCAGATATAATACAGGTAGCCTCTTAGTATGATCATAATAATCATATGGCAGGAGCGCTGAGATCTTTCTCGTTGCGCCTAAGTGAGGGATCTCGTATTCCTCTTCAATGAGTTCAATTATTGGACTAAGACTTTTCACCATTCAGGAGGCGAATTTACTGTAAATGCTCATCATATAAGAGCTATGCTCTATGAATTAATGTGGAATTGAAATTGGGTTGGAGCTATCTATGCAATTTCCATTGCACGATATGATGGCTTTGCATTGCAAACAGCAATGATTTCTATCAGTATATCCTTTGTTTCAACATAATTCGGATCATTTCTGTCGAGCTTGTTCATAAGTTCCATTGAGAAAAACCTGAAATATCTTTTAGCTGTAGCAAAATCATTGAGCTGAAGCATCATGAGCGCTGTAAGTCCTTTTCTGATCTTTACTACACCTGTAAAAACTTCCGGATTATTATAAACTTTGGATAACGTCGCTATGGCCATCGCTTGTGGTATGGCACAAAACCTGAACACTTTAGGGTCATCTATAGCGGATAAATATTCCAAGCTATCTTTTGCATGATGTAAAGCATTCTTCACCATGTGATTTAAACAAGCCAAAGACACTGGAGATGCAGGATTTTTTTCAAAAGCATCAAGCGTTTCTGCGTACCGACCCCAAATCTCTTTCGGCCAAAATGACCTTCCAAAATTTAGATCTTCATTGTAATCCCGAACTATATTCGTTTTCTGAAGGAAAAGTCCCATCGAATTCGATAGATCTTCTCTCTGACTTAACATCACATCTTCCCTTCCTGAAATTGTAAACAGTTGTGATAAACCAATTCCTACCAATCCAGCTACATAATGACAATATTTATCATAATCTTCTTTGCTGTTAACCGGCTTCTCAGAGAATTCAACCATTCCTTCTCCCATTCTCTTGCAGATATCCATGATCACCAATTGATACTTCTCTTCCAATCTCTGGAATGATCTTGAAACCCGAAAGTAATTGGCTAGCAATATTTTATAATCTTCAGCATCTCCAACTCCTTCTATCGACCATTCCGGGTCGAGACTTTTGCTATAGAATTCAAGCAATAGCGGATGTTTTTGCTCATCTGGAAAGCTGGTATCGTCTTCTATTGTATCTAAACCTCTGAGAACCAGATAAAAAATACAAATAGGATCTCTTAACTCAGGGGGTAACTGATCGATGACAGCAGCAAAAGATCTGGATACTTTTTTTAGTGCTGCATAACAAAATTCGCTATCGTCAAGTTTGGTTGCTAGATCATCCAGCGGCGCTTTCACCTTGCTTCCCCCAAAACCCGACATTTTGATTTTAAACATGGCTGAAATCTCTCTCGGATAATAGGCTGATTGAATTAGTTCTCTGATCATTTAGGGCATTTTTTGGAATGATCAGTAAATGAACAAAATCTATTAATCTGAAGAGTATGAGATATAAATTAAGAAGTCCGAATCGACGTTTTTGGAGTCCGAATAGATTATTCGTACCTGTAAAGCACTGTTACTGTTGAGTTTCTTTCTCTCTCACGATCTTGGCTAAGTTCTTCTTAAATTCAGAGGGAGTCTGCCCTGTTTGCTGTTTAAAAAGGCTATTGAATGTCGATTTTGAGTTAAAACCGCATTCATATGCTATTGCAATAATTGTCAAATTATCATATTCAGGATCACTAAATTTCTCAATAACCTCCTCCACTCGATAGGAATTTACAAATGAAAAGAAGTTCTTACCAATGTGTTCGTTCAATAATTCCGTTAACTCACTTTTCGTAATAGCAAGCTGACTTGCAAGCTGATATAATGAAAGTTCGGGATCAAGATATGGTTTTGAGGAAATCATATGTCCTTTTAACTTCTCTCTCAACCCTTTTACTTTATCTTCTGCAATCCTGTTTCTATGCTTTTTATCATCATTTTCCTCTTCGTCAATATCTATTTCCAGGTCAGGATCGATGCTTTCGTCACGAATTGGGATCCACCTTGCCAGAGACGGTTGTCTTAAACCAAAATAGCTTACTGCAAATGCGATGACGGTAAGGCCCATGTGAGATAGAACATCGGTATCGATCACCTCCTCGTAAGAAAATGCGTTAACCCCACCGGTTATGAAGTAGATCAGAAAAAGCATTACAAACAATCCAAAAATGAAATTCAACCACAGAAGCCTTATCTGTGTTGAATGATAACTGAATTGTTCCTCAAGTTTCTTACGGAATTTGCGCAGCCTTAGCAAGGTAAAAACAGTATAGGTGACAATGGAACTAAAATAAGCCAGTCCATATAACACTCTGACCCATAAATACTGATCATTTGTGAAATATTGAACATCAGTAAAATCGACTTTGTCCTTAAAGAACAGGAAGTAAAGTGTTGTGAGGATAATGAAAGGCAAAGTATGCAGTAGGTCCTTATATTCAAATTTAGTTCTTCGTTCGATCAGATAGACTGTATATAGATAAAGAAAAGGGCCAAAAGTAAGCGGTATCATTCCCATTGAAAATTGGAGATCAAAGAATTCGGAGTGCTGTTGATGAAATGAAAAGACAACAAATTTAAGAGCGATGGTTAGCAGACACGCGATCAATATTTTATCGGACAGCATCACGCGTTTCTTTGTTGCCAGCACAAAAGCCGCAAACAATGACTGAGCCAATCCTATATATAATATAGATTCCGAGATCATAGTATCTATCTACTTAAGTCCGTACTTTTTAAGATCTGATACCGGTGTCCAGACTTTTGTCTTTCCGAGAAAAAACAATATTCCATAATATCCTGTCCATCTGAGATTTCCATCATTATCGATCTTAAGGTGTGCATTGTAATCATTGCCATTTTTAAAATTGTATACAGAGCCATGGCGCCAATCACCGTCGTCATATTCGAAACCATCCAGCACATCGAGCCCCATAAGAAGCCGGCTGCGTAACTCAGGTTCGTTGTTCATCACATCCCTTCTCGCTTCACCATCCATTGCAAGAGGATTAAGTAACCATACTATCTTCCCTTTATACACTCCATTCTCTTCGTAAATCTGAACGATATACTCTTCAGTATCTGTAAGCCAGTAATTTAAGATCTCTGTACTATCTGTATTGGCGATGCAGTTCGTTAAGGTGAATAATGTTATAATGGTAATTAATCCTTTCATCTCATATTGAGTTTTAATGAGTCATAACGAACTTCGTAATTATTGATCAGGAAATGGTATTAAGGACAAACTTAGTCGCTTTATCCGGATGTTCGGATTTTAAAAGTGGTGTGATGATCTTTACCGCATCGCGTAACATAGTAACGCTGCTTCCTATACTCATGATCTCAGCACGGATCAGCTTTTTTCGAGTGCCATGATTTGCTACTGCAAAGAAATGTTTGATAAGCATACTCTTATCCTTTGAAATGCCTCCAAGTAAAGCCATGGGTTCTCCAGCATACCTTCCACCCTGCTCTATATAATCGAAGAATGCATCCCTTAGATCTTTATTCAGCACAACTTTGTACAGTGCATCAGCAAGAATATTGATCGTTTGACTTCCGCGATGTCTGTCAATATAAAAAGCCCTGATATGGCCATCAAGAATTACTGTGTCGGTGATATCCTTTATACTCAATATTTTATCACCAAGGAATTTAACATCAGAAAATGCTGCAGTCATTCCTCCACCAGTAAGCGGATGTCTCATATTTAAAGAATCTCCAAGTAGAACAGCTCCTCCTACTTTGAAAGGCTTTGCAGGCAAACGATGATTAGGCATAACTTTAAGTCTTCCCTTTTCGACGGCACTGATGAAAGCATCTTTCAAGCTGGAAGGCATCGCATCATAGAAATTTTCTCTGAGTTCATTCTTAAGTTCTTCATTGATCCTCGGTACTGTTGTACCCGGGAAATCGATCAAGACACGTATCTCCTTTCTGTTGATCGGATACATGACAAATGGTGGGTGATCTCCCATTACGAGGTGACCATGGTTTTCATATGGAAGAGCGCAATCTTCAAGTATAATACCCAGAAAATGGCCATTGATCTCAACCTCTGGATTGGAAAGTTTATTTCTAAATTTTGATGAAGGACCATCGGAAACAACTGTGAGATGAGCTTCGATAGTCTGCGACTTTTCTCCTCCCTTCGGTAAGAAAGTAAAACCGCTGATTCTACTATCGTCAAAATTTAGTGAAGTAACCTTACCTTCGATTAGGTCAACATTAGGAAGGTCTCTCAAATACTTCCTCATATTCATTACAAACTTCCCATTTCTAAAACCGAAACCATGTAGTTTGCCGTTGACATCGGGATAAGGGACAAGACAGCTTTTACCATCGTTTATGACATTGTAACCATAAACCTTCTGTGCATCGAGGTCATCCAGAAAACAAGAGAGTCCCATCTCAGAAAGAAGCCTTACCCCTCCGGGTTGCAAGAGTTCGCCAACAATGGTATCCCTTTCACCAAGAAACCTGTCGACTATAGCTACTTTCAAATTATTCTTTCCCAGGTAAGCTGCTATTGCTGCACCTGCAACTCCTGCTCCAAGAATACACACATCATATTTGGCTATCTTATTCACTTCGCAGTGCGAAATTAAGGAACACATCACTTAATCCAATGTTTATTTGTTTCCTTTGTATAATATTTATGACAAATCAGCAAACAAGCGAACTTCAGACTACTATTGCAGAAAACTATTGGCAATATTGGCGTCTGGTTTCCGATAAGGGCAGGCAATATTGGGTATTCGAAAACCCTGAAGCTGATGATGAGTTTTTCGCAAAAATGGCAGATAGCTTTACTTTCGATAAAGTAGCTAATTCAAACAGCGCAGACCTTGTGTATCGAGCTCAATGTGCTTCAAGGAAAATTTATATAGCAGCAGATTTCAGATCGTTTCCATTAGCAAATGAGTTCGAGAAAGATTGCTACACTTCTATGCTTAATGGCTTTCAATATTATAATACGTTACAAGCAGAAGATGGTCATTGGCCCGGTGACTACGGCGGTCCGCTCTTCCTGCTCCCGGGTCTTGTTTTCGTTTCATATATCACGAAGACTCCATTTGATAAACCTGTTGAATCACTATTGAAACAATACATGTTGAATCATCAGAATCAAGATGGTGGATGGGGTTTACATATTGAAGGCAGATCTACGATGTTTGGTACGGTGATGCAATATGTGAGCTTGCGATTACTTGGTATTGACAAAAGCGATGCAAGGCTCGAGCATGCCGGAAGATGGATAAAAGAAAATGGTGGCGCAACTCACATACCACCATGGGGCAAATTCTATCTCAGTATTTTAGGAATCTATGAATGGAATGGGAACGATTCTTTGTTTCCTGAATTATGGATGCTGTCCAGGCAATTGCCATTTCATCCCGGCCGGTACTGGTGCCACTCGAGAATGGTCTATTTACCGATGTCCTACTGTTATGGTCATCGCATAAAAGCGGAACCCACAGCGCTCCTTGAAGAACTAAAGAATGAACTCTATGTGGAGGATTTCGACAAGATCAAATGGAGGTCATGTAGACAGCTTTGTGCCGAAACTGATACACATGAAGACCTCACAAACTTGTTTAAAGTATTCAATTCCGTTGCTAATACTTATGAAAATGTGAAGATTCCATTTCTAAGAAACAAAGCCCTGGCATTTATTCTGGAATACATCGAATCTGAAGATAGAGACACGAATTACGTAGATATCGGACCTGTGAACCAGGTACTAAATTCGTTATGCATCTGGCATCAATATGGAAAAGAATCGACTCAATTTAAAAAGCATGTCGACCGCTGGAAAGACTACTTATGGCTGGCAGAAGATGGAATGAAAATGAATGGCTACAATGGATCACAACTTTGGGATACCGCATTTGCCGCGCAAGCCTTAATTGAAGCTAAACTAGTTAAAGCATTCCCGGAAACAAGCTCGAAAATCCATTCCTATCTTGATGTTAGTCAGATCAAACGTGATCCCGAGGATTCGAAAAGATTCTTTCGAACACCATCGAAAGGTGGCTGGCCATTTTCAACAGTAGAACACGGTTGGCCGATAACAGATTGCACCTCGGAGGGAATGAAAACGATGATCCAGTTGTGTAAAGATGAAGAGCATTTGAATTTTGACGATAAGCGTTACCATGGTGCAATAGATTATCTTCTCAGAACACAAAATGAAAATGGAGGTTGGGGGTCATACGAAGAATCACGTGCCCCGGATTGGCTCGAAAAATTAAACCCCAGCAGGATCTTCACAGGAATAATGCCAGAGCATCCATATGTAGAATGTTCTTCTGCAAGCATGCAAGGATTGAAAAAATTCAACGATAACTTCCCTGGCTACAAAGCTGAAGAGATCAAAACGGCTATTAAAAATGGGAACAGCTTCATTAAAGACAAACAAAGAAATGATGGTTCCTGGTATGGATCATGGGGCGTTTGTTTCACATATGCGACTTGGTTTGGTATAGAAGGACTACTCGCAAGTGGTGCTTCAGCTTATGACTCAGAAAATCCATCCAAAGAGATCGTGAAGGCATGCAAATTTCTACTAAGTAAAAAGAAAGCTGATGGCAGTTGGGGAGAATCTTTTGAGTCTTGTGTAACTAAAGAATATGTACAACACTCCGACGGGCAGGTAGTCAATACTGCATGGGCATTGCTGGGATTAATGGCCGCCCAGCACCCGGACAAATCAGCAATAAAAAGAGGAATTGAATTCATACTCTCTCGTCAGCAAGACAACGGTGACTGGCCGCAAGAAGGCATTTCCGGAGTTTTCAATGGCAATTGTATGATCACGTATACGGCCTATAGAAATGTTTTCCCATTGTGGGCAATTGCAAGGTATTTTCATAATTACAACAAATAATGAGCGATATCAGAGAATCAGGATTTTGGGTAAAGTTGTTTAAGAAGTTTGCTATCTCATTGTTGGAGGATTTTGGAGTAAAAACCAGAAAACCGACTCATAATCAGCATGTGGTACCACATGAAGACGGCTGGGCTGTGAAGGGCGCTGGAAATGATAAGTATACAGCAGTATATGATCTTCAAAGTGAGGCTATAGACAGGGCGAAGGAAATTGCACGCAACTATAAATCAACGGTGATCATACATCGTGAGGATGGGACGATCAGGGATAGTGTTAGTTATCGGTGAGGGATCTTGGGATTTCGGGATTTCGGGATTGTGGGATTGTGGGATTGTGGGATTGTGGGATTGTGGGATTGTGGGATCTTTGATTTTGGATGTAGACATTTAGAGAATTGTGTCTAAGAGATTAAGAGATTAAGAGTGGTCGGGATTGAAGATTGATATTTTGGGATTGATCTTTTGAGATTTATAATTTTCTTCTTTACAAATTGTTTCCTTCCGAAAATTCTTGGTTTTTCTCAGGGTATCTTTTTGTTAGTAGTTCTATTGAAACAATAGGAAAATATACGAAGCGGCGAAGCCGCAACATCATCTTCACATATACACATTTTCACATTGAATTATACAACGTTTCAAATTTTCCCCGGACACTAGTGATGAATTGATGAGCAAATGAACACCACAAACCAATTGACGTATTTTTTCGTATATCAAGTATTCTACCTTTATAAAAGCTTATGAAAACTTGTTTATTGTTATTTATTGGATCAATTCTGCTCCACCTCACTGGTTTTGCTCAAAGCGTTGATTCAAACTTCATAGATGGTGTTGTTTATGTCAAAGTTAAAGACACGTCGTCGATGGATTTGGCACCATATCAGTTCAACGATCCGGTCCTTAATAACATCTATACCACTTATGGGATCGATACTATCGTTAATCCATTTCCCGGCTTAAACACAACTTTAGATAAAACATACCGAGTTCTGTTTCAATCCATAGGTCAGATAGATCTTCTAATTGCTGCTTTTGTAGCACTCCCATATATTGAGTATGCTGAAAAAGCTCCATTATACCGGACCACTCATGTCCCGAATGATATTCAACCCGGTCAATGGGCGCTTACGAAAATAAATGCTGAACTCGCTTGGGATATCGATAAGGGTTCTACAAGTATAACAATTGCTATTGTAGACAATGCTGTAAGCACAACTCATGAAGACTTACAAGCCAATATTTGGATCAATCCGGGTGAGATCCCAGGGAATTTACTGGATGATGATCTGAATGGTTTTACCGATGATGTCAATGGCTATGATGTAGCCGATGATGACAATAATCCCAATCCCCCGGCCATGTCTACTTCAGCAAGTCCGTTTGTCCATGGCACTCATTGTGCAGGCATCGCTTCAGCTGCTACCAATAATTCTAAAGGTATTGCATCGATAGGATACAAAACAAAGATCATTGCCGTGAAGTGCAGTAAAAATGCTGCTACTGATGAGGGAAATTCTCTACCAAATGCATATGATGGAGTTTATTACGCAATTCAAGCTGGTGCTGATATCATTTCCATGAGCTGGGGTGGTTCATCGGGAAATTTCCTGACCGGAGAAAACCTTATGGATGCAGCTAATGCTTTAGATATTATTCTTGTCGCAGCAGCAGGTAATGACAACAGTAATGCAGCTTTTTATCCTGCTTCCTACGATCATGTGATCAGTGTTGGATCCACCAACCAGGTTGATCAAAAATCATCGTTCTCGAACTATGGCTCCAATATCGATGTCATGGCTCCGGGAACGGGAATATACAGTACGCTTTCAAGTCCGACTAATGATGAGTACGGTAGTTTAAATGGGACCTCTATGGCTTGTCCTTTAGTAGCCGGTTTGTGTGCATTGATCAAGTCCAATGTTCCTTCTTTAAATTCTTCGCAGGTTCAAACGAAGTTAAAGAATGGGTGTAGCAATATTGACTCTTTTAATCCAGCATATATTGGCGAGCTCGGTGCGGGGCGGATCGATGCTTTTCAGACTTTGGGTGGTATCTCCGGGATCGAAGAAGAATCTGTATCGACTTTAGAAGTTTTTCCGAATCCATCCAAAGGAACGGTATATGTTCGATCGGAAATCCTTGATGGGATACTACAGATTTTTGATCTTAGTGGTAAGGAAGTTATGAGCTATGAGGTCTTGAAACCTGATAACTTCATTGAACTGAATCTTGAGGCTGGGACCTATATTATTAAGATTCAAAATCGCGGGAAGAAAGTTATTGTTTACTGAAAATCTTCAGGAGTCGGGAGTCGGGAGTCGGGAATCGGGAGTCGGGAATCGGGAGTCGGGAGTCGGGCACATGAGCACATGAGCAAACGAGCACACGAGCACAATGAACTAATACCAAAGCATGATCAATGCGGTAC
>JABDMM010000105.1 GCA_013001465.1 Chitinophagales bacterium | reverse complement strand
AGATTGGACATGGAACACTGTTGCCACAGCCAGTTTTGAAGACGGAAATGGAGTTCTTCAGTATTTCGAATTCGATCCTAAAGGAGTACATGTAGGTGATGCAGCTCAAATACAAGCTGCTGGTATGATCCGCTATGAACCTATCCGAAATTTATATTTTAAGCTGAAGTACACCTACTTTGCCAAGCACTATGCAGACTTTCAACCTGAAGATCTCGATGAAGAGGATCTTTATGGGAGAGAATCCTGGAAAACTCCTTCCTATGGATTGATGGATTTCCATGCCGGATACAAGCTGCCGATAAAGGATGTGGATCTTAGAATTTCGTTCAATGCTCTTAATTTATTAGGTACAAAATATATAAGTGACGCCAGAAACAATGATTCTTTTAACCGTCAGCCTTTCGATGATTTCGATGCGAAATCTGCTTCTGTATTTTTCGGACAGGGATTCAGGTATAGCACTTCTATCAAACTAAAAATTTAAAACTCAAATAATGACCCGAATTTTCAAACTCACTCTAGCTCTGTTACTTCTGAGCTCTGGGAATCTATTTTCACAAGCTAACCTTCCTACTTCCTGGGATATTTCAGGAAACGCTCCAATGGGTTGGACTGTTTTTGATATCGATTTCTATTCAAGCGGAGCTTTCGTTGGAATTGCTCCTCCTTCAGCAAAATTTGCCGGTACCGGTGATTATATCGAGATCGAGTATAATGAGATCGCTGGCCCTTTAACCTACAGTATTACCGGGTCTGGAAATGCGCCATGGAACGGAACATTTAACATTGAGGAATCTGTGGATGGGAGCACGTGGACGATCATGAGACAATTCACAAGCGGTCAGCTTGCAGTGTCCAATATGACTACATATTCTGACCAACCTGCAGCTGCCAGCCGCTATGTGCGGTTCTTCTATGATAACAAGGTTTCCGGCAATAACGTTGGAGTAGATGATATTTCATTAGTTAAAGCACCAGCCGGTCCAGCTCAGGAGATCAACATTCTGGCAGATAATGGTGAACAGATACTCAGTGGGGGGCAGGCGATAATTTCTGCATTAAGCACACAGGTGAGAATTCTGCAGTTGCATATCAATAACCTGGGAACACAGGATACGCTCACAATTGATGTTCCATCATCCACTATTACAGGTACGTTTGCTTCGGAATTTTCCTTTATCTCCAATGTTACTGAAGTTCCACCACAAGACTCGAGAACACTCGATATTGAATTTAACCCTCAGGCAGCCGGTACAAGGGATGCAGTGATCACATTGGTTAATAACGATGCTGATGAATCGGCTTATGTTATAAATGTCACCGGTTATGGTGATCATATCGCAACGGAACCAAGTCAGGCGGCGACCATGAATATCACTCAAAACCTGGCATATGATATGTCTGCCTCGACCAACAATCCAACAGCTGAAGGCTACATCGTTCTCAAAAGCGTAGGATCACCTGTAAACTTACCTCCTGTCGACAAAGAGGAATACGAGGTAGGTCAGGGTTACGGCAATGCAAAAGTCGTATACATCGGTAATGGTCCTGCTGTTGATATTAATGAAGTACATGCCGGTCTGGATTATCACTTTGGAATTTATGCCTTCAATGGGAATGATACATTCATTAATTACTTGCAAACTGGAGCTCAGACTTTTAACCTAATGAGTGATTCAGGCGGACCTGGCAATTATTACAATAATATCGACCCAAATGTCTCCACTTTCATTGTGGACCTGCATCAGCTGATCCGACCGCATTTTCAGGTCTATTACAGCAACTATGCATTTGATTACTTTATCGATTTTGAAGAGCGCGATACTGTTGGTGAACAGAAGGTAGCAAGATGTCTTTACAGTGGTGAAACAAGGATCTATACACCACCATTCTCTTTTACTACTTTGGACTACAGCCGGGAGCACGTCTACCCACAGAGCTGGATGCCGTACTCAAACAATATTACTGATTCAGTTTTCTATTCTGATCTCTATAACCTTTTTACAACGCGCTTTCCTGATGTGAACGAATTGCGTAGCAATTTCCCTCTTGGTGAAGTAGATGTACCTATTCAATCTTTTAAAGAAGGCGTATTAGGTACTTCTTATTTTGGTGGTGATACGCTTACAGTGTACGAACCTAAAGATGCGATCAAAGGTGATGCCGCAAGAGCAATGATGTACATGCTCGTTTGCTATGATAGAATTGGCGGTGTGAGATGGCAGTTAGAAGAGTTTGGTTCTTTCAAACAAAGTCAGGAATTGCTGAAGAAATGGAACCTCGAAGATCCTCCGAGTCCTTTCGAAAAGGCGAGAAACGATTTCATAGCTAGTTTGCAAAACAACCGGAACCCGTTCATCGATCACAATGAGTGGGCTTGTAGAATCGATTTCTATCAAATGGCATACATTTCAAATCCAGATTCAACCTGTGGCACGCAAGTTGGAATCGATAATCCAGAAACTGCTAACATCGCTTCATCTGTTTATCCTAACCCAGCTGATAATACGATCAACATCGAGATCAGTGCTTCTGTTTCTATGGAAGCTTTCATCGAAGTTTTCGATCTGACAGGAAAAAAAGTGATCCTGGA
>JABDMM010000069.1 GCA_013001465.1 Chitinophagales bacterium | reverse complement strand
TTGTTGCAATTACTGTTGTAAATGCTCCTCCTTGCTATGGAACATCATGGGATGGGGATTTTGATTATGAATTTTCTCCGGCCGATAACAATCCAACTTTAACTTTTATTCCATCTGGACCTGGAGTTGGTGATCCTACATGTATATTGTACTATGGGACGAATCCCAGCAGCCTTCCGGGTTACTTTGTAACGCCAAATATACCGTATACTTTGAATGCAAGTATGGGGACAACCATTTACTTCTATTATACCTATTCATTTCCGGGATTTGTCGAGAAAAACAATTCAGCCAATAAGGATTCATACGTAATAGGATCCTGTAAGTGTGAAGCACCTGAGCTTAGCTTTTCAGTAACCGACGTAAGCAGCGCCGGTGGTTCGGATGGCGCCATCGATCTCTCTGTGATCAATGGTTCTCCTCCATACACTTACAATTGGTCGGATGGATCGACGACAGAAGATCTTTCCGGATTGACAACCGGTTTCTATAGTGTTACAGTAACAGATTCTGAGCTGTGCACTGAAAGCGGAATTATATCAGTCGATGAACCTCTTTCCTGCAGCTCACAACCAGCTATAACAAACCTATCGGTAAGCAATATAAAACTGACACGTGCACAATTGAATTGGGAGTCGATACCATCTGCCTATCAATATGAAATCAGAGGTCGAAAAACTGCACCTACCCTAGACAACAACTATACTTATATAAAAGTCTCTTCGAGTGCGTTGTCATATGTGGCAAAGGATCTTAAAGAAGGTGCAAGCTATGAATGGCAGGTGAGAGCGGTTTGTGACAGCTTAGGTTTGAGTTTTAACTCATGGTCAGGATTGAACAATTTCACGATGGGTGTTTGTGAGAATCCGGGGAATACTCAAAGTTCAAACATTACCAATTCTTCAGCGACGCTTAGCTGGGATCCAATAGCTTACCCTGATGTTTTAGGATATAAACTTATCGGTGGGGTGCTGGGATCTTTTAATATAAGCTATAACTTAACAGGGGCTTCTAATACTACATTCTTTGCAAGCTCACTTCCATCTTCGACGAGCTATAATTGGGGAATCGTTGCGGGATGCACTGATCCGGGATTATCTTTTAAGTGGTCGAATTCAGCGTCGGCGACTATTAATTACTTTACGACTCTGGGGGTTGAGATGAAAACTTTGGAAAGTGAAAACTCTTCCGGTTCTTTTGTTTTTCCTAACCCTGCTCATGGTCTTGCTTATCTCTATGTTGATGATGAGTTTAACCGCAGAGGGCACAGAGATAACACGCAGAGTGCGCAGATCGAGGTTATGGATGTTCATCATAGATTGATCAAGAAAGTTAGTTCAGAGTTAAATGGCAATGGTTATTATACAATTGATGTAAGCGGCCTGGAATCCGGGTTTTATTTTGTTGTTGTCAAGGGAGAGCGTCACGAGGTGATCAAGTTGGTTGTTGAATAGTAAACTAGCTAAACTGGCGCCCGGCAGTGCCGAGTGCCGACTACGAAATGCTCGGCTATTGCTCTTTTTGGCGCTCGGCAGTACCGAGTGCCGACTACGAAATTCTCGGCCAATGCTCTTTTTGGCGCTCGGCAGTGCCGAGTGCCGACTACGAAATTCTCGGCCAATGCCGAGAAAATATTCAACTTACCAATATTACAAACACCTGCGAATTCAAATTTCCCGCATCTTTGTTTCATGTCAGGAAAATATAAAGCTACTTGTGATCTGCCTTACTTCATCACAAGTACTATTGTAAGCTGGATAGATTTATTTACCAGAGAGTATTTTGTAGAAATTCTTCTGAAATCATTTAAACATTCCATAATTAACCATGGTCTCATATTACATGAGTATGTTATCATGCCCAGCCATATTCATTTTATCGGACAGCATCCTCAATCCAAACTAATGGATGTGCTGCGAAATATTAAGGCTCATTCAGCATTAAAGTTTTTAGAATCGCTGCATAAAGATGAGGTAAAGGAAAGCAGAAAAGAGTGGCTCCTTCGGTTTTTTAAGTATCATGCTCGATTTCACAAACAAAATAAGTATCACATGATCTGGCAGAAGAACAATCGTTGCATTATTTTGGATTCACCTTACATGTATGACCAAAAGCGCGATTACATTCTGAACAATCCGGTAGAAGCAGGCTATGTTTTGGAAGCAGAACACTGGGCTTGGAGCAGTGCAAATGAGCAAAATGATCTTAAGGGGTTTTTATTTAGAGAGGGTTAGAGGGTGTTGGTATTGTATTTTTTCTCGGCTATCGCCGAGAATGCCGTAGTAAGCACTCGGCAATGCCGAGCGCTAGAGATTGGCAGTGAGCACTCGGCAATGCCGAGCGCTAGAGAGGGCTAGTTTGATTTACTAAACTTATGCAATCTTATTCCAAAAGATTTCGTAAAATAATGTGGTCAACCCAGACTAATGAAACGAGCTTTAATACTCGCATACGACTTTCCTCCATATACTTCTGTGGGCGCTCTTCGGCCTCATAACTGGTATTTGTATCTCAAAGAATTTGGGATCGAACCTGTTGTAGTTACTAGACAATGGAACACGGCTAAAAACAACGCTCTCGCATATGTCGCTCCGAGCGAATCCACCTATACTGTTCAAGAAGATGATGAGCATGGGAAAATTCTGAAAACACCCTATTTTCCAAATCTAGCGAACAAACTCCTGCTCAAGAATGGTCAAAACAAAAACAGAATAGTAAGAAAAGCGATATCCGCAGTTTACGAGTTCCTCCAGTTTATCGCCCCTGCCGGACCTAAATATCAAATTTACAAGGAAGCCGAAAGCTACCTCTTGAACAATAAAGTTGATGTTATCATTGCTAGTGGAGATCCTTTCATCTTGCATACCTATGCATCAAAGTTAAGTCGGAAATTTAAAACGCCCTGGATAGCCGACTACCGTGATCTGTGGTCTCAGGATATTGGGATCCAAAATAAAGCAGGATTCAAAGAGTGGAGTGGAGTCTTCGAAAGGAAAGCGCTTAAAACTGCTTCAGCGGTAACTACGGTATCAAGTTACCTTCAGCATAAGATCAATTCTATTCAGCATAAAGACATCAGAATTATCAGCAATGGTTTTGATGAAAATGTCATCAAAGGAATACGCGATGAAAAGAAAGATCCGTCTAAACTGGTGATCGGTTTTGCCGGCTCCGTTTACGAATGGAATCCCGTCGATCGTTTTTTTGAGTTGATCGACGGCTATCTTGCTACAAGACCAGAGCTCTCTTTAGAGATCAATTTATACGGGATCAACTTTGATGATAAGATGAAAGCTCTTCTTGAAAGCAGGCCGCAACTTAAAAGCGTTGTCAAGATCCATCCTCGTTTGAGCTATCCCAGGCTAATGTTGGAGCTTTCTAAGAGTGACCTGCTGTTACTTTTCAATCATTACACTTTGATCGGCACCAAGATCTTTGACTACCTGGGTCTTCGAAAACAGATCCTGTTCTGTTATACAGATGATGCATATTCGAATAAGTTAAAAAATGAGTATTTTAAGTTTGAAGAAATTGAAGGACTCAGTAATCAGGAACAAGAAGATCTGATCACGAAAACACGCTCAGGTTATCTGGTTAAAAATGAGGAACATTTGATCGAGGTTTTGGATGAGTGCTTTGCAACTCTAAATGAAACAGGAAGTATACCTTGTAATTCAGTTGATTCAGATAATTACTCGCGCAAAAAACAAACCGAAAAGTTGGCAGAGTTGATCCATGACCTAACTTCCGCCTAAAAGAAAAATGAACAATTTCGTAGCAATAGTTGATTATGGAATGGGTAATCTAAATTCAGTTAAAAAGAAATTGGATCGCTTACGTGTAGAGTCTGTGATCACCAATGATGTCGAGCAGTTACAAAAAGCACAAAAGATCATTCTTCCCGGTGTTGGGCATTTTTCTAAAGCGATGGATAATTTGTCTAAACTTAAACTGATCGAGCCGTTAAACAAATTTGTGCTGGAAGAAAAGAAACCGATTCTCGGTATCTGTCTGGGTATGCAGCTCATGACGAAGAAGAGCGAGGAGGGAGATTCTAATGGACTGGGCTGGTTCGATGCCGAAATTGTAAAATTCAAAGTTGCTGACCGATTAAAGTTCAAAGTCCCTCACATGGGATGGAATTCAATTGAGTTCGTGAAAGAAAACCCGCTTAACAGTGAGATCAATGATCAATCCGAATTTTATTTTGTGCATTCTTACCATGTAAAATCGAACGATGAGTCAATAGTTTTACACAAGAGTAACTATGAATATGAATTCATTTCGGCACTAGCAAAAAACAATATTTACGGTGTCCAGTATCATCCGGAAAAGAGTCATGATGCCGGGGAACAAATGCTGCGTAATTTCATAAATCTATAGATGTTCCGACCCCGAATCATACCTGTACTATTATTGAAGAACCTGGCGCTGGTCAAGTCGGTTAAGTTCAAAAATTATGATTACATCGGTGATCCTATTAATGCGGTAAGAATTTTTAACGATCTAAAGGCAGATGAGTTGGTATTTCTAGATATTGACGCCAGTAAAGAAAAGCGATTAATATCGTTAGAATTTGTAAGAGATGTCGGTGAGGAAGCAAATATGCCTTTTGCAGTTGGCGGCGGGATCAGATCTCTTGAAGATATTGAAAAGATCATCAAAGCAGGAGCCGAAAAGGTGGTCATCAATACAGCCGCAGCATTGGATCCCGACTTTATAAAAAATGCGTCAGATACATTTGGTAGTTCGACGATCGTTGTTTGTATCGATGTAAAGAAAAAACTATTTAAAGGTGAACAAACCTGGATCAATTCCGGGCAAAAATCTACGGGATATTCGCCACAAGAATTTGCACAATTGATGGAAGCCAAAGGTGCAGGAGAATTGATCGTACAATCAATAGAAAAAGACGGAAGTATGAGCGGTTATGATCTGGCGCTATTGAAATCGATCTCAACATCTGTAGACATTCCGGTCGTTGCCCTTGGAGGAGCCGGAAAATTAAGTGACTTACAAGACGCATATCATAATGCTTACGTAAATGGCCTTGCAGCAGGTAGCCTTTTCGTGTATCACGGCAGTAATAAAGGTGTTCTCATCAATTATCCGGAAAAAAACGAAGTACAGTTTTAGCTAACTTCGGGTAATGATTTTACGTTAGACATATTGAACCCGGAATACTCTTTAATGAACTCAACACACAAAGCCAACAAGCACTATCAACTTTGCAATCGCTGTGTTATGGACACAAGCGATCCCGACATTGTTTTTGATGAAGACGGAAATTGCAACCACTGCAATGAATTCATCAATAAGAGATCCAAGCATAAATATAATGGCGAAGAAAGCGAAGTAAAACTCAATCATCTCATCGATGAGATGAAACAAGCCGGGAAGGGTAAAAAGTACGATTGTGTGATCGGACTTAGCGGTGGAATAGACAGCTGCTATGCAGCATACATTGCCAAACAAAAAGGGCTTAGAGTTTTAGCGGTGCATTTGGATAATGGCTGGAATTCAGAAGAAGCAGTTCAGAATATCAAAAATGTCGCTAAGAAGCTCGGTATCGATTATGAAAGTTATGTTCTGGACTGGGAAGAATTTAAGGATCTTCAACTTGCTTTTTTAAAAGCATCTGTACCGGAAGCGGAAACTCCAACCGACATGGCGATACCCGCATCGTGGCATATCATCGCTGCCAAGTATAATGTTAAGTATATTATTAGCGGCGGTAATTTTGCGACTGAAGGCATACTCCCAAAGTATTGGCACTACAATGCTAAAGACTTAAGATACTTCAACCACATACAAAAATCATTTGGCCGGGTAAGATTAAAGAAATTTCCCAAGTTCGACTTCAAGCGGGAAATGTATTACAAGTTAGTGAAGCGGATCAAGATCGTTTACTTGCTGAATTATGTTCCCTATGCAAAAGAAGAAGCGATCGAATTTCTAAAGAAAGAACTCGATTGGAAATACTACGGCGGAAAACACTATGAATCCAAGTATACAGGATTTATACAGTCCTACTATTTGTATGAAAAATTTGGGATCAATTATTTAAGAGCAACGCTGGCTACACAGATCTGCTCCGGAGAGATCGCGAGGGAAGAAGCATTAAAGACTTTAGAGAAGAAGCCATATAACTTGCAAAAAGTAGAAGACGAAAAAAAGTATCTGGCAAAGAAACTCGGGATCACGGAAGTTGAGTTTGAATCTATTTTGGACATGAAACCGAAATGGTATACTTCTTACCCCAACAATGAAAAAAAGCTAGGCTTTATCTATGATACGTATCGCAGGGTGTTTAAGAAGGAGAAGCTGGCTAATTTTTGATTGGTTGCTCTCCCGATAGCTATCGGGATGCTCATGTGCTCGTGTGCTCGTGTGCTCATGTGCTCATCCCACAATCCACATCTTCAATCCCGACCACTCTTAATCTCTTAATCTCTTAGTCACAAATCTCTAAATGTCTACATCTACAATCCCCCAATCCCACAACTTCACAGTCCTGAAATCGACAATCCCAAAATCACATAGTATCGATCCAATCGCGGATCAAAAGTACTCCCTCATCATGAATAAGATCCCGTCCAATTTCCGGCATCCGTTCATCTAACTCGAGCGAGATCATTCGGTAAAGTAAGATCGATTGGTCACCCATCCCAGGATGAATTACATACGAAAATCCTCCAGAGCCAGCACCGGCAGCAACCGGAGATTTCCAGATCCCAACACTTAGACTATCCTTGTTTTCTGTTTCAAGATACAAACCGGAATTGGCTGCTGAGCCATATCTGTGGTGACAAGAAGCGCAGTTTACATCCAAATACGCTCTAGCCCGTTTGTTTAGTGAAGTTGATGCATCATCTATTTTTGGCCACGCTGTAAGCTGCTGCAAACTCGCATCTTCAAGTATCCCACGATCCATCCAGGTCTGCAATTGGTTTGCAGTACCAAAATCATATGGATAATCTTTGTGCAAGTTCTGTGCTTGCGGACCTACCGGTTCAAGTTTACCTTCATCTGAATGGCAGTTCTTGCATTGGTTTTGATTCGGTACCAGATAATTGAAAGTACGGTTGCCCCCGTTTGCGAAAGTCGTTAACTCCAGAGTCTCGCCTACTATAGTCCGCTGAGCATCGGATTGATCCTCATTCCAAATATAGGTCTCTGCTCGCCAAGCATCAGTTTGTCTTATAAGTAAACGAGTTTCGATGTTATCCTCCGAGCCGTCTGTTCTTAAGTAGTAGAAATGTTTGATCAGAATTGAACCTAGCGGAAAATTTAAAACATCCGTTGTGTCGAAATTAATTTTGCTTCCCTCAGGAACATATACAAATCTCTTTTTAGAGGCATAGTCACTGAAAAGAGCCATATTAAGGTTATAAGGCAAAATTCCAGCCTCGGTATTGGGATTGATGTCGGCCAGGTTACCTATGAAAATGTTGTAATCAGACAACCACTCATACCCTTTGCCTTCCGGGAATCTGACCATGGGATTTACAGTATCGTTCTTCTCACAACTGATAAAAGTTGTGAAGATCAAGATTGGAATGACTAAAATTTTTATACTTCTTGCCATATAATACTTAATGTCGCCCGCTGGCGGGGGATTCAGGGGGTGGACCTTACTTCAAATCAAAAAGGAACAAACACCACCTCCGGCAACCCTGCCGGACTACAATTATGCACTGTTACATCATTGCTAACGTTCGAAAAACTAGGAACATCAACATTCACAAAAGTAGCACTACCCTCCTGAATGCAAAGATCACTAGCGTTCATAAGCAATCCATCCGTAACAATATTAGGCTGATCAAATCCATTATTTTCAATAACATTGATCATTGCCTGTATATTGATCGTCTGAACCGGTTTATTAACAGTACCTGTCATCGTGTGCGAGTTGTCATGGATATAAATTCCGGATGGATATGGGTCATAATTTGGGTCACCGGGAGTATCATCGACGATGAGGTAGTTTGCAACGATCACTCCTGCAAAATCATTTTCGCTGATAGTATTGCTGAAGATCTCAACATTTTTGGTACTCAGAACCATAATGCCAGTGCCGGTAGGCACCTCAGCAACAATATTTCCGGCTGGTGCAAAATTTACACGGTTATTATCATAAACATTGTTATCGAAGACTCTTGTGCTATTTCCATATTTTGTAAGTCCGGGCAGGTCAAAAACCAGTATTCCACCCGTGTTATCGAAAGCTTCATTATCGAAAACATCAGCATTTGTTGTGTTCTCAATTTCGATGCCGGCTACGTTTCCTTCAGCAACGCTGTTTTTTACGATAACAATATCTGACTGACCAACATATATTCCTGCATCAGAGGCTCCATAAGCATAGCAGTTATCAATGTAAACTTCGGTACAAAGTACCGGATACAAACCATATGCACCATTGTCTTTACTTGGATTTCCACTCCAGATCGTTGCTATATTGACAAAGCTGACCGTATTGCAGTCGCGTGCTTTAAGAGCATCACCGGCAGCATCGCGAACAGTGAGGTCTTCAAAGCGAACCTGGTTTGAGTTTGTAACCAAGACACCATCGCCACCAGCAGTCTGGCCGCTAAAATCAAGAATAGTTTCATCTCTGCCGGCACCTCTAATGATGATCTCATTTTTTCCATCCATCGAAAGCGTATTGGTAAAACTAAAAACACCTGCTTCAAAGATGATAATATTACCTTCTTCCGCTTCAATGAAAGCCGTTTGAGCGTCTTTTGCTGCTTCAGTTCCAGCTTTTATCAGGATCTCATTAGATGGTGCATCTTCACTGCAACCATTTAAAGCGAAAACAGAAATAATTAATGTTAGTATCGATATATATTTCGTTAATGATCTATTCATTTGTAAAATTTGATATTCTGTATTTTCAATTATCCATAAAAGTATAACTTCTTAAGTTACCTATCTATACTTAATGGATCTCTACACTCATAAGTGCTAATGTCTACTACAGCAATCATCAACTGTTAATTGTGTATATCCACTCTCTCACTTAATGCACCCTTCCTTTTATTATGCCTTACTTTTGGCTAGCTATTTTAAAACGACTGAATTATAAAAACAAAATACGCCATGAAAAGAGTAGGAATAGATTCACTATCATTCTACGTGCCATCCCTCTTTGTAAGCATTGAGCAACTTGCTGCGGAGCGGAATATAGAATTCGCTAAACTCAATAAGGGGCTGGGATTGAACAAAATGGCATTCCCAGACCGTAACGAAGATGCTGCTTCATTTGCTGCCAATGCACTTTTCGATCTGATCGAACAGAATGATATAAACCCAACAGAGATAGGCAGAGTCTACCTTGGGACCGAAAGTTCTCTGGATGGGTCTAAGCCAACCTGCACTTATGCGATTGAAGCTGTAGAGTATAAGCTTAAAGATAAATATGGAGAACGGTGTTTCAAGAACTGCGATGTGTTGGACATGACCTTTGCATGTATCGGTGCAGTTGATGCATTGCAGAATAGTTTGGATTGGGTGAGAAATGGTAGCAACAGAAAGGCTGTTGTAATAGCTTCAGATCTGGCAAAATATGACCTATACTCCACAGGTGAATATACGCAAGGAGCAGGTGCGGTAGCTATGATGGTTACTGAGGATCCCGATATTCTTTCTATTACGGACAATTGGGGAGTGGCATTTAATAGCGTAGGCGACTTTTTCAAACCAAGAAGGACCTTCAATAAATTAGAAGTCTTAAAGCAAACGGCTCGAAAATTAGGGAAAGAGATCAGCGATGATGAAGCAATGGAGCTTTGTAATAATGACAACTCCACTTTTTGGTCAGACCCAAATGCGTACTTTGAATTATATAAAGATGAGCCTGTTTATGACGGACCATATTCCAATGAATGCTATCAAGACAGAATTAACGAAGCACTCAGTCACTTCAAGTCTCAAAAAGACATTAACGTAATTGAAGACTGGCAGCATCTTGTGTTTCATTTACCATATGCATTCCAGGGAAGAAGAATGATCGTTAAGAATTGGGTGGAGTGGCTAAAAGAGAGCTACGCTATTCAAGAATTATATGAGGAGATCGGAAAACCAGATGAATCAGAATTAAGCGCTTGGTATAAGACCGCAAGCAAGTCTAAATTATACCGAAGTTTTGTTGAGATGAAAATAGCCGATGGTGAAAAAGCATCTTCTGAAATTGGGAACATGTATACCGCTTCAATTTTCATGTCGCTCCTGAGTATATTGAACAAGAGCTTTGATGATCAGATTGATATAACCGGCAACACTATTGGATTCTTCAGTTATGGCAGCGGATCAAAATCAAAAATATTTGAAGGGACGATTCAGGAGAACTGGAAAAAGAAGATAGAGAAATCTCAATTGTTTCAGACTTTAGACTCCAGAAGCGAAATTGATATTCAATCTTATGAAATGCTACATAAAAATCAGCTTAATGAACCTATTTCGAAAATCGATGGAATCCAGTTAAGTAGCATCGGAAAGGAAGCGGCTAAACTAGGATTAAGGGAATACATGTAATATGAGGATCTTCTTTGTCACACTTATAAGTCTTTTAACTTTCGTTAATGTATTTGCAGGAGCAAACGATAAACCTATGTTTTCGGATGACGAGCATATGCCATTCGATCAAAGAGGACCGAAAAAGGGATATTACGGAGCTGCAGATATAGGCTTTGTAGTAGATCCGGGTATAGTTGAAAGTAACTTAGCCATCAATATTGTAAATGGATACCGCTTCGATGAGCATTTTGCAATTGGAATTGGAAGTGGTTTGAGATCTTATATTGAAGTGGTCGTGGCTACTGTACCGATATTTATTGAACCTAAGTATGACTTTATCAATAATACGATAAGTCCGTTTGTTGCAATGGGAATAGGCTACTCTTTCGAGATCATCGATGGCTTCGACGGAGCAGGCTTTTTCTTTTCTCCTGAAGTGGGGGCGAGTTACACCATGAATCAACAGGTTACATTTACTTTTGGACTTGGATATGAATATCAAAATCTAAATGGTGCAGGATTTGACGGAATATCATTGATGATCGGGATAGGTTTGTAGCATAAAAAGTACTAGCTAAAACCTTGAAAATAGATATGTACAAATCGATGTAATTATTATCTTACCTCCCGGAAACAACTATTATAATCAAGAGCCATGTCAAAACATCTAACGAAAGGAATGATCATTGTGGTAATGATCGCTATGTTTCAAATAACTGCTGAAGCGCAGCAAATAAGTATGATCGGAGCAAGAGTGGGGTATCCATTTGGAGTTACTTTCAGGCTTCCGTTTAACAATAAAGCAAATGCAATATTTGAAGGTATTGTTGGTACCAGAGGTAACAGTATCTCATTTACAGCTTTGTTTGAAGGAATAACAAATCCAGCACAGAGAAGTGAGTTTGAATTCTTCTATGGTGGTGGAGCTCATTTGGGATTTTACGGAACCCGAAGTCCATACTGGGATACTGAACCCGATCCATTCTTTGGTCTAGGGATCGATGGGATCGTTGGCGTTGGGTGGAACTTTACCAATGTACCAGTCAACCTCACTTTTGATTACAAGCCAGCCGTAAATTTTATAGGTCCGGGCTCATTCTGGTATGGAGATGCTGCTGTCTCGGTGAGATATGTGTTTAGGTAAGAGAGTAATTCAATTTCAGAAATTCTTTCGACGACCACTGATATTCTTCCTCATCTCTACGAAAACCACTATCATCGTTCTTATAACAATCCAATTTCATTGAGCGAGTCGTTTAAGCAACATGTTCTCAACTTTGGCATTCCTGCAGCAATATGGTTTGCAATTCTGGGGATCGTCAGGTACCTCCACAGACCTTTTGGTTTAGATTTTGATGGTGCCGAGCAGAGTTATCTGTCACAGTGGTTCGAGTTGGGTTCAGGCATTCAACCTCCATTACCCAGCTGGGCGTTTCATATCGTTTTTGATGTGTTCGGTTATTCTGTTGCCTGGGTACATTGCCTTAGACTGTCTTTGATATTTTTGATCTATCTGGGTTTTTTTAAGTTATCTCTAAAACTTATCAAAAGCCCTGTCCTGTCTTTAATGACAACCTTATCCCTCGTCTTCATTTTCCAGTTCTCATCGGTTATGCTCATGCAAATGCATACCGTTTTCATTACACTGGCAGTAATTTATTCGTGGCTTTGCGTGGTGAATATTTCCGAGAAAGATCAGCTAAAGTCTTTCATATGGCTTGGTTTCTTCTTCGGTGTTGGATTTTTAAGTAAATACAATTTCTTTATTCACGCTTTAGCTCTTGGTACAGCAGTATTAGTAAATAAAGAATTTCGGGAGAAATTTATACAACCCCGGATCTTGTTGTCTATTGCGATTGCATTCACAATTAGTTTTCCGCACTATTTTTGGCTTCTGGAAAATCTGGATTCTGTAAGAAGTGGAATTAGCAACGACATGACAGAGCAGATCGCAGATAGCAGTTTAGCTAAAGATTTCCTGAAAGGGTTCTCAGAATTATTGTTGAAGACTCTATCATTTACGGGTGTGTTAATTTTTGTTTTCTTGGCTTTCTTTTATAGATCATTTAAGTCCAACCTTAAAAGGAAAGAAGCTGCAATATTCAAGTTGATGGGATATTATATGTTCATAGCTTATCTCATTTTGTTTGTTGTTATTCTTCTTACTGGAGCAACTAAAATACATGAGCACTGGCTGCAGCCATTCATTATTATCTTTCCAATTCTGTTATTTCAAAAATTGAAGGGATCAGAAGATAGTCTGAAAAAGAAATTCCGAGTGCTGAAGGTTATCTGTCTTTCCCTCTTCTTTATCATATCGATCGATTTTTCATTGAAATCTTACATCCGCCTTTACACCGGACATCCGGCATCGGTTTTTAACATACCATATAAAATCATGGCAGACTTCATCGAAGAATATGCGTCTGATTGTGAAATAATATACACCCAGAATGCCATAACAGCAGGACATATGAAAATGATCCTGCCAGGGAAACTAGTTTTAGTTTATGATGATATCAATCACATAGCGATGGAGAAAAAAACCATCCTAAGTTCTGATGAATCGATATTCATTTTTAATGCTGATGATGATCAGATCCATGTGCCTTTCAGTTCAGAGTTTATAGATACAGCTCTCAAGACGAAAACTTCATTTGATATTCGGGACGTGCGGTTCGAAAGATTTAACTATGTATTGACGGATAAGAGGGATTGTCGGATAGGATTTGCGAAGATTACAATTGGCACTGAATAACTTTTTCAGACATTCTGTGAGAATTACCTGTTTTTACCATCCTTATTTGTAGAACTTTTCCTCCCCCAAATTGAATGTCCCCCGCTGGCGGGGGATTCAGGGGGTGGACAAAGGTCCAAAAACTATTGCTGAGGTGGATGATAAATATCTCTTCCCTTCTTCTGCTCCCTGATACTATGAGTGATCGGCACGATCAGAAAGATCATGACACATATCATTAAAAATTAAAGTAAGAATACCAGCTATTTGTTTCCTGATTTAATAGCACAAATTTAACATTCCTCATTCAAATTTCCACCAACAGCAGTGATATTTTAATATAAGACCATTGCTCAGGCATCTATTCGTACCACCACTTTCCCGTGATGCATCCCTTCGCCAAAATATTGGATTAAGCGTGGAGTTTCAGCAAAAGAATACGGGCCATCAATAACAGTTTTCAATTCCCCTTTTTCAAACATTTCGACAATTTTCTTTAATCCTTTATTGGGCTTCAATCCCAATATCTGCGTTTTCCGAGAAGTGAATATTGAAGGCAAAAAACCGAGGAACAAGATGTTTAACAAGGAAGTGATTTTCCCACCCACTGTGATATAACTACCATTCGTTTTTAATGACTTCAAATATGTCCAAACAGTTTTGGTTGATTTACAATCCAGAATTAGATCATACTTCTGACCGTTGTTTGAGAAATTCTCCTTTTTATAATCGATCACATGATCAAATCCAAGTGCATGCATTTTATCCAGCTTCTTACCTGTGTCTACCCCAGTAACTTTACAGTTATGCATTTTAGCTATCTGCAATGCAAATGAGCCTACTCCACCTCCGGCGCCATTTATCAAGATTTCCATTCCATCTTTCAGCCCCCCTTTTTCAAAGCCTTGATCTGCTAATAAGGAAGCATGTGGTATACTGCAAGCCTCTTCAAATTTTAAATTGTCGGGCATAATAGCTACGGCTTGCTCATTAATACTTATATATTCTGCAAAACTCCCGAATCCATGATCAGAAAGATCTCCAAAAACTGTATCACCAACTCTAAATTTCGTCACAGACTTTCCTGTCTCTTCAACAATACCGGCAACTTCCATTCCAAGTATCGGATTCCTTGGTTTGCTGATCCCTAAAAATATCCGATACAACAATGGCAGACCACGAGTTGTGACCCAATCATAATCATTAACAGCACTTGCTTTTACTTTGATCAAAACCTCATTGTCTTTTGGATTCGGTTTCTCCACATCTTTCATTTTCAAAACCACTTCAGGATCACCGTATTTTTCGCAAATTATAGCTTTCACTAACTCTTTTTAAATGAGTTGTTAAATTATCAAATAATCTCGATTGGGTGCATAAAAAAAGGCGAACCATGAGTCCCGCCTCTTTTTTCCTTAACCAAAAACCTATATCGAGATAACAAACTGATCTAGTATTTGTTCGCTATCTGATGTCAGATAAGATATCTACGCTGCAAAATGAAGTTTGGATTTCGAACATTGATAGATTAAAAAAATAAATTTTCTCAAATCTAATCCCAAACTTCCTAAAATCAACTTTCTATCCTCAAGCTGGATCCTATACCTCTGTTTTACATAGAGTTATATCATTTCAATGTAGAATTCCACATAAATTGGAGTCAAATTCCATCAATCAGACAACTGCTGGAAAACCTCCAAAAGCCCTTCCAATCCTATATATTCAAAGAATATGACCTTTCTACCACTTTATTTATTCAAGAAAATAATTAGGATTTCCAGATTTTTTTCTTCAGCTTAGTTTCCCTTACGAAAGTTTTACGGGTTTAATCCTACACAAAAATAGCCCAAACCTTCATCCAGTAACCGATTTAGTAAAAAGTTTTTGCTTGTGTGTACGATCATTGAGGCTTTGATTTAACTAAATGCCTTTTTATGGATCTTTTTACCTGGAATCACCTGTTAAGTTGTACTTCGCGTTTGTTTAATAGTCCAAAGATTATTATTGGAATTATGTTGTTCATCCTCACAATGATCTCGATCACGTAGATCTCAACCTGAACCGAGAATGTATTAAATCACATTCCTTAGGTCAGCATCTCTTTTTACTTTTTGATAATCTTCTTCAAGTTTACTCAAAGGGATCTCTTTGCTCCGCTTCTCCATCGGTGGATTTAGTTTTTCAGCTTTCTCAAACCGATGTGCTTCATCGAGCATCGTATCGGGTAATTGGTTTTGACTGCTGCTCAATACATCAAGCATATCCTGAATGAAGTAAAGATCGATCTGAACTTTACGTTTAGCACTGTGAAAGAACTTACCGATTACACGGCAAATGTTTTCGCGTTCTTCCGGACTCAATTGTTCGAGGTATTCATAGTTCTCTCTTTTTTTCAATGCAATGATCACCGGTTCTAAAGCATCTTTAGTGATCACAAACACTTTATAATTTGCCATATCAAAAGACAATTTTGGCAAATGCTCAACGGTGTTTGTTGGAATAACGAGGAAGACTTCGTTTCTAACACCTTCAAGCTTAGTATATTTGATCGCCTTTTCAGCTTCAGATTTAATATAGGCAGGGAAGTTCTTCAAATCATCAGTTTTGGGACATTTAGCATCGAAAATGACGTACTCATCACAGATCTCAACGGTGTTATCAGGTTTCCCGCGAAATGGTACCTCGTCTTCATAAAAGACTTCGTGCCTGTTGCACAACAATCTCATCACCTCTTCCACTTCATTCTCATGAACCGACCATTTCTTTTTCATCGCTTCATGATATTCTTCAACCTCCCTGAGTTTGTCATCATGTATGCTTTTCTCTTTAGTTTCATAACTTATTCTGGCTTGATCCAGTCTTGCTATTCTGTTATCATGTTCTTTGAGTCGGTTCTCCTTTTCATTTTCATAACCTGCTATCTGCTTTCTTGCATCTGAAATATATTTTTCGAGAGCTTCGATCTTGCTATTGCGAATCTCAACCTGTTTATCCAGTTGATCTCTTTCGAAAGCCAATTGCTTATTTACTGATTTTACATCAGTATTTTCTGATTCAAGGTCTCGGACCACTCTTTCAATCAATACAATTTGCTCTTGACACCGTTGACCTTGAATCCTGATCTTTTTCCATCCGAAAACTCTTTGCCATAAATTGAGTTCACCAATACCCCTCAGAAACATCTTTATCATATCCATAATTTGCTTTTTATTGCATCTAAGGTATTACGGCTAAACGCAGTGAACCTGCGTTTTACTCTAATATTGCATAAGACCTGCAATCAAGAAATCTAGCGTGTGAGTCGGTCTAATAGACCACTCACCTTTTTTGCCCCAAACCCATCCATTTTCTCGATTCGCCCATCTTGCAGTGCCTCTATTAGCTCGGCCTTACTTTTAAGATCATACTCATCGTATATCTTTTTCAAAGTTTTGCTTCCGATTCCTCCAATAAATGACAAGCGGATAAATTCCAATGGATACTTTTCCTTCATCTCCTCGTACTTTTTGATCTTCCCGGTATCAATATATTCCTGGATCTTTAGTGCAATACTCTTCCCTATTCCCTCAAGTTCCTCCATTTCAGGAACGGAGTACTGCTGAATGTCTTTATTAAAACCTTTGAGAAAGAAAGACGCCTGTTCATAGGCATTCGCACGGAATGGATTCCCTCCATCATCAAAAGAATATATCGCAGCCAGGTCGCGAAAGATACTTGCCAACTCTTTATTTATTGTTTCCATTGTTCAGTTTTTGAAGATTGAATTTTGAGTTTTAGATTGAGAATGATATTCAATATTAATTGAAAAATTCTGATCTCATCATTCGCGAGTCTGTTCAATATTTCTTTTTCAACAAGCAGAAACTCGAAACCATATAAGCAGACTGTAGTTAACAATTTATTAACCTAAAGTTGAAATTCAGAAATGCGAATATTAAAAACTAAGCCTTAGCTTCGACTCATATTTTATACCCTATAAACTATTGAAGATGGAAACTATGGAAATCAGGGACGAAGTCCAATATGAAACCGCCCTTAACCGAATCTGGACTATATTTGACGCCGAAGACGGCTCCAGGGAAAAAAAAGAACTCGATCTACTATCGAATCTTGTTACTGAATATGAGATCAAACTTCATCCTCTCAAGGAGGAAAGTGTACTTGAAGTAGTTCAGTAATTAAAGTTAGAAGCTCTGGAGAACTGTTGTTCTACCATGGCAGTTATTCGATCAAATTACAAGCCTCCTTTCTGGTATCGGAATGCCCACTGGCAAACGATCTTCCCTGCCGTGTTCAGGAGGCTTGATCCGGGTATCTATACAAGAGAAAAAATATTTACCGCTGATGGGGATTTCCTTAATCTGGATTGGGTAAGATCAGGAGCGCAGTCTTGCGTCATTTTATCTCACGGACTAGAAGGCGCTTCCAACCGTGGATATATGTTAGGTATGGCCAATTACCTTTCCAATAATGGATATGATGTTTGTGCCTGGAATTTTCGTGGTTGTGGTGATGAGATGAACGAAAATCTCAGAATGTACCATAGCGGTTTCACAAGCGATCTGCAAATTGTGATCGATCACATTGCTAAGTCTTACGATCAGATTTATCTTATCGGTTTTAGTGCTGGAGGTAATATTAGCCTAAAATATTTAGGAGAAAATCCAGCTGTCGTTAACTCTGCGATCAAAGCATGTATTGCTTTTTCAGCACCCACAGATTTAGGAGCCTGCAGCAAAGAATTGGAAAAACCTTCGAATTTTATCTATCAGAAAAGGTTTCTAAAATTGCTTGGTGAAAAGATCGTTATAAAAGAGCAACAGTTCCCCGAGCATGTCAGCTCACACAAATACAATCAGTTAAAAACACTTAGAGAATTCGATGACCGATACACAGCACCTTTCTTCGGTTTCAAAGACGC
>JABDMM010000061.1 GCA_013001465.1 Chitinophagales bacterium | reverse complement strand
GATCTATCCTATCATAATAAATCTGGAAGCGATCTCAACAGATTCAGTAAATGTTGAAATCTATGCTCATGGTAAAGATGATTTCGATGAAATACGATTTAAGAATGATGGAGGGAGTTGGTCTGATTGGATGACTTTCAATGAAAATGAGTTTAACTGGACCATCGCCGGAACTTCAGGTGAAAATACGGTGATCGCAGAAATGAAAAATGGTTCGATTACAAAATCGAGTCAGGACGAAATAGAATATAACGGAGTTTCGACTAGTATAAATGATGGTTTTGACGGCCTGGAGCTGGAATTTTTTCCAAACCCGGCTGTAAATATCCTCTATCTATACAATGTCGAAAAGTATACGAGTTACAGAGTATATAACATCCAGGGTCAGGAGGTTGTAAATGGCAATTTCGCTGGAAGAAGTGCTAGTCAGGAAATTAATGTAGAACATCTGAATAAGGGACAGTTCTTATTGATTCTTCAGTCAGCGGCTTCAACAACTCAAGAGTTGTTCCTGAAGATGTAAAACTTTTTTGTCGTCGCATGTTTATTGTAATTTGGCTTCCCTGTTAACTCAGGGGAGCTTTTTTTATGCATAGAACAATTCAAATATTTACGCTGCTACTTTTTTTCACTGCCTTTTTATGTTCTGCTGAAACGGTAAAAGTAAAATGGGTCATCGATGGAGATACTTTTCTCACAGAAGATGAGAAAAAAGTTAGGATGATAGGTATCAATGCTACTGAAAGGGATACCTGGTTTTATTCCGAAGCGAAATTTGCGTTGATCGATAAGATCAAAAATCAAACTGTAAATTTATATACCGATTCTAAATCTCCCGCTATCGATAAACATGGCAGACTCTTACGCTATGTTGAACTAAATGGAGTTGATATCAACAAGGAAATGATCGAGGAAGGTTGGGCATATGCTTTTCTCCGTTACCCTTTTGATCGCAAGATTGAATATAAAGCTGCAGAGGTTACTGCACAAAAAGCTCAAGTTGGTTTATGGGGTTCTGAAAATAATAACAACAAGAGTAACAAGAAAAAGAATAGCGACCTGTACATCTACTTTATTCTCTCGTTTATTCTCGTAATTATAGCACTTCAGCTGTTTAGTAAGATCAAGCGATAACCAGATTAATGATCTTTCCTGGTACGTAAATGATCTTTTTGATACTTTTCCCATCGACCCATTTATCGAGATCTTCAATTGCCAAGACTTCTTTTTCAACTTCTGCTTGTTTTAGATCAAGTGCAAGATTGATCTTTGCTCTTACCTTACCGTTGATAGACACCGGGTATTCATAGTTATCTTCCTTCAGGAATTTTTCGTCATACTGTGGGAAGTCGGCGTCAAATATCGAGGATTCAAACCCGCTTTTACTATACAATTCCTCCGCAATAAATGGAGCGAAAGGAGCAATAGCTTTAACCAGTGGGATTAAAACTTCGCCGGATCTACATTTTTGATCTGTGAGTTCATTAACACAGATCATAAAAGCGCTGACACATGTATTGAAAGATAATTTGTCTAAGTAATCCGATACTTTCTTGAGCATCAGATGAAGAGTTTTTAAATTATCCTCGGTAGGCTTACTATCGTCCACAATGAATTTATCATCTTCATAGAACAACCTCCATAATTTTCTAAGAAATTTAGAAACTCCATCTATTCCTTTTGTGTCCCAAGGTTTAGATTGTTCGATCGGACCTAAAAACATTTCATACAAGCGAAGACAATCAGCACCATACTTATCGATAACATCGTCTGGGTTCACCACATTATGCCACCGTTTTGACATTTTCTCAACTTCAACTCCGCAATGGTATGCTCCTTCTTCCAGCTCAAACTTTGCATCTTCATATTCACTGCGCCATTGCTTGAATCCGTCTACATCCAATTTATCGTTCTCGACCAAGGCGATATCGACATGTATCGGAGTATAATCTTCAAAGTCATCGATAAGTCCTTTAGAAACGAAGTTGTTTGTATTCTTTCTTCTGTAGACAATATTAGACCTACCCTGGATCATTCCATTATTGACGAGCTTCTTGTATGGTTCATTTTGTGAGACCAGACCAAGATCGAAAAACACTTTTTGCCAGAAACGGGAGTACATAAGATGGCCTACAGAGTGCTCTGCTCCGCCGATATAGAAGTCTACGTTTTGCCAATAATGCTCAGCATCTTCACCAACAAATCTCCTATCATTGTTTGGGTCCATAAACCTTAAGAAGTACCAGCTAGAACCTGCAAATCCCGGCATTGTATCCGTTTCTCTCACAGAACCATCCGGGAGGTTCACCCAATCATCGATCTCTGCAAGTGGAGATTCCGGCTTATCGGAATGACTTAACTTCTCAACATCCGGTAGTTCAAGAGGAAGTTCTTTTTCATCCAGTGGATATGGTACGCCATCCCGGTATACAATTGGGAACGGCTCACCCCAATATCGTTGTCTGCTATACCCGGCGTCCCGGATTTTATAATTAACCTGTTTCTTCCCGATCCCCATCTCTTCAAGCTTCTCTCCTACTTTTTCGATCGCCTCATCGATTGATAGTCCGTTTAAGAATGATGAATTCTTAAGTTTCCCAACCTTATCTTCTCTCTTCGCCTCAGGATGATCCGAGCGATCGATGATTTCTACAACTTCCAGATCAAACTTTTCTGCAAATGCATAGTCTCTTTCGTCATCAGCAGGGACCGCCATTATAGCTCCTGTGCCATAGCCGATCAAAACATATTCCGCTATCCAGATCGGTATTTTTTGTTCAGTTAATGGATTAACAGCATAAGAACCGGTAAAAGCTCCGGTAACTCTTTTTTCTGCTTGTCTCTCGATATCTGATCTGCTTCCAACATAACTGACATACTCCTCGATTTCCTTTTTCTGCTCTGCAGTTGTGATCTCGGCGATCAACTCATGCTCCGGAGCAAGTACCATAAATGTAGCTCCGAAAATTGTATCCGCTCTCGTTGTAAATATTTCGATCTTCTTATCGGATTCAGCTACTCTAAAGAAAATACTTTCACCGTACGATTTACCGATCCAGTTCTTTTGCATTTCTTTAAGAGATTCGGGATAATCCACTGTTTCTAATCCATCCAGCAATCTATCAGCATAAGCTGTGATGCGCAAAAACCACTGCTTCATTTGGATCTTTTCGACCGGAAATCCTCCTCTTTCAGAAAGGCCATCTTTCACTTCATCATTTGCCAGTATGGTTCCGAGTCCCGGACACCAATTAACAGTGCCATGAGACAGATAAGCCAGGCGATACTTTTGAAGTACAGCTTCTTTTTCCGCATCATCGAATCCATTCCATTCTTCAGTTGTGAAGCTTCCCTCATGATCAGTTGCTGCTCTTACATTGATGTTACCTTCTTGCTCAAACTTCTCGATCAGCTTAGTGATAGACTCTGCCTTACAAAGCTCGCTATCGTAGTACGAGTTATATATCTTAAGGAAAAGCCACTGTGTCCACTTATAATAAGAAGGGTCACAGGTCGAGATTTCACGACTCCAATCATAACAAAAGCCAATATTCTTCAATTGAGATTTATACCGTTGGATATTCTCTTTAGTGGTATCTGCAGGATGTCTTCCGCTTTCTATTGCATATTGCTCTGCAGGAAGTCCAAAAGCATCAAAGCCCATCGGATTTAGAACATTAAAACCTTGCATGCGCTTATGTCGTGCTATAATATCAGAAACAACATAACCAAGCGGATGACCTACATGTAGTCCTTTACCGGAAGGGTAAGGAAACATGCTCAGCACATAGAACTTTTCCTTCTCACTATTATTATGAACTTTATAAGTATCCTGCTTTTCCCAGCTGGATTTCCATTTCTCTTCGATCGATCGAAAGTCGTAATGCATGCTATAAATTTAAGTCTGCAAAAATAAACATAAAAAAAGCCTTCCTGCAGCAGGAAGGCCTCTTAAATTCATTTTGCTACTGCTATCTGCTAATGATGATCTTTTGATTGACGATCCTGCTGTGTAATTCCATTTGTAAAATATACAAGCCATTGGAAAGTCCGGATAGATCGATTGTTGTTTCAATCATGGATTTTTGGGACTCGGATTCTATAACCGCTTTCCCGTTGAGATCATACACAACATAAGAATTGATGTTTTCATCGCTGTCGACATGTATCGCATTGGTTGCAGGTTGGGGATATATTGTAACTCCAGATTGTCCTGCAATAAATTCGATAGCAACGGTGCTCGAATCCACCACTTTAAACCCATCGAATGCTGCCTCAACTATGTGACCGGGATCACTATCGTTTGCGAATAAGCTGATCTGCATTTGAGCTGATGGTTGGATCCAGTCGCTAACTTTAATATTTTGATGCGTCCAAACATTCGCCACTCCTGCAATAACTTGATCAATAACCACTGAAGTAATTCCGTTACTGATCGTGATCTGCAAAGAATCGTTAACTGGTCCACCAAAACCTCCTCCATTGAAAAACCATCTACTGAATTCGATATATGGATCGAGATAGTTGCTGAGATCAAAAGTTGGAGAAGTTAGAATGGTAAACCCATCATCGATATCGTCAGTTCCTGCTCCTCCACCTCCGTTACCGGTTACATAGCACTGGTTCGAGATATCCTCAGAAATGTCACTTCCGGGGTTGACTGCAAATCCTGCTATCGTTGTAGCGACAGGTACTCCTCTTACCCAGTTCCCACTCGAAGCGGAACCACTTTCGGTCCATCCGAAATCCAATGCAAAATCGTCATAATATCCTTTTTCGAGGGTTACTGTAACAGTATTGGTGTTAGGTTTGATTTTAAAGTTTTTCAATTCTTCACTGATGTAACCCCACTTTCCAACAATGACCGAATATTCTCCTTCAAAAACTGATATACTAACATTCCCCATAGAGTTGCTGCTATATTCCGGAGTAGCAAAATTTGAATTCTGAATAACCGCTTTGGCTGTCGAAATTGGTGTAAATGCATCTGCATCTAAAACTTCAATATTGAAGTTTACCATTTGTGCAGGAGCTAAGGCAACATCTAGCACGGTAGTAGCTCCGTTAGAAAGTGAAATATTCTTGATCGTTTTACTCTTATATCCAAAAGAGGAAACTTTAATATCATACAATCCTGAGTTTCCAAGTCCGGTAACATAACTACCATCGATTTTAACCTGCTTGGTAATTGTTGTGTTCAGAATTTCCACGGTTGCAACAGCAATACCTGCTCCACTTGATGAATCCGTCACAGTTCCTTCCAGAAAGCAACCTTGCTGGTAAGTTGGGTTGAGAATAAAGAGACCTTCTTCAATATCTGTTGCCAGTATTAAACCCGAAGAAAGATAAGGGTAGACGCCCCAACATCCATTGAATCCATCACCTGAAAATGGTGATGTATCGTAATTCCCAACCTCAATAATAATGTCCCCTCGTGAGATATCGTTTATAACAACACCATCCCTATAATATGATGTGATGAGAAAATCTCCTTTAACAAAGCTATTATGAGGAATAACATTCTGCCCCGGTGAAGATTGATATCGATCTACTTCAGTTATATTATTCAGGTTAGAAACATCATAGGCCGCAATAAAAGCATCTGATATCTCATCCGTTGTATAAAGATAATTACCATTATCGCTCAACCATAGATTGTGCGTTTGGAAAGATGGTGTTGACTGGGTTGCCATGACAATAGGATTTGCCTTATTGCTTACATCTACCACTGAAAAGATACCGTCATTGATCTCTGCACTCCACATGGTATCACCTCTCACAAAAACATCATGGATATATCTTGTATCATAAGAACCGATGACTATAGGATTATAAGGATCCGTATTGAGGTCAAGGAAAAGAGCTCCACCTACTCCAATGTTATGTCCAACAACATAAGC
>JABDMM010000053.1 GCA_013001465.1 Chitinophagales bacterium | reverse complement strand
CTGATGGACCATTTGATCGTCCTCAGAACCTAAACAGGATAAACCTTCTTGGAAAGTACCGCACTAAACTTCCGGGTGGCGGTAGCTTTGGACTTCAGACATCAATGTTTTCCAGCAAATGGGATGCTTCAGGGCAGATTCCTGAGCGAGCCGTTAATAGAATAGAAAGGTTTGGTGCAATTGACAGCACAGAAGGCGGTGAAACTTCAAGAATAAATGTAACAGGGGACTTCAAGCATTTTCTCAGTGATCAAACTTATTTGAAAGGGAACTTCTATTATTCACGTTACTTATTTGAGCTGTATTCCAATTTTACTTTTTATTTGCGCGATTCGATCAATGGAGATCAGATCAGGCAAAAGGAAGCAAGGAATCTAACCGGATTCACCGGAACAATGGGCAGATATTTTACACAAGATAATCTCGAGATAAAAGTTGAAGGCTCCATAGGCGTTAGATATGATGCCGTCGATGACAGTGAACTCTCCTATACCACTGCAAGAAAAAATACCCTCGAAAATGTCCGCTTGGGTGATATATTTGAATCTAATCTCTTTGCAAGTGGCGATGCAGTTTTTACTTTCAGTAAGTGGACAGTCAACACAGGGCTCAGGATGGATTACTTCAAGTTTGATTATTATGATAAGTTACTAGCTAATTATGAAACCAGGTCTGTTGATAAGATCAGGTTCAGCCCAAAGTTGAACGTTATGTTCAGTCCGGCCAATAGAGTGCAGTTGTTTATTAAAACTGGACTTGGATTCCATTCTAATGATACTCGTGTCATTATAGCCAAGACGAGCGATGATATCGTACCAATTGGTGCTGGTATTGATATCGGCTTAAATTTAAAGCCGATCAATAAACTTTTTATCAGTGTAACCGGCTGGTATTTATATCTTGAACAGGAGTTTGTTTATGTGGGAGATGAAGGAATCATAGAGCCATCCGGTAAGACATCTCGATTGGGAGTCGACATCGGTCTTAGATACCAACCCAAACCCTGGTTGTTTCTGGATGCGGATGCAAACTATGCATATGCACGTGCTATCGACGAAAACAAGGGTCAGGACTATATCCCACTGGCACCGGTTTTTACCTCTACGTTTGGGGTCTCTGTAAAACACAAGTCGGGATTTTCGACTGCCCTTCGCGGAAGATATATTTACGATAGACCTGCCAATGAAGACTATAGCTCAACTGCCGAAGGATATTTTATTGTGGATGCAAATGCCTCTTATACTTACAAGCTCGTAGTTTTCAGTCTGAGTGTTGAAAATCTTTTCAATACAGAGTGGAAAGAAACACAGTTTCTCACCGAGTCTAAGCTTTATGATGAGGATAAAAGCGTGGAAGAAATACATTTTACTCCGGGATTCCCAATTTCAGTAAAGGGTAAGCTAGCGTTTAAGTTTTAGTTTTGAGTTGCCATAAATTTCAGTTAGTCGTTTGTTGTCAAAAAGCAATTCCTTAAATTTTATGATATGCAGATGAGTTTTTCGGGACAAATGAGCAAATGATCTATATTTGCCGTTAATTTTCTCAGCAATTCTCAAATTGCCAATTTCAAAAGAAATGAAACTAACCTCCTTTCCTAAAGACAAGATCAAAATTCTCCTCCTCGAAGGTGTTAGCCGTAGTGCGGTCAAAAACTTCAACTCCGAAGGGTATAAGAATATCGAGTACTTGAAGGGTGCGATGAATGAAGAGGAGCTTTCGAAAGCTATTAAAGATGTGCATATCCTCGGTATTCGTTCCAAAACTCAGATCACAAAGAAGATTATCAATGCTGCTGATAAGCTCGTAGCGGTCGGTTGCTTCTGTATTGGTACGAATCAGGTAGATCTTGCTTCCGCTACTTCGAATGGTGTTGCGGTTTTCAATTCTCCTTTCTCCAACACCAGATCGGTTGCTGAATTGGTGATCGCTTTTTCGATCCTGCTCATTAGAAAGATCCCTGCGAAAAATCAGTCTCTACATGACGGCGTTTGGTTAAAGGATAGCAGGCAAAGTTTTGAACTTCGGGGTAAAACGATCGGTATTATAGGTTATGGTCATATCGGTTCGCAGGTTTCTGTTCTTGCGGAATCGCTGGGTCTTAAAGTTCAATATCACGATATTGAACCGAAACTGCCTCTTGGCAATGCAAATTCAGTAAAGAGTCTAAAGGAAATTCTTAAGACTTCGGATATCGTGAGTCTCCATGTTCCGGGAACTCCCGAAACCAAAAATATGATCGATGCCAAGATGCTTGCTCTCATGAAGAAAAGCGCCATTCTTCTTAATTTAAGCAGAGGAGATGTTGTCGATATCGATGCTTTAGCGGATGCTTTGAAGAAGAAAAAGATAAACGGTGCGGCCGTAGATGTTTTTCCGGTGGAGCCTAAAACTAAGGGCGCAGATTTCTTCTCGCCGCTTCAGAATATTCCTAATGTAATTTTAACTCCACATATCGGTGGTTCGACCGAGGAGGCTCAGCATAATATCGGTCTTGATGCTTCTCAAAAGTTGATTCGCTACCTGGATTCAGGTTCGACAGTCGGCAGCCATACTGTTCCTCCATTGAATTTACCAGCCAACGATAAAACGCACAGGATCCTTCATATCCATAAGAACGTTCCGGGGGTCTTGTCTCAGATCAATAGTAGATTGTCGAAATCGAAGATCAATATCTTAGGTCAGTTCCTAAACACGAACGACAAGATCGGTTACGTGGTTTTCGATGTGGAGCAGAAGGCTTCTAAGAAAGCTTTGCAGGAGATGCGCAAGGTCTCCAATACCATTAAAAGCAGGATCTTATATTAGTAAGCTTTATTGTACAACGACTTTCTCGCTAAAAACGAGAGTATTCCCATCGGAAGCTTGAAGAAAGTATGTTCCGGGATCTAGAGCGTTCACGTTGAATGAGAATATATTCTCACCTTCTTTCACGATCTCTTCCATTAGCAATCTCAGCATTTTACCATCTACAGTATAGATCGAAAAAGTCATCCATCGCTTTTCGTCATTGACAAATTCTACAATAAAGCGTTCCCTTCCAGGGTTTGGATATACTGTCGCTTCGCTTGTTTCAGTTGCCGGAAGTTCAATTCCTGTCTGCGGATCATAATCGCTTTTCAGCTCTGCTACCCAGGTTAAATTCACGAAAGGATCATTCGCCAGACTTGTTCCACCATAAAAACCGGATACCCATACCACTCCGGGTTCATTATAGAGTGGCTGCGAACCGGAGTAATCTCCCCAGCGCTGGAACTGACTTCCAAGTATGCTTACAAAGGATTCACCTGCCTTAAGTTCCACACGATCGGAATAACCCTGATGTTGGTTCCAGGACGTGGCAGAAAATCCTGCCCAGATCGAATCAGCGACATGGTTGTATGATATTATCGCCTGATTGTCGCCGCTAGCGCTTCCGGTATATGAAATATTAGGATAGCCAAAATCGAGAATGTCATCGGTGATGATGCCCGGAATGATCACAGCTTCCGATATATTGGAAATATTATTTATCCTGCCGTGAAAGACTCCTGCTCTCACCGTATCAGTATATACAGCGGTGTTGCCCACAAAATGTAACTGATCGCCTTCCAGATATCCTCCAAGAATACGTGCATCGTTGGTGGATAGAAAAAGATCAAAGTTGCCGTCGATCTGCCAACCGTTTGGTGGCGCACCATAATCGGTTGGACTTAACAGAAAATCAATATTTAACTGTGTGGTTGGATCGTCTTTTAAACCGGTTACTTCCAATACAAAGATGGTATCGTTTGTCACAGCAAAATTCCTGTTCGATAGCAAGTAGAGATTTGGTCCGGCAAGATCAGAGCCTCCCGGGATCGGACAAAGGTTTCGGATGGGTTTGTTCCCAAACTTGATATCAAAGTACAATCGGGAATCCAGCGCGTTACCATTATAACCGCTGTATTTATCGATCTGCCAAATGAAAGTTTGCTTAAAACCGGTTTCCCAAGGTTCGTTAACGCCGATGGAATTGATCGTGATAAAGAACTCATCATCGGTAATAGCGATCATCGGATAATCCGACCAGGTATAAGTGCTAAGCGGATTCCCATCTACAGTATAGAGATTCCAGTCTCCGGTTGGATCGTTTGTCTGCGAAAACCCAACGATGATCTTGGTCTTATTGCTATCCTGCGAGCTGTTAAGACAAACCAATATGAATTTATCTTCATTCGGATCGTAAGCTACTTTTGGATCATACTTGTTATTTGCTCCTCCTGTCAGGTTTAGTGTATCTGCAAAAGCATCCAGAGACAAGTCGAACATCAGCGTATCCACGTCGTTTTCAGCATCGAACATGTAGATGGTTGAATTCACTACCGAAATCACTTTTCTGTTATTCGACACCGCAACATCGTTATCGCATGGAACACTAAAGTCGTAATCGTTACCCATAAAGCTAGACATGACTTGTGGCAAAGGAGCAGCGGCAGTCTTAGCAGCAGATGGAGTCGTATTGGAATATCCTTTGATCGGTTTGATATCCTTTTTGATCAGCTCGAGAAAATGTTTGAAAGATTGTGTACCCGGAAACGGAGCTTCAAGGCTTATAAGTTTCGGTGCCCAGTCTTTCTTGATACTGCTGATCTTGATCTCTGCCTTTTTTTCAAAAGTGAAATCCTTTGTTTGAGCAGACGATTGCGCTTCAGTGTGAAACTGAAAAAACATGGACAGGACAGCGATTGCGAGTAGGATCTTCATGAGATTGTAAAGTTTGAATAGAAAATTAATATACCGAAAGCGGCATTCCTATTTTTGTTCGTTAAATTTTTCTTTGAGGATCTCTTGTAAGACGTACATTTCATCACGTAATCGTGCAGCTTCGATGTAATCGGTTTGCTTTGCTGCCTTCAACATCTTCTTTTTCGTCGCTTCGATCGCTCTTTCCAATTGATCTCGGTTCATATACTTTACAACAGGATCGGCAAGGATATTATCTTGATCTGTTTCAATATATGGTTTGGCTTCTCCCGATTTAATATCGAGCACCGCCGATTGTTTGTAGATCTCTTCTTTGGATTTTTTGACCGTAGTAGGAGTGATGCCATGCTCTTCGTTATACTTCAACTGCTTGCTTCTTCTACGATCACTCTCATCCATTGCTCTTTTCATGGAGTCGGTGATCCTATCGGCATACATGATCACTTTTCCGTTTTCATTTCTTGCAGCACGTCCGGATACCTGTATCAATGAACGGGTGTCACGAAGAAACCCTTCCTTGTCGGCGTCGATGATAGCCACCAGGGAGACTTCGGGCAGATCAAGTCCTTCTCTCAGTAAGTTCACCCCAACCAAAACATCGAACAAACCAAGTCGTAAGTTTCGAATGATCTCGACCCTGTCCAGCGTATCGACTTCTGAGTGAATGTACTCACAACGGATCGACATCCGCTTCAAATATTTTGTCAGCTCTTCAGCCATTCTCTTTGTGAGCGTCGTCACCAAGATCCTTTCATCTTTCTTAACGCGCTCATCGATCTCTTCGAGGAGGTCATCGATCTGGTTCTTAGTCGGACGAACTTCGATAGGTGGATCCAGTAAACCTGTTGGCCGCACTACTTGTTCGACAATAACGCCTTCACATTTATCCAGTTCATATTCACCGGGAGTAGCAGAAACAAAAATGGTCTGACCTATTATATTCTCAAACTCATTAAAATTCAACGGTCGATTATCTAATGCTGAAGGCAACCTGAAGCCGTATTCTACAAGGTTCATCTTCCTGCTGCGATCTCCACCATACATACCTGATACCTGTGGAACGGTAACGTGACTCTCATCGATGACCATTAAAAAATCTTCAGGAAAATAATCCAAAAGACAAAAAGGCCGGTCTCCAGGTGATCGACGATCGAGAAAGCGTGAATAATTTTCAATACCGGAACAGTAGCCAAGCTCTTTGATCATTTCGATATCAAAATTCACGCGCTCCTTGAGCCGTGAAGCCTCGATATACTTTTCAATTTCGTTGTAGTATTTAACCTGACTATGAAGTTCATCCTGGATTTCATGAATGATCCTCGTCATTTCATCCTTCGGTGTAAGGTATATATTAGCAGGGAAGATCGCGATATTCTTCAGACTCTCTATACGTTTGCCATTTGCAGGATCAAAACTTTCAAGCTCTTCAATTTCATCTCCGAAGAAGGATATGCGATAAGCATAATCGTCATAGGGTACGAAGATATCCACGGTATCGCCTTGCACTCTAAAAGTACCTCTGGAAAACTCTGCTGTTGTACGCGAATAAAGGCCTGCAACCAATTGAAATAAAAACTGATTTCTACCGATCTCGTCTCCAACGTTCAGCCTGATAATATTATTTTTATACTCTACCGGATTCCCCATGCCGAAGATGCATGAAACCGAAGCGACAACGATAATATCACGCCTTCCGGATAGGAGCGATTTTGTTGCACTTAGCCTTAACTTCTCGATCTCGTCGTTGATAGAGAGATCTTTCTCAATAAAGAGATCGGAAGATGGGACGTAAGCCTCAGGCTGATAATAGTCGTAGTAAGAAACAAAGTATTCGACCGCATTATCAGGGAAGAACTGTTTGAACTCACCATATAATTGTGCTACGAGTGTTTTGTTGTGGCTGAGCACTAAAGTCGGACGTTGAACTTCTTGAATTACATTAGCGACAGTAAACGTTTTCCCTGAACCTGTTACACCAAGCAGCGTTTGAAAAGGCTCGCCATTGTGGAGACCATCCTTAAGTTGATCAATGGCTTCTGGCTGGTCACCGGTTGGGATAAATTTTGAAGTGAGTTTAAAATCCATGCATTATATGAAAGTCTGTGAAAGCGTGTAAAGTTCGTATAATGCAGAGAATAAATTGCTATTTTAGCAAGCAAAAGGAATATATATATGGAATTTTCGGATATCGTTGCAATAACAGGCATGCCAGGACTTTACAGATCAGTAGCTCAGCGGCAAGATGGAATGATCGTTTCAGAATTAGGTGAAGAAAAATCGCGCTTTGTTTCTGCCAGGATCCACATGTTCACACCGTTGGAGAATATTACTATTTATACAGATGATGACTCTATTATGCTGAAGGAGGTTTTCAGTAAAATGTTGGACGGCAGAGGAGAGAATGAAGTTCCTTTGCCTAATGCGTCGAAAGATGATCTCAAAGCCTACTTTGAGAAAGTTATTCCCGATTATGACAAAGACCGGGTTTATGTGAGCGACATGAAAAAAGTTGTGAAGTGGTTTCATGCCATCGATGAACAAAAGTTAATGACTAAAGAATTGCTTGCGGATACTGAAGAGAAATCGGAAGATAAGAAAGAAGAGGTCGAACAGAAAGAAGAGATAGGTTTAGAAAGTGATAAATAGTAAAAAAAGAAAATGAATATGAATCTACAATTAGATATACAGAGACAATTCTTACCTGAAGATCTGGACATGAGTAGTTGGGAGGCGATCAAACCCTTCTATGATGATCTTTTAAATAGAGAAATTGTGAATGTTGATGAGTTTGAGAAGTGGATATCTGACAGAAGCGAACTGACGGCCGCCGAAACGGAAGCTCACCGATGGTTATACATCAAGACATCAGTAGATACTACTGATGAAGATGCTGAGCAAAAAATGAAATATTATTACGAGAATGTAAATCCGCACATTGCACACTACGAGAACGAGCTAAATGTCAAGTTTGCCAGCAACCCTCTTAAAGACCAACTTGATAAGGAAAAGTACTTTATCTATAAAAGAAATATAAAAAACCAGATCGAGATATTTTCTGAAGACAATATTCCAATTGGCAAGAAGCTATCGATGAAGAAGAATGAGTACGAAAGTATCACCGGTAAGATGTCGGTCGTGATCGATGGAAAAGAACTCACTTTGCAACAGGCAAGTGTTCTTCTGAAGCGACAAGATCGCGAACTCAGAGAAAAGATATGGCTTACAATTTGGAAGAGAAGAAGTGAAGATGCAGATGCATTGGATGATCTACTTAGCGAACTGATCGATCTCAGACATCAGATCGCCAAGAACTCGGGATTTGATAATTTCCGTGACTATAAGTTCCGGGAGAAGGAGCGTTTTGATTATAGCAAAGAAGAGTGTTTTCAATTTTACAGATCGATCAAAGAAGTGATATGTCCGATCATAAATGAGTTTACACTGGAGCGAAGAGATAAGTTGGATCTCCATCAGCTGAGACCTTGGGACCTGGATGTAGATATCAGTGGTGAGCCACCGTTAAAGCCTTTCGAGAACGTTAATGACCTCATCGATACTTCGATCGAGTGCTTTAACAGGATAGATCCCTATTTTGGCGACTGCATAAAGAAAATGAAGTCGTTGAAACGACTTGATCTTGAATCAAGGATCGGGAAAGCTCCCGGAGGTTACAACATGCCTTTGCCTGAAAGTAACATTCCATTTATTTTCATGAATGCTGCGGGTACCCATCGAGATCTTGTGACGATGATGCATGAAGGCGGACATGCGGTTCACGCGTTTATGACAAAGCCGATAGAGCTCACGGAATGTAAGCATACTCCTTCTGAAGTTGCGGAAGTTGCTTCCATGGCGATGGAGCTATTTTCTATGGATCACTGGGATCTCTTTTATAAGGATGAAAAAGATTTGAAGCGTGCTAAAAAGGAACAATTAAAAGGGCTGTTCTCTATATTCCCTGGTGTCGCTATGGTTGATGGTATTCAGCATTGGATGTACGAGAATCCACAACACAGTAAAGAAGATCGAAGGGATAAATGGGTCGCTCTCAATCGAAACTTTACATCAGGTATTGTTGACTATTCAGAGTTTGAGCATATCAGAGAAATATCATGGCATCGGGTGCTACATATTTTTAAAGTACCATTTTACTTTGTGGAATATGCTATCGCTCAGTTAGCAGCGATCGCACTATGGAAACAGTATAAGGAGGATAAGAATACAGCGCTGACAAATTATAAAAATGCTTTGGCTTTAGGTTACACTAAAACCATCCCTGAGATATATAAAACGGCAGGGATCAAATTTGACTTTTCGGAAGCTTATGTGAAGGAACTAGCTGAGTTTGTTATGTCTGAAATAGACAAACTAGAGGATTAGCCAAAAAAAAGCGGGAGTGTAATACTTGTTCGGCTTCGCCGCTTCGTATACATTTTACCACAGAGGACTCAGAGGTTATACGCAGAGATCTCTGAGTGCTCTGCGTATAACCTCCGTGAACTCTGCGGTTAAACTTCAATCCACGAAGAAGATCGCTTTGCTTTTACGAAATCTCGATCTTCTTGCTAATTCCCTTTACTTCTTCAAGTTTAGGCAAAACGATGTTTAAAATTCCGTCTTCATACTTTCCTTCGATCTTTTCGGCAATTACTGTTTCCGGAACTGTAA
>JABDMM010000036.1 GCA_013001465.1 Chitinophagales bacterium | reverse complement strand
AACCAACTGTAATAGACTTTCCTTATAGATTCTTCCTGAACTAGTTTATCGTATCCAACTTGAACTATGAGCTCTAGCTCTAATGGATATGGTTCTAATGCACAGTAATTTACTTCCTGAGAATTCTTACAAGTTTCAACTAAAGTCAAAAGGGCATTTAACCCTGTCCCAAATCCAACTTCTAAGACCTTGACCTTATCTTGCTTCAAAAGTTTGAAGCCATTTTCGATGAATACATGCTGAGATTCGGTTAACGCACCATGAATAGAGTGGTAACTTTCATTCAGTTCGGGAATGAAGATTGTTGAAGATCCGTCTGAGGTTTTAACTGGCTTCCGAGAGTACAATTGAGTTTTCCATTTTAGCTAGAACAGCACGAGGTATTTTATTCAGGCTTCTTGATTTGCCGAATAGCTCAACAGATTTATTGTTATATGCCAAGGCAGCTTCTTCCGCGGTTTTAAAAACTCCAATTTCAATCCTCTTCTTTCCAATATATATCGCTGCCCGGTATCCATTCTTCTCTTTTGTTACGCCTCTGTAACCGTTCTTATTACCAATATACGCAGTATTTCTAACGATATGGGATCTATCCGCATACATCAGGTTTGTAGTACGGCAATTTAACTTGTCACCATCTTTGAAGGTTACATTCAGTTTCTTCTCAGATTCGGGTTTTTCGATGAATCTTTCTGCGATCAATTTATGCATGTAGATCGTCAGCGACTTATAACCACCGCCACTTTTAGGAAAGTTCTTTTGGAAAAATGCATATCCATTGGAATGTAATCTCAGATTCTTCAGGAGATTTATCGATCGTAGATATTCATTGTTCTCAATATAGTTGAAAGCATCATCGGATATGATCACTTTTTTTTCTGAATTTTTAAGACCTAATTTGTAGTACATGTCGACTTTGATTTTAGATATATCAATAAGTGTTCTCCAAGATGGAGACTGGCGCAATTTTTTAGGGGATGAGATCAAACGATCAATCAAAGAACGGTGATCGTAATGTGAAGATTGCGCTTTTAAGTTTTTTTAACACTTATTTTCGATGTACGTGATACCTGATTCGACCAAATGTCGTAATGTCTGAAAACATTGGAAATAGAAGACGTTAAGATCAACAGTTATTTAATATTGTTTATCGTCTTTGAACAGTTTCGTCTTCCTTCCTGGCATCATCTTTTCTCTTTTCAGCTTTTCTTTCCTTCCTCGATTTTTTACGCCTCTTCATTTGATCAAAAAGATCGCGCCAGGTATCAAACTCCTGACTGTAGCTTAAACCTACCCCGGCAGTAGTGAAATTTCCCTGCTCAAATACATCGTATTCTGATTCTGAAAAAGCTTTCAGTCCCCATCTGCCATCTTCAGTAAGTCTGTATTCAATTTCGATATTCCCGGCTAACCCTGTAGATCTCTCGAGCTCGGTATATTGTCCAAAATCAATGTTACCTCCTGCTGTTACAGATATTCGGTCTTTTAAAAACCTCTTGGTAAGTGCGAGATAAAGCTCGCTTCTCTTTTGATTTTGAAGTAGTTCATCTGGGTTTTCTGAAGACAGATCATAGTATCTATACTGAAAATCTAATTCCAGACCTGGAACAAATGTGCCTATCCAGTCGCTGAGATAAAAGGATAGTTGGTTTGACAAGAACTCTGTCACAGTATTGTTGACGCCGGAACCTAACAAACCAGGATCTCCGGGATTACTGAAGTTTTCTGAGAGGGTAGGGAAGAACTGATTCATCACCAGGATACCTAATACCTGCTTGTTTAACTCATTTGTATTGTTTTCAAGTAAGTTCAGTTTAGCTTCGATTAACGTCTTTAAGGCTGGATCCGGGTTTTCGATCTTGATATCGAATTCGATATTGGGATTGCTGAGCGACCCGGTCAGGATCAAAAAAAGAATGCTACTTTCCCTGCCTTTAGCACTGTTGATCTGTTGAGAAGTAGCATCTACTAAATACTCTTCGATTAAGTTATAAGGACTTGCACGAAAGTTATAAACCGCTTTTACATTCAGTAATGCGTTGTAAGGATCTCCTAACCATGAGATTGTTCCACCTTTTTGAATTGCAAATTTCTTATTGACCAGATTCTGAAGTGTAAATAGATAATCTCCGGATTCGAGTACGACGTCGCCATAAATTTCCAGATCCCCCAGACTTTCATAATTGATCTTCACACTTCCTGACCCATTCCCTCTCAATATCTCCCCAGCGCTTTCATCAAAGATGATCTGAACTTCAGCTTTTGGGTTGACATCCAGATCCAGAATTATTTTAACATTATTGAACTTGTTGTCGAATTGTGTTTCTATTGTATCCTTTTTGGAATTGACAAAAGTGAAAAAGCTATACTGTCCAACATCTTTATCATCAGCCAAAGGAAGATACATGATCGTATTATCCAGAGTGCTTGCGTTTACGTAGACCTGTGCATCATTAAAGGGACCTGTAAAACGAGCGTTCCCTTGCGCAAAAGCGGTTCCATAAAAAGATACATTTTCCTTTTTTGTGGTTTTAAGGAATTGGAATTTGTCTGTAGTTACATCGATGTCCATTGCCCAATCCTTTAAATTATCATGGGTGATCTCTCCATTTGCAACAGCAACATTTCCTTCAAGATCCATGAGCTCAACATTTTTGAATTCGATCACTTCTTTTTTAAATCGAAACAGTTGTTCGTTCACTTTGTATCGCGTGTATATATAAGGTACCGTCACTTCTGTATTTACAAGTTTTACCAAGCCTTCTAAAGTTGGCTCTTTTAATGTTCCTCCAAGCGAAAGTGATGCTTTAGCAATACCATCTGGTTTGATCACATACTTTTTAATAAATGGACCTATTGGTTTCAGGTTAATGGACTCTGCGGAAAAGCTGATATTTATACTTCTGTCTTTGGCCGTGGAATAGTTTCCTTTGATATCAACACTATTATCCGGACCATCTAAAGAGCCGGTGATGAATATTTTCTTTTTCTCCCGATCTAATCTACTGTTTACAGTAAGTTCTCCGACTTTATTATCGTTAATTTCAATTCCTTTCACATTGACATTTGCAGACAGTCGCATATCATTGATAACATCGTCGATCACAAGTGTTCCATTTGCAATTCCTTCGATCTTCTCACCCGAATTTGTAAAAGCATCAAATAGTTTGTTCAGGTCTACATCATCCAGGGTAACAAAAATGGTGGACTTTTTGTCCTCCAGTTTTGAAGTAACACTCAAGCTTTGCTCTTCATTATTGATGAATAGGTTGTTAACGATGATATTGTCGTCTTTGATGATGACCTCGTTCCCTTCCGAGAAGGTCCATATTTCGTTGTTAAGAAAAAGCTGAGATGGCAATATCGAAAAGATCATTGCATTTGGCCGATCAACAAAGGTCCCATCCATGTTCACTCGATTCGTTATGGTATCACCGGTCAATGCGATATGCCAATTTAAAATGTCTTCAGTATAAACCCCATCAACATTGATATCCTGCGCCAATAATCCATTTTTGTTAAATATGTTCTCGATGTAATTCTTGAAATTTAACTTGCGCTGTAGTCCGTCTGCTTGAATTGAAATATTTTTATATCGATGATTATTAAATGCTAGAGAAGATATCGAAGCATTGAGAGAAACTTCATTTGCTTTGGTATTGAGTGACCCTGCAATGTTAGCCTGGTTTATATTTACTGCCGTTCCCGATAATAAATTTGGAAGCCCTTTAGAATTAGGGATCTCGATCTCAAAATTTAACTTTTGTGGTGCCTTAAGCGCAAATGAAGTATCCGGCGCGGGTAAATCATAGAACTGATCGATGTAGTATTTAAAGGCTTTCGGTATCTCTTCGATCATATAATCTCCTGTAATTCTTACTTTCAATACTTCAGAATCGATTATAATCTCTTTACCACCATTAGTGAGAGTCTTCGATATCAACTCCATTTGCTTGGCGATATACTTATTATTATTGTTAACGACTAAGAGGTCTTTAATACTCGCTCTACCTAAAAGTGTATTTAAAGAATTGCCGGTCATATTGAAATCAACATTTGCCTTCAATACGACGTCCTCTTTAGTAAAATTCAAGTTCTTAAGATTCGCTGTTTCAATTGAAGAGGTAAAATTGAACTTTGGAACATCAGATTTAAGATTTACAATTCCATTAAAATCCAGTTGTAGATCTTCATCATCGATCTTAGCGAATCCCTGAAACTCCTTAAACTTGAATCGCCCATTGAGTTCTATGTCTTTATAGTTGTAATCCTTGAATGTAACCGATTCCACTTCACCAACTAACGTTGCGTCTATTCTCTCAACTGTAAAACCTTTCCCTTCCAATTTAGCGTTTAAGGTAACTTTGCCAATTTCATCCTCTTCAACCAGCTTTCCTATATCAAACTTATTCAGTACAAGATTTCCTGAATATGACGTATTATTTGACTCTTTTGCGATCTTCAGATTCATATCTGATCTTGCTGAACCTATATCGCTTAAGAGGTATCCTTCCGTAACAAAGTCATTTGGGAACCCATCGAATTTTCCTTCAAAATGTATCAAACCCATATTACTTATTACTGTTGGGATCTCCACTTCCGGATATATTTTTTGGATATCTCTTAGTCTCGTTTTTAACTGGTTAACTCTTAGGCTTATAAAAGTCTCTTTGAAATTAGGTAACCCGTCCATCGCGATCTTACCTTTAAAAACCAAATCTCCGATCTTAGCATCAAGATCCTTACCTTTTAGATTATCTACAGTCCCGTAAACATTTCCATTTAAGTTGATGATGTTGTGATCGAACATTCCTAATGCATTGGCAAAGTAGTTGATATCTTTTACCGCCACTATTGAATTTTCAAATTCTCCGTTCATTTTAACTTTGGACACGAAGTTTTTGAAATCAGCAAAGGAGTCATATTTGAATGTCAGTTTATTCCTGATCAAGCTTTGAGGAGTTTCCAGCAAAAGATCATTACAAAGTATACCTATCGTAGATACTTCGGCATTTGAAGAAAGATTTTTTAGCGTGAATCCACTTTTGTCATAGGCTGAAAGTGACTTTACGTCCGCTCGAATCGTGTCTTTAATAATGTGCCCGCCTTTGACCAGTAAATTAATATCCTGAATATCTAAATCTCCATACTCAATTCCTTCGCCACGCAGTTGTTTGTTGTTATTCCTAAACTTAAAATGCCCGTTGCTCAGGGTAACCAGATCGTACCAGATCTGCAGGTCTCCTTTTAGGATATGTCCATCCTTTAACTCTTCAACCTTTTCATCCGAATTTTCTAGTATTTCCATGTCGACATAAGGATCGCTGAGGGTCGCTGATTTTATATCGATCTTCTTAGTATTGATCCCGATATCGTTTAACTCGAAAATGGCATGTGGAAGCTTAACCAGTAAAGCAGTCTTCTTTAACCTGTCTTCCATCGTCAGTCTTGTGTTGTCGATCACCAGACGATGCAACTCAAAGTCAAACTTATTACTGTTGCCATTATTCGTCTTCGGCTTTTTTTCTTTCTTTGATCCTCGGAATATAATATCGTGATAGTAGTCTTCAGAAGTATCAGGCCTGACTAAATTGATGACCGGATTTGTTAATCGAAGCTCGCTAACCGAGATTTTCCGATTTACAAGGCTGAAGGTGTTGATACTGGCAACAAGCTCATCTGCAAATATCATTGTGTCTCCTGCTAGATCTTCAATGTATATATCGTCGAAGGCTACTTTAGTAAAGAATTTAATTTTGACACTCTTGAAATCTATTTTTGTATTCAGGTTATCAGAAAGAACAGTGGCAACTTTCTTTCCAACGAAGGTTTGAAATTTGTCTGATTTAAGAAGAAAAAACCACAGGACACCCAATAGCAAAATAAATCCAATGATTATCAGTACATATTTTATTGCTGGGTGTATATTCACTTATTTCGTATTCTTGAAGGATTAAAATTAACTATTAAACGCCAGATTGAGCCCAAAGATTATAGCTATAGAGTCATCTTGTGATGATACTGCCGTTGCTGTTATAAATAATGGCAAAATCCTTGCCAATGTAGTTTCAAGTCAGACTATCCATAAGCAATATGGTGGTATCGTTCCTGAGCTTGCTTCACGAGATCATATCCAAAATATTTTGCCTGTTGTCGAAGAGGCTGTTGAAAGATCAGGGATCGCCTTAAGTGAGCTTGATGCTGTTGCTTTTACCAGAGGTCCCGGATTGATCGGGTCGCTTTTAGTGGGTGCTGCTTTTGCTAAATCGCTGTCTCTGGCGCTAAACATTCCTCTGATAGAAGTAAATCACATGGTCGCTCATGTGCTCGCTCACTTTATCGATGACCCTAAACCAGAATTTCCTTTTATATGCCTTACCGTTTCGGGCGGACATACACAGTTAATTCTTGTGAGAGATCATCTCGATATGGAGATCGTTGGTCAAACCAGGGATGATGCCGCCGGTGAGGCTTTCGATAAGTCGGCAAAATTGCTCGGACTCGAATACCCGGGCGGACCGCTGATCGATAAATATGCAGCTCAGGGAGATCCATACAGTTTTGAGTTTCCGGAGCCGGATATTGGAGGATTGGACTTCAGCTTTAGTGGATTAAAAACTTCGATCTTAAGAACAGTGCAGAAAATGAAAAAGGAAGATCCGGATTCTATCGATAATAATCTAGAGGATCTATCTGCCAGTATTCAACATGTGATCGTCACTATATTGCTGAAGAAGATGACCACAGCTGGGAAAAAGTTTGATGTAGATCAATTTGCAATTGCCGGTGGAGTATCTGCTAATTCCGGATTGAGAAGCAGGTTTGAAGCGCTGGGAAAGGAGAGAGGCTGGAAGACCTTTATACCGAAGTTTGAATATTGCACAGATAATGCGGCGATGATCGCTATCACGGCACACTATAAGTATAAAGCATCACAATTTGCTTCACTCGATACAAAACCATCTGCCAGATTAAAATTTGAAGCATGAACAGGATAGTCTTTCCCGAGAAAGCGGCTTTTAGCATGCAGTTAGATATCAGGATCTCCGATATCAATTATGGGATGCACATGGCAAATGATGCCGTTGCCCGTTTTGTGAATGAAGCGAGAGTTGGCTATTTAAGAAAACTTGGTTATGAAGATGAGTTGCATATCGAAGGAGTGAGTTTGATCATGCGAGATTCATACACACAATTCCGGTCGGAAGGCTTTTATGGAAATGAGATCGTAATAGAAGTTTATACTGAAGTGCTCTCCGATCGGGAGTTTCTTTTGTTCTATAAGCTATTACATAAGGAAAGCGAAAAAGCGCTAGCTTATTGTAGGACGTCAATGCTTTGTTTTGATTATAGTATTAGAAAGCCTGTTTCGATACCTGAGGAGTTTAGGAAGAAGCTCGAGGGGTAGGAATTTAGTTAGCTTGTCTCCATTATGAACTGATAGTCTCATTTTCACATCAAACAAGTTTTTTTACCGCAGAGGGCTCAGAGTTTTACGCAGAGTGCACAGAGATCCTACACCCTAAACATTGATTATCCTGGACAATAAAAGGAAAACAAAAAAACTACTTATACATCACGGCTTTCACCGCCGCAATCGTTTTTGCAGGATTTGGCAGATATGCTTCGACGAGATTTGGAGCATAATGCATGGATGCATCTGCACCACTAACTCTTTTCACAGGAGCATCTAGATAATCGAAAGCATAACGTTGGACCTGATAAGAGATCTCGGCTGCTATGTTTCCATAAGGCCAGGATTCGTCGACTACGATGAGACGGTTGGTTTTCTTCACAGACTCTACGATAGTTTCATAATCCAAAGGTCTGATCGTTCTGAGATCGATAACCTCAGCCTCGATCCCATCTTTTGCCATTTCTTCTGCAGCTGCGTGAGCCACCTTCATCATTTTGTTAAAAGAAACGATCGTAACGTCAGAACCGGGACGTGTGACCTTTGCTTTACCGATCTCGATCAAGTATTCCTCCTCAGGTACCTCGCCCATATCTGAATACATAAGCTCAGATTCCATGTAAACAACAGGATCTTCATCTCTGATCGCAGATTTAAGCAGTCCTTTGGCATCATATGGATTGGATACGGAGACGACTTTCAACCCCGGAATATTTGCATACCAGCTTTCAAAAACCATAGAGTGCTGTGCTCCAAGCTGACCGGCAGAGCCGGAAGCTCCTCTAAAAACGATAGGACATGAAAACTGACCAGCAGACATTGCCAGCATTTTCGAAGCACTGTTCAATATTTGATCTAAAGCGAGTACTGCAAAGTTCCAAGTCATGAATTCGACGATCGGACGAACACCCGCCATTGCCGCACCAACTCCAATTCCTGTAAAACCAAGTTCTGAGATTGGAGTATCGATAACTCTGTCCGGGCCAAATTCGTCTAGCATACCCTGGCTTACCTTGTAAGCACCGTTATACTCTGCAACCTCTTCACCCATCAGGAATACATTCTTATCCCTTCTCATCTCTTCGCTCATCGCCTCCCGCAGTGCGTCTCTAAATCTAATTTCTCTCATGGATCGAATTATTTTTTTGGAAAGGCAAATATCAGTGTTGTTCGGGAGAAAAACAAGATTTATTCATTTGCTCATGTGCTCGTGCGCTCGTGTGCTCATTTGCTCATGTGCTCGTGTGCTCATTTGCTCATGTGGACCTAGTCAGAAATTAAGACATAAAGATAAGTTAGTTGGATCTAATAAACTATCTTAGAATTATGGCAAAAGTAAGAAGGAAATTTACCAAGGAATTTAAACTAGAGATTGTAAAGCGCAGTC
>JABDMM010000114.1 GCA_013001465.1 Chitinophagales bacterium | reverse complement strand
CTTAGGTGAAAACACAAGTATCCTCATTCCAAAAATGAAGGTAGCGTTGAATGAGCGGAGCTGGAACAGCGGGAAAGATTCGGCTAGTGTCATTATAAGTTCTGATTCTGTGCACATTGAAGACTTTAAGATCTCTTCATCTGAGAGTATGATCTCTGCTAACGGTTTTTATACGCTGAATGGAAAACAAGATCTCAAAATCCAGGTCGGGAATATCAGATTGGAAAGTATTCCGGGCACAAGTCTGCTTCCATATGCGGTAAAAGGGAACCTCAAGACTGATCTGGACCTGAAAGGAACAGCGACAGATCCAATTTTGAATGGAAGACTGAGCGTAGACGACCTGCTGATCGATACATTTGAGATCGGAAGTTTCACCTCATCCGTTGTATATCAAGACGAGCTTTTCTCTTCCGAATTTTTTCTCAATGATGTGGCGAAGGAGATCATAAGTGCTAAGATCAACATACCGGGCAATCTTTCATTGAAGGAAAATCAATTTGATATTTATGAGGATAGTACGATCTATGCCTTGGTGAAAATGGATCAATTTGACTCCAGGAAAGTATCCCGCTTCCTAGATCTAAGCGGAATGAGTTACCAGGGGCTGCTTTACGTAAATATAGAAGCAGGGAATACATTGAACGATCCTGCGATCGACGGTAAAATATTGTTATCCGAAGGCGGATTCAAGTATCCGCAATACGGGATCGATTACAAGAACATCACTATGGACAGCAGGATCGATAACTCAAACTATTACCTTGACGATCTGTCGATCAGTTCCGGTAAAGGAAATATTGATCTTAAGGGAATAGCGGAAATACGATCCTGGTTGGAGGGAGAAGTACAGTCACTCGATTTTACTTTGACGTCAGAAAACTTTATGGCGTTGAACAATCAAGGTATCCAGGCAATTATCGATTCGGATCTAAAGCTCAGGGGAACTCCTGAAAAGCCAAACGTCAATGGAGAAGTGACGATAGTTCGTTCCATGATCAATACCGATGTCCTTGCAAGTGAATATGGCGGTGTTTCCGATAACGCACAGGAACCGCTGCTGGTACGTGCAAGAAAGGAACAAATTAGGGAATCGGGAGAACTGTTAACAGACACGTTGAGGAACGCTCCCCCGTCTATCATTAAGAATTTGAAAGCTGAAGTGAAGATCGACATTCCGAGAAACACATGGGTAAAAGGAAAGAACATGAATTTCGAACTCAGCGGCAGTGTGAGGTTGATACAGGAAGGAGAACAGATGGACTTGTTTGGAGCAGTTAGTATAAAGAGAGGGTTTTACAAGATCTACGGTAAGAAACTGGAATTTGAAGAGGGTGTGATCACCTTTACGGGAGGGAAAATAAACAACCCGTTATTGAACTTCAGCATTGCATATAAATTCAGAGATAACCAGCAAAGATTAAGGAAACTCACTGTGAACGTCAGCGGAAGACTGGAGAAACCAGAGATGCTATATGCGATAGACGGGACTTCCATCAGTGAAAAAGAAGCGATCTCGTACTTATTGTTTAAAAAAGATATGAACCAGCTGGACAGCGAGGAAAATGCTTCCGTTGAGAACAGTGAGCTCGAAATGGCGAAAAGCCTTGCAATAAATCAGTTAACCGGGGCATTGCAAGACAAGCTACAATCTGCACTCAGGCTGGATGCAATAGAGATCACAGGAGAAAAAAACTGGAAGCAGGCAAAAGCATCCATTGGCAAGTACATCACCAACAAGTTATATTTGAGTTACGAGCAAAGTTTTGCTTTGAATAAGAAGGACAAAGCAATAAATCCCTACAAAGTAGGATTAGAATATCAGTTCCTGCCGTGGTTATATTTCCAGGGAACGAATCAGAGCTCGAATTCGGGGTTTGATCTGATCATGAAGTGGAGCTGGCGGTAGAGAGCAACTTTTTGTAAGACCTCTTTGCACCCTGTGGTTTAAAATCCAAGTGTAACCACAGGGAGCTAAGAGGCCAACGCTTAGGTCACATAGTGTGTCTAAACGCTGTCTCCGTGAGAACATTTAACAAGTCTTAATTTTGTTTTTCCTTCATTGTCAAGTACTTCTCGAGTAGATTTGGCATTTGCTCAAATGCAGAACTAATACCTTTACTGCTGTGCGTAGGTAAAAATTCGATGTTATCTCCTTTGCTGACGAGAAATCCCATAGGTTCAACTCCGAATCCTGCACCAGCTCCTCCACCCGGATTACTACCTTTGTTTTTATCCGAACCTTCGCCACCACCGGCGCCAAGTCCGATTCCCATTCGTATTACAGGAACACATGTAAATTCACCCAAAGTGAATTGTTTACCGATCAAAGTTTCGGTTTTTGTTTCTTTCTGAATAAGATCTGTGATCTGACCCAGTAACTCTTTTTGAAATGTACCTTCCATGGTTATTGTATTTTATGTTTAATAAATGATCGTAATACCCGTATGCCACTGTTCTTAATGTCACATACGAGGTAATTCTTTCCGATAAAGTTTATTGTGACAGGAAACTTTTCCAATGGGTTAATGTAGTTTATTGGAACAAGCATGCCGTTCAGGCAATAGTCTCCCGTATCTATCATAAGTTCAAAATGGATCACCTTGAAACTCTTCAGGATCGCCAATCCCGAACGAAAATTTCCTTTTTTGATGGCCGAAAGTTTGTTTTTTGATCTCTTTTTCTTTTTCTCAGCATCATCTTTTTTCGACTTTGCTAAAATTTCCAGTACGTTGAATTTTTTACCAAAGAAAAAAACCTTGAATCTCACTTCTGTTTCTTCCAGCTTTTCGTTCTGCCAGTATAAACCACCGGAAGCTGCAGGACCCCAGTAGAGATTTACGTATCCTTCCCTGCTATCTATTCTGAGCCTGAAAGGCACAAGCAGGACATATAACAAAGCCACCAGTAACAAACCGACAATTATCCAAAGAAATATATAAAGGAACGTTAACATCGCAAAGCAAAGGAAGAGTATATGGGGAATTTAGGGAATGATGAAAGTCAGTAGAACTAATGATAATTGTCCGAATTGCACAGATGAATATGGGTTGAATTGTTGCTTATGGATTTGTGTTGCATTCTACCCCGATCTTCGCCTTGAAATCGTTAATGACAGACGACTGACGCTCTTTTGTTACAACCAAGATCAATGCACGTGTAGGAATTAAATTTTAAAAAATTTCCCTGAAGGATTT
>JABDMM010000142.1 GCA_013001465.1 Chitinophagales bacterium | reverse complement strand
GATTATTTTTGCTCTTGTGTTTATCAATAAGCTCGACCTGGTGAGAGTAAATTCAATAAAAGTCACCGTGGTATTGATATATACGATCGCAGCATTAGCCGTTTTTATCTATAACGACCAGGTCAATTGGAAATTTGGTCTCACGCTTGCTGCCGGTAATTCTACTGGAGGATGGATTGCCAGCCGATGGTCTGTAAAGAAAGGTGATAAATGGATAAAAAGATTTATGGTAGTTACTGTGATAGCGCTGGCTATCAAGCTTTGGATGTCATCATGATCATCCTTCGATCCAGGCAGTAATCTCAGGGTCCATTGGTTTCGTTCTCGGAGAGATCACTTTTGCTATTTTACCGTTTTCATCGATCAGGTATTTTTGAAAATTCCATTTTACTTTGGAATCGCTCACACCATTCTCAGTTTCTTTAGTAAGGTAAGTATACAGTGGATGTTGAGATTTGCCTTTTACAGAAATCTTGGACATCATTGGGAACGTAACTCCATAATTCTTTTCACAAAAAGTTGCGATTTTTTCATCGCTTCCTGGCTCTTGCCATAAAAAATTGTTAGCGGGAAAACCAATGATCGTAAAATTCTGATCGCTGTACTTTTCGTAAAGCTCTTGCAAGCCTTTATATTGTGGAGTCAGACCACATTTTGAAGCGGTATTGACAATCATCACTTTCTTGCCTTTTAGTGCACTTAAGTCAAAATTCTCCCCATAGATATCGGTGACTTTGAAATCATATATTGTTTTATCTGAAACGTTTGAAGTCTCCATCTTAGTTGTATTTGAGTTACACATGCCAAATAGCACGCTTAGAATTAAAATAATTTTGAGCATAATATAAGGTTAACAATTCAAGGAAAAATATGTTCAACCCTTTCGCTTGAATTTTTTTCGGGAGTGTTTTTTATTGAAATATTTTTTTGCTTTCGGATTCCAGGCAGGGCCTTTCCCGAGGTTTTCAGGGGGAGGAAGCTTCATGACTTCAGATTCAATAAGATCCTCGATCTCTTTGAAATTAGCCATGTCTTTTTCATTGATCAATGTGAGTGCGACACCTGTCGACTCTGCCCTGGCAGTTCTACCAACCCTATGTACATAATCTTCTGCATTATTCGGGACATCATAATTTATAACCAAGTCGATCTCCTTTATATCGATACCTCTTGCCATGACATCAGTAGCAACAAGAACTCTCGTGTTTTTTGAACGAAACCCTACTAATACTTCTTCTCTTTCCTTTTGTTCGAGATTCGATGAAATACCTTGCACGGTATAACTTTTAGACCGAAGCGACCTCACGATTTCTGAAACAGCAGCCTTTGTTGAGCTAAATATCAGAATACTTTTATAATTCGGTTTGTCAGCAATAAGGGAGTTGATCAATTCGTTTTTTTGAGAATCATAGACCAGATATGCAGCTTGTAGTACACCTTTTGCTGGTTTGGAAAGAGAAATTGTGATCTCAAATGGGTCATTCAGGATTTCCTTAGCCAGTTTTGCAATCTTTTTAGGCATAGTAGCACTAAAAAGCAAAGTTTGTCTTTTTTCTGGCAAGTAGCTAATGATAGTTTGGATGTCATCATAAAATCCCATGTCGAGCATTCTGTCCGCCTCATCTAAAATGAGGTGTTGAATCTCGTCGAAGTTTACATAGCCTAGCATAAGGTGGGAGAGCAGCTTACCGGGAGTAGCAACCACAATTTCGACGCCTTCAGTCAACGCTCTTTTCTGGTCTGCAAAATCCATTCCGTCTCCTCCTCCATAAACTGATATTGAATTCAACTGTGAAAAGTATGCAAACCCTTGTACTTGTTGATCTATCTGTACTGCAAGCTCACGTGTTGGAACAATTATTAGTGTATTGGTGTGGTGTCTTGGATTTTCAGAAAGTCTATGAATTATTGGAAACAAAAAAGCGGCTGTTTTCCCTGTACCGGTTTGCGCACATGCCAATAGATCCCTGCCTTCCAGGATCTTTGGAATTGCCTGTTCCTGGATAGGAGTGGCAGATTCAAAACCCATATAGGACAAGGCTTCAATTAAGAGTGGATTTAAATTAAAATCGGTGAACTTCATATTCGATCGGCTAAGATAAAACTTTTGATCCGCGCTAACTACCTGACAACACTTTAATATTGATCAAGGCGAGCAACCAAATTTGGTGTGAAAATTGTCAACTTCTGAAAGATCGATTGTTACTCTTCTTAAAAAATTCTATCGTAGACAAACAAAAAATAGAATAAGTAGGAATTTTGTTCAACAAGTTATTGAATCATGCGGGATCATGTTATTGCATCGTCGAAGTGCTGTCGGTGGTAAAATAGTGTGATCTCCAATTCAATAATGATTAAGGTCTGTTTTCTTAATATCAAGAAGAAGGCTGTCTGCCAAAGAGATCATTCTTTGATCTAGTCTCCTGAGAAGATCTAAACTTTTTTCTGAATATTCTGGGTTAGAAAAACTTTTACCATTAATCTCTTTGAATACATTGTCTGATTCATGATCATAAATGACCGAATCATGCCACAAACCAATTCTGGAGGCGATTTCCACGGCTGCTTTCATATACTTCCGATCTGGTATGTTATCACTATTCTTTTGCATGATGGCATCTAAATGGATTATATTTTTTAAATGCTTCCTTATTGCATAGGCATTAGTTGTCTCTAATGCGTTTGAGTACCTGCGAAGAAGTCTCTCCTCCTCACTAAGCACTTCTTTATTTAGAATATTTAAAAGTTCAACATCAGAAATATCAACTAGAGAGCTGATAATAGATTTACCTTCCTGAGTAAATTTTGCGTAGTCGAATTTTTCTCTCTTCTTTAAAAACTCACTTTTTTTTTCTGTTAATCTACTTTTCCAGATTTTGAAAAGAGTTTTCTCTTCTTTCGTCTCCATAGCTTTGCATAGCTTACAATTAAGTTGAAGAGTACGAATATCACTTGAAACAGAATATATAGGATCAGACATGCTGAAGATCTCAGAGCAATCTCTAAAATATCCAAGCAATTTCTTAATCGACCTCAACTTCTTTATACTTAGCCTCAACTTATGAATATTCTTGCGTGAAGGAGTTGCGCAATATGACAGTTCAAGTAGGAACATCTCTAAATGTTGTGCTGCCAGGAGGCTCGAATTCGAAGAGTGATTTCGAATATCCATTCTTAAAGATAAAGTTTTTCCTATTGTGGGTCCTGGAAGAAGGGCTGTCCTTTGATTTCGAATCCACTAATTTCAAAAGTTCTTAACAATGTAATGATCTGCCACCGTCTTTCTCTAACTTTGAAAAGAGCAATGATGAATGAATGATAACTGATTTACATGCAACACTTCACAAAAACTTCGGATTTCGTGAGTTTCGACCGCAGCAAGAAGAGATAATAAAGAGAATTTTATCTGGGAAAGATACCGTGGTATTAATGCCTACCGGTGGAGGTAAGTCTTTGTGCTACCAATTACCAGCGCTGGTTTTCGAAGGCCTTTGTATTGTTATTTCGCCCCTGATCGCTTTGATGAAAGATCAGGTTGAAAACCTTCGATCTAATGGGATTCAGGCAGCATATCTTAATTCATCTTTGAGGCAGGATGAAGAAAAGGAAATCAGACAACTGCTAATGCAAAAGAGTATTAAACTCTTATATCTCGCACCCGAAAAAATTTTCTCACCGGGATTCTTACAATTTCTACATGCTCTGGACGTAAAATTATTTGCCGTCGATGAGGCGCACTGCATTAGCAACTGGGGCCACCAATTCCGACCCGAGTACAGTCAGTTAGATATTCTAAAAACGGAATTCCCTGAAACCCCAATTGTAGCGCTAACGGCAACCGCAGATAATGCAGTTCGATCCGATATTTCTGATAAGCTTAATCTTACAAACCCCAGGACATTTATCTCTTCATTTGACCGACCAAATCTATCGCTATCGGTTCTGCCGGGTATTAAGAAGTGGGAACAACTTGTTACCATTTTAGAACGGAACAAGCTTCAAGCAGGGATCATCTATTGTATAAGCAGGAAGTCAACAGAACAACTTTCAGAGAAGCTGAAGAAGCGTGGCTTTAGAGCTGAAGCTTATCATGCGGGCCTACCGGCTGAAAAGAGGCATAAAATTCAGATGGGATTTCAAAATGATCGGGTACAGATCATTTGTGCCACTATAGCTTTTGGTATGGGGATCGATAAACCCAATATTCGCTTCGTGGTTCACTATAATATGCCTGCAAACCTGGAAAGTTTTTACCAGGAGATGGGGCGGGCAGGTCGAGATGGGTTACCTGCAGAAACAATTCTTTTCTACAGTTACCGGGATGTTCAGGTTCAGATGAAATTTATAGAAGATATCGAGAATCGTTCATACAAGAAGATCCGAATTGAGAAACTCAAAAGAATTAAGGAGTATGCCGATGCGCAGGTTTGCCGTCGAAAGATACTGCTCAGTTATTTCAACGAATACCTTTCTGCGGATTGCGGGAACTGCGATGTATGTGAGAATCCCCCAACTTATCTCGACGGTAGCAAGTTAGCTCAGGTGGCTTTGTCTGCTATTCATAGAGTGAAGGAAAATGCAACTTTGACCGTTTTGATAGATATAGTAAGAGGAACTCGCAGCAGGGACGTTGTTCAAAATAACTTTCACCAGATTAAGACCTTTGGCGCCGGTTCCCAGATCTCTGTTTTTGCCTGGCAGCTTTACATTCAACAATTTATCCAGCAGGGATACATTGCGGTTGATTACAAGGACCACAGTCGTTTAAAGTTAACACCTCTCAGTAAAAAGGTTCTGTTTGAAGGAGAAACCGTTAGAGTTGTGAATTTTGATACCATCAAAGAAAGACAGGAAAAAATGCGTAAAAAGCCTGTCAATGTTCAAAGCTTTAATGGCGATGTAGACGAGGAGCTTTTCGATCGATTGAAAACACTCAGAAACAAGATTGCATCTGAGTTAGGAAAGCCTGCATTCTTTGTTTTTAGCAATGCCGCTTTAAAGGATATGAGTATGAGGAAACCCACTAACAAAAACAGCTTTTTAGAGGTAAACGGTGTCGGGGAGTTTAAAGCAGAGAAATTTGGAGAACGGTTTATCAAGCTTGTTTCGGATTACATGAATAGTTCAAACAAATCAGAGGTAGATTTATTTAGCTAATTCTTCGATCCCTTCAGTAAGTTTTTCGATTTCTTCCTTACTATTATACAAGGCCAGAGACACCCTGATCGCATTAAGGTTATTTTCGTGTACTGCACGACAGCGGCATCTGAATTCTTTTCTAAGTTGCTTATTAAACTCCTGATAGTCCTTATGATCTGGTCTGAAAGTGATAATAGATGTTGAAGTAGACATGTTTCTTGAACTCAGGATAGATATGCCTTTGATCTTGTCTAGCCTTTTAAGCATATAATCATAGAGCTCTTTTCGATGATTTTCGATCTTTCCAAAACCAACTCGCTGGATAAAATCAACCGCGGAACCTAACCCAAGCAAGTGTGATGTGTTTTGTGTGCCTGCTTCAAAGCGCTCTGCTGTTTCACGATAATCTAAAGTCTCATCGTCGAGGTCAAATGTGCGAAGAGAATGAGCTCCGGTGAAAGGTGGTATAAGGTCATGAATGAGATCTTTGCTTATATACAAAATGCCTGTCCCTTTGGGGCCGTAGAGCCATTTGTGACCACTTGCTACATAAAAATCTGCATTGATCTCTTCCAAGTCAATCGGAAACATACCCAGTGCCTGAGCACCATCGATGCATGAGAATATATTTTTTCGCCTGCATAGAGCTGCGATTTCATCTACGGGAAGTCGTAAGCCAGTTGTACAAAGAACATGTGAGATACTGATGACCTTAGTTCTAGAAGAAATACTCTCATCAATGATCTGCAGATTGTTCTTACCGCTCAAGTCAAGTTCGATACTTTTGATTGTTACGCCTTCACCACGAAGAGCATACCATGGAGCAGAACCTCCAACATGTTCATGCTTACTAATAATGACTTCATCTCCTTCCTTCAGTTGAAGACTATGAGCGATCATATTGATCCCTTC
>JABDMM010000121.1 GCA_013001465.1 Chitinophagales bacterium | reverse complement strand
TTGATTAGTTGATTCGTTGATTGGTTGATTAGTTGATTAGTTGTTTATTTGATTAGTTGATTAGTTGATTGGTTGATTAGTTGATTAGTTGATTGGTTGACTGGTTGACTGGTTGATTAGTTGATTAGTTGACTGGTTGATCACTATAATGTAAATCGATAATCCCAAAATAGAAATCTTCGATCCCGACCACTCTTAATCTCTTAATCTCTTGATCACAAATCTCTAAATGTCTACATCTACAATTAAAATCCCCAATTCCTAAAATCCCCAATCCCAAAATCCCCCAATCCCAAAATCTCAAAATCCCAATAACTGAAAACTGGAAAATTGTATTATAAATAGGTATTTCCACAAATTTTACGTTGAAGCATTGCCTGTTTTAACATTGCAGGCTTCCTTAATTTTGAGTTATTAACCATAAGCGATTGCTCGATGAATTACCGATATAGTTTAATTTTAGTTTTAACCTGCTTATTGCTTGTCACTGTTTCTTTTAGTTATTTCAAACTGAAAAATGATACAGCAATCAATTCATCATTGATAACAGCTATTCCTGCTGCATCACCTATCATACTTTCTTTCAAAACTACAGCATCTGCTGAGAAATTAGTTGAAGAACTTAAAGGCAATGATTACATGATGCAAACGGAGATCATGGAGCGATTTGAGTTTCAGTTCACTACTCTAAAAAGCCTTTTCAAACTCGGTGAGGGTAACCTCAATGCAGAGATCATTACCGTTGTGATGGCTACTGGTGCTAATGATTATGATCTTTTATATCTCACATCTTATCCTAAGCTTGATATTTATTCTGAAACTGCGCTCAAGTATTTTAGGGAGGAAGGCTTTAAGATCTCAAAAAGCGAATTTCGAAATGAACAGATCCTTGAGCTTGAAAATAAAGATTTTAAAATTCAGATTTTTCAGGAGAAAGAGATCATGTCCATTTCATTCTCTTCCGTACCGGTAGAAGCTTCTGTTATTGCACTTAAGGAAAGAGTATATTCATTTGAAAGCAATCAGTTTAGTTCTGAACTCGAAGTGTCTGCCGACGAAGAGGTTACGGTACTTATTCTTCACGAGCACCTTTCTACTTTCTTTCCAATTCTCATTGAAGATGAGTTCGACTTTTTGAAAAAGAGTATCTCATCATTTGCGGATATAAGCATATTAAATATTTACACCAACAATAACGCCATCAGTCTTTTTGGTAAAACACTGAGCAGGAATAAGCGAGCAGACAGCCTAAAAGCTGAAAGCAGAATTAGTGATCTCAATAAACTTATTCCATCCAGCAGTTGCTTTGTTCAAATTGGACAGGTCGATGATATTCGGATGAAGGTCGAGGAATTTGGATATTTCAAGAATTGGATGGATGGTTTGTATGCCCATGTCGCATTAGAAACGTTTAGTGCTGCCATTGAAAAATCTGCATTCCTAATGGTAGCTATAGACGACAAAAACATGGCTGAAGAAGATCTGATGGAACTCAATTCGATCAACAATGACGATACACCCAGACAATATAAGCAATACACCATTTACTCAGCCAATTATGCTCACTTTATTAATAGGATCTTTCCTAATGAATTCATAAACATCGATCCTAAAGAGTTCATCTTAATTGATGATATCCTTGTGATCGCTAACAATAGCGCTGGAATGAACAAACTTATCGATTTGTATGAAAGTAATCAGGTATTAAAATATAACCCGAAGTATGAAGCCTTTTCGTCCTATTTAGGAGACTTTGCCAGTAGTTATTTTTATTTCAATCCGGAAAGAGCTTTGAAATATTCAGACCGTTTCTGGAGATCCATACCTCCCGCTAAGATTGGGATCCAGTATTCCAGATCAGGAAAAGAGGTTTATTCTAATATCGTTATACAGAAGAGCGGTGAATCTATCTTCTCTGTAGACGAGCTATTGTGGAAAGCAAAAATGAAAAACTCTGTCTTGAACAGCGTTCATCTTGTTACAAATCACAATTCAAAAGAACAAGAAGCTTTTGTTCAGGATGGAGCGGATAATATTTATCTAATCGGACAGGATGGTGATATACTTTGGGATAAAAAGATCGATGGAAAAATTATCGGCGACGTTCATCAACTGGATTTTCTAAACAATGGCAAACTACAGATGCTGTTCACAACAGATTCATTGATGTATCTTCTCGATAGGAGTGGTGACAATGTAGCTCCTTATCCGATACAGTTAAGTTCAAAACCAATAGGTGGAGCTACGCTTGTGGAGTATGACTTAAGATCAGCATATAGGATTTTCATTGCCGGTGAGAATGGTAATATTTATGGATATTACAAAGATGGCAGACCACTTCCGGGTTGGAACCCTAAGAAAGGTTGTGGAGAGTTGGCATTTCCCCTTCAGCATATTGTTGTAGGACAAAAAGATTGGCTCATTGCTGCGAACAAGGAAGGGACAATAATGATGTTCAATAGAAAAGGTGAGTCCAGATTAGCGCCCATTAACAGCAGATGCAAATTTCATCAACCTTTTCATTACACTATTAAGGATGGAAAGTTTACGGGTGTTACTACCAGCGACAAAGGACTGTTTTTCTTTACATCGGAAGCAAAGATCACCATCGATAGTAGCGTTGCTTACTCCGACTCACTGCCAGTTGCCTTTTCGATGAGAAATGAGAAGGAATATTTGATCAATATGAGCGCCGGAGAGTTGGCAATCAATGAAATTTTAACTGAAGGTCAAAGAAATTACACGACACCATTTCCAACATTTGAAGCGATCCAAACATTTGATCTTGGAGGGGTTCCATATATCGGCATCTACTCAAAAGAAAGAGGAGAGATATTACTGATGGATTTCGAAGGAAATTTTGTGGAGGATTTTCCTATGAAGGCCAATCCACCATTTACGGTGAGTAATATTGCCAGCACAAAGGAATCAGTGTTGCTTGCAACGGATAAAGATGGATTATTCGCTTACCGCCTTCGTTTGTAGTTGCCAATCGATTGGATTATAACCTTCGTGTTGTAGAATTTCATTTGCTTTAGAGAAGTGTTTACATCCAAAAAAACCGCTGTGAGCAGAAAATGGCGATGGATGAGGAGCGGTGAGCACATAATGTTTATTCTCATCGATCAGTGTTTTTTTAGCTTCAGCAAATTTACCCCATAAAAGAAATACAAGGCCTGCTCTCTTTTCGCTAAGCTTGGTTATTGCACCATCCGTAAACTCTTCCCAACCAATATGTTTATGTGAGGCAGCCTTGCTCGCTTGAACTGTAAGAATTGCATTGAGCAGTAGAACACCCTGTTTAGCCCAGGAAGTCAGATTTCCATGACCGGGAATTTCGAGTTGAAGGTCATCGTGTAATTCAGCAAAGATATTCTTTAATGAAGGGGGAGCTTTAGTGTCGAAAGGAACTGAAAAACTTAAACCATGAGCCTGGCCCGTGCCATGGTATGGATCCTGACCAATGATCACCACTTTAACCTCATCGAATGGAGTTAAATTGAAAGCATTAAATATCAGATTTCCAGGTGGATAGATTAAAATTCCCTGTTTTTTTTCTTCAAGTAGTGTTTTTTTTATCTGAAGAAAATATGGTTTTGAGAATTGCTCGGATAACTCCTCCTTCCAGCTTGGATGAATAGCGGGTTCCAGTGTCATGGAACGAAAATAGATAAATATACATTCAACATTAAAAAGCGGTCATTTTTCTGACCAAAATTCGATTAATTCGTACCTTTACATAGCTAAACGAAGTATTATCAACCCGGAATTAATATTTTCAAAATATCATCCTCTTCTGATTTCTGTAGCGTCTAAATTTGTTAAGACAAAAGAAGAGGCTGAAGATCTTACTCAGGATGCGTTTATGAACTGGCTTAGTACCGACTGGCAAAAGATTCGTAATCATAAAGCCTATCTGGTAAAGTCGGTGAAAAATGCTTGTATAGATTATCTCGCTAGATTAAAGAGGGAAAATAGCACTCGAATGGAGTACTTGTCCGAAGCTGCATCCGAATATCAGTATAATTTCTCATTATTGGTGAAAGATCTCGAGCAAGATATGAAGGCGAAGTTTGCAGAAATGATGCGGAAATTGAATCATAAAGAGCAGGCTGTCTTTGTTTTGCGTGATATGTTCAAGTTCTCGTATGAGGAAGTGAGCGAAGTGATCGAAACCAAAGCTGAAAATTCGAGAAAGATTTTTCAAAGAGCCAAAGCAAAGATGAAAAGCGATAAACTTCAATTTGATCTAGATAAAAGCGAGTACAATAAAACCTATCCGGCCTTCCTCAAAGCCACTATCGGCGGACATATTTCTGATTATGTCTCTAAGCTGAAAAAAAACTTCTGATTTCTGTCACACTTTTCTTTTTTTGAAGTCATGTTAGAAAAGGAATAGTTTAAAAATGGCAATAGTAATAATTTTCATAGTCCACTGGTACCTGACAATCTTCATTCATAGCTTTTTTCTACATCGCTATGCGTCTCATAAGCAATTCACTATGAGCAGAGGATGGGAGAAATTTTTCTATATCATGACGTGGATGACCTTAGGTTCTAATTATCTAAGTGCATATGGTTATGGAGTCATGCATAGAATGCATCATGCATTTGCTGATACCAAAGATGATCCGCATTCACCAAAGTTTTCAAAGAATGTTTTTGAAATGATGTGGCAGACAAGAACCCGCTACAATAACATCAACTATCAGAAGATCGATATTGATGAGAAGTTCACATCCGGAGCGGTTCAATGGCATGCATTTGAGAAAATTGCGGATACATGGTATTCACGATTGTTCTATGCGTTTGCTATAATCGCACTTTACGCTTTTCTTGCTACAGCGTGGTGGCAATGGTTACTTTTGCCGATTCACTTAGTTATGGCACCGATTCAGGGGGCTATTGTAAACTGGTTCAGTCACATTTTCGGCTATAGAAACTTTGAGTTAAAAAATACCAGTACGAATTCACTACCGTTTGATTTTCTTCTATTGGGAGAGAATTACCACAACAATCATCACAAATATGGTAGTAGAGCAAATTTTGGTGGGATCAGATGGCATGAGATCGATATCACTTATCAGATCATCAAAGTATTCAACTTCCTCGGAATTGTGAAGCTCAAGAAGCCGGTAACGGTTAATCTGAAAACCACAGTACCCGGACCTTCTTTAGAGGTTGAAGAGAAAGTAGCTAAACGAGTCTAGACTAAACTCTTTTTATCTTCAGCTTGTTTACCCAAAAAACAAGCTATGAAATTCGTATTATACATCATGTTTTCTCTATCGATGATATTGGGAGAAGCATGTGAACAAACCGCTCAGGAAGAGGGCATCAAAGAAAAGAATACTACTCAGGAATTATCTAGCTACAGCAAAGCCTACTTTGCCAGCGGATGCTTTTGGTGTGTAGAAGCGATATACGAAAGCGTGACAGGAGTAGAAGAAGTGATATCCGGATATGCCGGCGGAGAACAAAAGAATCCAACCTACGATCAGGTAGCAGGAGGTAGAACGACACACGCAGAAGCAGTTGAAGTGTACTATGATCCAGATAAAGTATCCTTTGCCACATTGATCGATGTGTTTTATGGTTCACAAGACCCGACCACTGTGGGGCAGTCACCGGATTTTGGTCCGCAATACCGATCGATCATATTTTACAGCACTCCGGAAGAGAAAGAAATAGCAGAAATGAAGAAGAAAGCGATTTCTGAATCCGGGATCTATAAGAAACCAATCGTTACGGAGATCAAGGAGTTGGAGAAATTCTATAAAGCTGAAGCATATCATCAGGACTTTGAAGCAAGAAACCCTAATCAGCGATATATAGTGGGAGTATCTAAACCGAGGCTTGAGAAGTTTAAGAAGCGGTTTCCGGGTTTGGTGAGTGGGCATTAGGGTTCTTGGAGGTTGGATTTTTAACCGCAGAGTGCACAGAGGACTCTGCGTTTAACCTCTGTGCACTCTGCGGTAAAATTTTGGATGTTTAGTAATTTCAAACATAGAGCGCGCAGATACTTTATATTTGCCTGAGGTAAATTACAAGATGAGCAACGCCATTTACAACTATCTTATTCGTCCAATCGGAAAAGTGAATCAATTCTTCCTCTACAAAATAAAACATCCCATCTTATACTTTCTGATCATTACAATAGGCCGATACAGAAGAGAAGTTATCACGAAAAACCTCAAAGCATCATTTCCAGAACTATCGGGTGAAGAAATAAAGCACATAAGAAAGAAATTTCATCATCACATCATCGACCTCCTCATTGAAGGATACCTGATGCTTGTACTCTCAGAAAAAACTTTGCTCAGGAAGTACTCATTCACCAACCCGGAATTGATCAATCGATATTATGACGAAGGGAAGTCGGTGATTCTGGTTGGTGGGCATTATAACAATTGGGAGTATCTCGTTGTAACTATAAACAAGCAGTTTAAACATCTTGGCAGCGGGATAGGAAAGAAGATCTCGAATCGTTCTTTTGGAAAGGTCATGGATAAGCGAAGATCCAGACTTGGAACTCAAATCTGGAATGCAAATAATGTGCGTGAGAAATTCAAAGAGCAGACAGAAAATGGAGAACCATTCTGTTGTCTGATATTGGCAGATCAAAGTGTACACAATGTTGAGCGTTCATTTTGGATGAAGTTTCTTAATCAGGACACACCGGTATTATACGGACTTGAAAAATTAGCAAGGAAGTATAATTTACCTGTTGTGTACTATAGCTGCAAGAAGGTTAAGCGAGGAATATATGAAAGTAAATTAGAGTTGATCACAGAAAATCCCACAGAAGAAGGAGATGGGGATATTGTATTCAGGTATAATAAAATGCTGGAGAGAGATATCAACGCTGCTCCTGAATATTGGTTATGGTCACATAAACGCTGGAAGCATAGCAAAAAGAGACCGACTGGAATGACTGTTAGAGAAGAGTAAATATAAGCGTCATAAGAAAGCGTTAATTATTGGAATTTTTTATCTTTGCAACCCGTTCGAAAGAACGAAGAGATCAGTAAAAATGGTCTCGTAGCTCAACTGGATAGAGCAGCTGCCTTCTAAGCAGCAGGTTTCAGGTTCGAGTCCTGACGGGATCACTCTTTTTCTTTTCATTAGTTTTGGGCTGGTCGGTTTTGAGAAGGTAAGGTGGTACTCTATCTCTTTACCTTCTGATATAAATTATTATAGGCCTCTGATGAAAATCTCTGCCTATTATCAAGCCTAGTGTAATTTGATTTAAAGATGTTAAATTGCGGTTTTTTAATGGTAATTATCATCTGAGTAAATGATGAATTTTAACAGATTTATACAAAACGATAAAAAATGAAGAAGAGAGAACCCGTTTCAAAAATCATGTCCAGAGATATTAAATCGATCAGTAAGACAGATGATTTACGTGACGTAGTTAATATTATTAGAAGTAATCACATTCGTCACATTCCAGTAATTGAAGGGGAAGATGTTGTTGGAATTATTAGCAGCACAGATATCAACCGCCTTACATTTGGAGCTTTGTTTGATAATCAGGATGGAGTTGATGAAGCAGTATTGAACATGCTTTCAGTAGAACAGGTCATGACTGCTAATCCTAAGTCTGTAAATTCCAATGACAGCATTCAAGATGTTGCTGAGATTTTATCACAAGCAGAATATCATGCGTTACCGGTTAAAGAGGATGGTCACATTGTTGGTATTGTGACAACAACCGACCTGATTAAATATCTTCTCGATCAGTACTAATATCAATAGAATTTCCGAACCCCAACGTTTACACTCCCAAAACTCAAATCCCGATTTCAATTCTTATATATCATTAGATGAAATCGCATATCACAATAGACTCTGCGCCCTCTGTGATTGACCTCAGCGTCCTCTGCGGTAAAAATAAAGTACTGTTAAAAGGAATTTTAGTTATATTTATAAAAGTCCATATCTGTCTTCTGGATGCTATTCCGTAATCTAAAATTCATCGAATGAAAATTTTCTGTCGATCTCTATTCCTCCTCGTTTTAACTTTTACTTGTTTATCAGCTTCCGCTTATATTAACAGTATCTCGAAATCAAATAATTCTCCTTCAGTTTGTAATAACTTCAGCATAACTGTTAACGGTGATTTGCCTGGATCAAACTATATCATTCAAAGCTCAAATAAGAGTATATCGGGTAATACGATCACCATCAATATTTATATTACCAGCGATGGAATAGGTATTCCTGTCTTAACACCTTACTCGGTCAGTAAAAATTTCAGCAAATTAGATGCGGCCAGCTATACTATTATTGCGAATGATTATATAGATGGCTCTTTCAGCTCAAGTATGACTTCGAGCATAACAGTTAGTGGTTTTACAAGCGCAACAACTACCAATATCACTAATACGACAGCAACACTCAATTGGAGTCAGATCAACTGTTCTTGCAACTATTTATTAAAAGGACGAATTGCCGGCGGTACATTTACAGATTATAACATATCCGGAAGCACAAATACCACTTTGAATGCCAGCGGACTCGCACCGGGTACTACTTATGAATGGAGAGTTTTTACTGACTGCTCCACTTCCGGACTTGCTAAAACAGCTATTATCTCTTTTACAACGACAAATTGCGTACCTCCAAATCCGGCAAGTACAACAAATATCACATCGAGTTCAGCCACTCTTAACTGGGCTCAAAAGGGAGGAGTTGGTTATGAATTATGGGGAAGAGAAATTGGTGGGCCCATAGTTAAGATCCCTATCAATAATATTACAACTACTTCTTATAATGCTACCAGCCTACCTGTTTCGACAACTTTTCAATGGGCAGTGAGGACGAAGTGTTCAGCAGCTCCAAACGATTACTCCGGTTTTTCGAGCATACAGAGCTTTTCTACTACAGAGCAAATTGCAAAAGTATCCGTTGAAAATTCGGTATCTATCAATCCGAACCCGATGGCTAGTTCAGCTGTAATTTCGCTACCCGAAAGTGAACAACCATATTCTATTACGATAATGGATCTTTCCGGAAAGATCGTAATGACAATTGCAGAAACTGAATCATATAAAGTTGAAATACACAGGGATGACTTTGTAAATGGTTTATACCTGTATTCAGTATTTAATGATGATGTCTTTTATTCCGGTAAGTTAATGGTGTATTAAGGTTTTCTTTTTTCCCGGATAAAATTATCAATCCGAACCAATACCAATGCAGCTACCCGGAATTCAGCCCAGAAGCACATTGAGTTGATACAGATTATCCTAAACAATGCATGCCGGATACGATGTCTGATCAACAAGTTTTAGCTGCTTGATAATTCAAGCCCGGAGAAATTTAGGATTGATCATATGTATCATTGTTTGACAACCCTGAACATGATCGAACCCTGATCGGTGATCAACTTCACAATGTAAACCCCCGAACTGACATCCATTTTCATAAAAACCTCATCAGTAGTACCTGCGTGTGTTTTGTCTATCACTTTACCATCGACGTCCATGAGGATCACTCTAACATCTTTGAATGATCTTTGGAGGTCTATAAACAGATTGTCTTGTGTAGGATTCGGATGTAGGGTAACTCCCGGATCCCAGTCAGTATTTATTCCTACAGTTGTTACGGAATAACATGAAGAAGTATCTGTACAGGTATTCTGTATAACCTGGACTGCATAGTTACCATTTGCTGTGGCTGTAAATGTTGCAGAAGTAGCTCCTGCTATGGGTGTAAAGGCATTATCGCAATCAAGCCACTGGAATGTCGCAAGGTTCGATGTGGCGGTTAGTACTTCGTTAATTTGACCTACTGAAACATCTGCTGTATCGATGGTTAACATGATCGTTACAAAACTGTCGCAGCCTGCTGAATTTATAAGAGTATCATAGTATGTTCCGCTAGCTGTCCATATATGGTTTCCTCCGGGAGACAAATAGCTTTCGCATACCTGCGGAGAAACTGTATCACTGCTGCTCGAGTTTATTGTTAAGTTCACTGTTATAATACTGTCGCATCCGTCGCTGTTTATCGTGGTGTCATTATAAATTCCGGTCTGACTCCAAATGTGATTACCGCTGGGTGACACATATTCGTCACAGGCTATCTCATTGATCGAGGAAGATGTACTGTAGTTCACGTGCAGATCGATCACAATGATGCTGTCACATCCAACATGGTTGACCAAAGTATCCATATACAAACCGCTGATCGTCCAGGTGTTTCCGGCAGGTGATATAAAACTGTCGCATACAACAGGTTGAATGGTATCTAACGAGCTGTTCAATATTGTCAGATCGATCTGCAATATACTATCACATCCATCTGCATTTAAGAGCGTATCAGAATACAAGCCTGTGGATGTCAGTAGTTTACCTCCCGGAGACCAATAAGAATCACACGAGACAGCAGAAAAACTCGAATCAGTAGGGATGCAGTCTTCGGTTAGTTTGATGGTAGAAGCTCCCCGGTTTGGATGAGGGTACCCCAAAGAACTACTCACTCCTACACCCCATACGATCGGAAAAGTGACTGCAGCAGCAGGAAAGTCAAAATAGTCTGCGTTCAGACCGTTTACAGGCCTGGAAACTATAGCGGTGGCCATACCTCCTGAGCTTACATATGAACTGTCTTTAAGAAAAGAGATGAGCTTTACTCCTGCCGTATGATTTCCTAATTTTCTTTCGGTAATCTCACCTGCTCCTGTAATAATGAAACTGTACAAGTTTGACATTGTATTTCCTCCAAATCCAAAAGAATACCAAACAGAATCCGGGCCTGTCATAATGATCTGCACGGTATCAGCTGTCGGATCGACAGTTATTGATATTGTCATGTTTGTTGCCTGATCTACCACTTTATAGCCGGAATAGGTCTGAGCAGAGATTCCGGACCAGAAAAAAGTAAAAACAACTGATAGTAGTACTGTAATAAATTTCATATTCATCTCTTGTTATTTTTTATCTCAAATATCCGGAGTAGCTCTTCATTCTCAAGCGATCGGGCATAATCTAATGCCGAGCTCCCTGATTTATCCTTCATATGAACATCCGCTCCTTCTGTAAAAAGGAGCTTTGCAATTTCATTATGGCCAAATAGCGTAGCATAGATCAATGGAGTTGATCCGTTATTATCCGGAACATTCACTTTGATCCCTTTGCTAAGCAGGATCCTGGCAACATCGGTATATCCTTTAAAAGCTGCACCGTGAATTGCAGAACCTTGCATAAATGTATAATTTACATTAGCTCCATTACGGATGAGATAAGCTACTGTTTCTTTTTGATCATGATAAGATGCCAATATAAGAGGTGTATGTCCGTATTTATTCACTGCATTAACAGTATCCGGATCAATGGACCTAAGGTGTTCGATGGCTATGGTATCACCAATTCTTGCTAATTGGAATATATCTTCATCCGTACCCTCCTGTGCACTAGATCGAAAGAGCATTAAACAGGAAACTATTACTAAAAAACACCTAATCATCCCCAATGCATTGAAATAGTTATATATTGGTATTATATTAATGTATGAAACAAATTTAGACGTTGAATAAGATAAATACAATGACTATGATCACCAAACTGATTAAATTTCAACAATCTGATTTTTTTTGTCGTAGATCCAATGAATAAAAGCATGGTGATATCAATTTCGATTGAAGTTTTCTCAATATCTGAAAATGTTTAATGAAAATATTTCAGTAAGAATGACAAATGTCATTGGAAATTCATATTAAGAAATATTATCTTTGTATCTTCTAACAAACCAGTCTGAAAATAGTTAAATAGAAAATCTATAAAATGAAGTATACCATTTCGTTCTTTTTTATTGTCATTCTATGCTTCATATCTCTGAACATCAGTGCTCAGTGTGCAGCAAACAATGTTGAAATCATCATCATCATCACACCTGATCAATTCCCGAATGAAACTACATGGGATTTACGCGATGCAAATGATAATGTTCTCGCTTCAGGTGGGGCTGTTGGAGATACGCTTTGTATGCCGGATACAATGTGCCTGGTCTTCAATATTTATGACTCATATGGAGATGGGATCTTTAGTCCGGGTGGATACTCACTTTATTATGACAACAACCTCATCATTTCCAGGTCAGGATATGATTTTGGTAACAACGAATACTGGCATATAGGATGTCCTCCGGGATTCAGCTGTCAATCACCCATTTCTATTACAGAAGGGAGTCATACAGCACCAAAGAGTGAGACCTGGTATTCCTTTAAGCCTGATTCAGTAGGAACTTATATTGTTAAGACTTGTGATAGCAATAGTTGTAATACCATGTTGTGGGTATATGATGTTTGTACAGGCATCAACATAACTGATGGGATAGAAGGAGCGATATATTGGGGCGATAATGAATGTGGGATAAACGCCTTGCTTAACACGACGCTTGATGCAGGTACAGAGTATTATATCCGAGTTGGCGATAGTGCGAATGCCTGTGGAAACAACCCGATCAATTTTTTAATAGAGTATATGGGCCAGGTGACCGGTTGTACGGATCCTACAGCATGTAACTATGAACCTTTGGCCACTATTTCAGATAGCTGTATATATGCACCAAACCCAAATTGTCCGGATGGACCGGATCTGATCATCGACCGAAATGCTGTTGTTTCATCTATTTTTCTTGATCAGATCAATAATTCGGATCCCTGCCAGGTCATTGAAGGATGTACGACCGGCTCAGGTCTTCGAAAGGTCTTAAAGTTTGCTACACACTTAAAAAATATTGGAACCCAGGATTATTATATAGGTAGCCCCTCAACGGCACCGCATCTCTTTGACCTGAACAATTGCCACGGTCATGCACACTATAAAGGTTATGCTGATTACGTGCTTTTTGACGATAACGGTCTTGAACTACCTGTTGGTTTTAAGATGGGTTTCTGTGTGATGGATGTTACTTGTACAAATGGTGGAACAGCGAAGTTTTCGTGTTCGAATATGGGTATCAGCGCAGGGTGCGACGATATTTATGGATCGAGTACAACTTGTAACTGGTTGGATGTTACCGATGTTGATACCGGAAGATACACATTGGTGATTCGTACTAATTGGGATCAGAATCCTGACGCATTGGGAAGACATGAGGTAGATTACAAAAATAACTGGACCCAGGTCTGTATCAGGTTGTCATATAATACAAACGGAGACCTTCAGTTTCAACTTGTCAATGATTGTCCTGTATTTGTTGACTGTGCAGGCGATACACTCGGTTCATCTCAGTTTGATTGCCTGGGTATCTGCAACGGTTCAACTATAACGGGTGATATAGATACTAATGGAGTTGTCGGAAGTTCTGATGTCAGTTTATACCTTGATGGGATCATCAACAACAGTTTAGTACAGACCAACTGTAATGATCTTAACGCAGATGGGAAGCTTAATATAACGGACCTCGCTTTTGCTAACAGATGCTCTAAACCGGGAGGGTCACCCTCTAAATGTGAGTTTCCACAGGGGTATTTCAATATAAATGATACCGCGAAATTTAAGATCGTCAATGTTGACTGGAGTGCTAAATACCTTGATGTTGCAGTGCTTAATCCTGCTTCGAGGATACTTGGATACCAGCTTAATTTTAGTGGCATCACGATCAGCAATGCTGTAAGCATGGCAAAACCCTCAGAATTCCCTGATGCTGCTTCATTTTCCCTGGGAGGGAATACAGTTTTACATTTATCATACCTTGATTCTGTAATTGAAAAAAGCATGCATTACCAGAGTGTGGTCCGGGTGTTCTGGAGTTCAACGACAGACACGGTGATTTGTATTAGCTCTGTGGAAGCTGTACTAAATGATAATTACGAGAACTTTGTCGGGATCGTGGATAATGGTTGCATCAAGGATGATGGTTTTCCTTTGAACGATCTGTGCGGAAATGCTATTCCCTTGGTTTGTGGTCAGACAATGCATGGCAATACAATCAACAGCTCTTCGATCGGAAGCCCTGCTATATGTATGACCCCTGCTCATGGAAATGGTGTCTGGTATCATATCACCGGAAATGGTGAACAATTCACTATTTCAAGTTGTGATACAGGTACAGATTTTAATACTATAATTGAAGTCTATTCGGGAGATTGTAGCAGCCTAAGTTGTGTTGCAGGAAATGACAATAATGTCGCTTGTGCCGATACTCTTTCTTCTTCTGTGACATTTACAAGTATCCCATGGGTCGATTATTTTGTATACGTTAGTGGAAATAGTGTCAGCGGAGAATTCGAGTTAACTGTTTCTTGTATAGATCTATGTCCGGATCCGAGCGGACTTGCCGTTAGCTCGATCACTGATTCATCTGCCACAGTAGACTGGTTATCGGTCAATAACTCTACTTACAATATCGAAGTTGTCCCTGCCGGTCAAAATCCGGGCGTTGGGAATAATGCAATTCCGATCATTTCCGGAATTACCGGTGTAAATGGCCCACCTGTAAACTTCATTGGTTTGAACCCCGGAACATCTTACGATACTTATTTACTTGAAGATTGTGGTGCAGGCAATGTCAGTGGTACTATTGGTCCTGTTAATTTCAATACTTTGTTTGGTTTGCCTCCGAACGACCAGTGTGCGGATGCGATCCTTATTCAGTGTGACTCATTTTATATTGGCTCAACAACTAACTCGACCACCATAGACCTGCCTGTTACTTGCGTGACTTCTGCTACAGCTCCCGGCGTCTGGTATAGATTTCCGGGGATCGATGGTTCTGTAACCGTTAATACATGTGGAGGGATCACTAATTATGATACAAAGATGCATGTGTATTCCGGAAGTTGCGGTAGCTTAATTTGCGTGACCGGTAATGATGATAACTGCGGACTTAAATCATCTGTGACATGGACTTCGGTGCCTGGAACAGATTATTTTATAAGAGTAAGCGGTTACAGTAATAACACAGGAAACTTCAGTCTGAATGTAAGCTGTATCTATAACAGCCCTCCACCCGAACCTAATGACTCGTGTGATAATGCCACTTCAATAAATTGCGGGGATACGATTAATGGAAGCACGGTAAATGCGACAATAAGCATGGGCGGTGTTTGTGGCCCGGATATTACATCTCCCGGAGTTTGGTATGTTCATAGTGGAACGGGTATGGATGTTACAGTAGCTACATGTAATTTTGCAGATTACGATACGAGGATTAGTATATTTAGCGGAAGCTGCGGTATTCTCAACTGCATCGGCGGGAATGACGACTTTAGTGGATGTGCAATAAATACCTCCAGGTATACTTTTCAGACCACAGTAGGAACAGACTATTATATTTTGGTACATGGTTTTCAGAATGCCACAGGAGACTTTAGCATTACGCTGAATTGTGACACACCTTGCGGTCCACAGCCAATAAATGATGAGTGTTTAGGAGCAATTAGTCTGCCTTTATCTGAACATAACAATTGTACTGCTACTTCCGGAGGAAATACTTGTGCATTTCAGGCACCTCAGAATCCTTCTTGTGACCCATTCGGAAGCATAAGGGATGTTTGGTATTACTTTAATTCAGGAACCGATACAGGTGCAGAGATCAACATTTCCAATGTAACAGCAGCGGGATTGTCCTTAGCAGTTTATGATGGGTGCGCAGGTAACCAAATATATTGTAGTGATAGTGCTGCAGGTAACCATGTACTCAATGGTTTGACAACCGGCAGTGACTACTATATTCAATTATGGAACGACGGTGGCGCTATGTCAGGCAACTTTGACATTTGCGTTACAAAGGCCGCTCCAATTTGCAATGCTCCAAGTTCAATATTTACCACAAATGTTACCCCAACTGGTGCTGTTCTGAATTGGGACAATATGCCAAATGCTTTAAACTATGAAATAAGAGGTCGCTTGATAAGTCCGGCTATAACATCCTTTGTGTATCTTAATTTCGCACAAGGAACAAGTTCATACCAGGTAACAGGGATCCAGACAAACAAGAATTTTGAATGGCAGGCACGGACATTATGTTCATTTGGAAACAGCGGTTGGACCGGCATGGATACATTCGCAACTACCTGCCAGGTTCCTGTAATTTGGACCGACAATGTTAGCACAAACTCTGCAACTTTGAAATGGACAGAGACACCATATGCATTGGGGTATATCATCCAGGGGTCTGCAGCGGGTGCCACGAAAATCGTAACACTGGAGATCACTCCCGGAACTACAACATCATATGTAGCAAACAGCTTAGCGAATAATACGGATTATGTTTGGAGAATAACCCCCGTGTGTAATCTTCCTTTGAAATCGCAGCAATATTCAGTGATCGATACATTTACGACCGGACCTAACAGCAAGCTACCGGCATTCGGTTCTAATGGCGGTTTGACTACTTTGAATATTTATCCAAATCCGGCGAAAGACAAGATCAATATAGAGATCAGGAAGGAAGGCAATGAACTCGGGAGTATCTCAATTCAGGATACCAGAGGAGTTAAGGTCGTAGAATTGACCGAAATTCCAAACATCTATCGCTATAGAGTTAACACAAAAAACCTGGCGAAAGGTGTATATTATATCTCTTATCAGTCCGGTGTATATAAGAGCGCAACGGAAAGGGTTATCGTTAACTGATCCTTAATAACAACAGGGATGCTATTGCTAAATAACCGGCATTCTGGGATGTAAGATAAAAACCGTATTCCAATGCTATAATAGCATTGAAGAATTGAGATTCTGAGTTGTGCTATATCCCCACTCAAGTCCTCAATATCTCAATATTTTTAATTTGTTCTTGACTTTTTAATATATGTATGTTATATTATATATAATTAAAATATTTCACTATGATCAACTTAAACAAGATTCTTAATGAACTAAGCGAGGAGAAAATAGATCAACTCGTTGATGTCGATTTGAGAGCCGGAAAAAAGAAGAAAAAGAACAAGAAAAACAAAGAAAAGAGTGCTAAGTCGTCTGAATCGTCTATAAGCTCTATTAGTAGTTGTTCTAAAAGCACTACAAGTCAAAACTTCTTTGAAGAAGAGTGTGTGATCATGAACTAAATCAATATAAAATAAACAGAGAGTACATGTCTTTTCATGTACTCTTTTTTTTATGTACCAGTATAAAATTAACAGAGATAAATTTGTACTATCTCCGTGGATTGAAATAGTCGATCTTCAGCAGGAAAATTTATTTGATGATCACGATCTGTGGCTCAATTGTAAGGATCTGCCTGATCGGCGATTTGTTCTTATGAATGAGAAAACAGACAGGGAATACTTTATCAATGAGTCTATTTCCTATTTTCTTCAGCAATTTAAGGATCCAATTTCTTTAGGGAGTGTAATTGAAGTACTTGCAAAAGAAGCTAATGTTGAAAGACATGCAATACAGGATACTGCTGTCGCTTTTTTCAAATCTCTTTTTGTAAAAGGAATACTTCTGGATCCAAAGATCGAAGATAAACATCAGGAGATTGAAGCTGGTATCGGTGATCTTATTGGAAATTATATTATTGAAGATGTCATCTGCAGTAAAAAAGACATTTGGATCTATCGTGCAAAGAATACAGACAATGGGAAACATCATATCATAAAACTGCTGAAGCAGGATTATTTAGGTAGCAGGAAAGAAAAAAAGATCCAAGCATTTAAACAGGAATTTGATATCATGAAAGAACTCGATTCCGAGTTTATTTGTCAATTCATCGCCTTCAACAACGAAGATCAAGTCTATGGAGTGATGGAGTATGTCTATGGCTCTACGATCTCATCGTGGTTGAAAATGGGTCAATCCATCGATACAAAGATCCAACTGATCCATAATTTGCTTGAAGCTTCAGCATATTTACACGCTACCGGTGTAGTTCATGGTGATATTCACAGTCATAATTTTCTTGTTCTTGATGATCTTAAGATAAAGGTTATCGATTTCGGTATGTCGAATCATATTCAACCGGAGGAAGATGAAATTATTCGACGCGGAGGAGTACTTCATTATTTACCGCCGGAAAAACTTAACCAATCCAGCTTTAAATTCGTTAAAGAAAAGGCAGACTTTCGTTCTGAGGTTTATCAACTTGCGGTGCTGATCTACTCGATCCTATTCGATGAAAAGCCCTTCAAAGGTATCACTTGGAAAGACCTGTCAAACAACATACGCAACAGCAACCCCAGTTTCAATTCACATCACACAACAGTCAACACTGAGATCATAAGCCTTCTATCAAAAGCTTTAAGTAAAAAGCCTGAAAATAGATTTAGATCTGCGGTTGAGTTTTTCGACCGCTGGAAGGATATAATATCGAAGTGATATGATTAAAAATGTTGTTGATCAGCAGTTACGTGATAACGATTGCGCGATAAGTGCTGCAAAAACGGTTTGTAATGCCCTAAAGGTAAAGCTTAGCCGATCTTATATTGAAAATGACATCCCACTCGACGAATCCGGTGCGAGTATTGGGGACATCAAGAAATTTTTCGATTCCAATGGTTTTGTAACCAATTTCAAACTTGTCGATCTGAATGTACTCGATAAGAGTGAAAAAGAAATTTCCAGTCTTTTCCCTGCAATTGTGCCCATCATGCAGAAGAGAGGGCTGCATTATATTGTACTCAATGGTTATAGGAAAGGGAAGTTCACCATTTATGATCCTTCAGATGGCAGCATCTATAAACTTAGCAGTTCAGAACTGAGTAAGAAAGCGCATTTGAACAGTGCTGAGATCGATCTTGTAGATGTTGAAGCAAAGCTACAACGCGAGGTCAACGCGGTCCTCAGTGAAAGAAAAATAAGCATCCCTCTGAATATCCAGGGGCAAGACCTCATTGAAATGTTTAACAAGGTGAGTTACTTCACCTACATAGAAGAAACATTTGGTTTTAAGGATGATAAAGCTGCAAATGCATATCTGAAAGACCTACTGTTTAATCAGCAATATGAAAAGATACCTCTAAGCCATAAGAACCTAAAACTACTGGGAGAGAAGGTTGAGTTTGAAACACCATTGTTATTGTCTGTCAACAAGCCGGATGATAAAAAGTTAAAGATCAATGACAATGTCGAGGGCAAGAGTATTTTCAGCAAACTCATCAGTATTACTTCAGAATTTAAGGAACTGTGGATGATCTTTTTAGTTACTACGGTTGTAGCTGCTCTTGTTACTCATTTATCCGTATTTATCAATCTGTTGTTGATCGATGAAGTTCTGCCTACGTATCAAGTGGATGTGCTGACCATGTTCGCGATTGGTGTTGGTATATTCTTTATGTTCAATGTCTCTTTCAGGATATTCAGAAAGTACGTTTCTATCTTTCTTGGTCTGGCTTTGGATAAACATTTCCTGAATATTTTCGATGCTAAACTGAATCACTATTCCATGAGATATCTCGCTTCCTTCAGAAGAGGCGATCTGATGGAAAGACTAAGCGACTCGATGAAGATCAAGAGTTTTTTCCTGAGATTCTTCTCATCGATCTTTGTGAATGTCGTTATCTCAGTTTTTTCGATAGGGATCTTGTTTGTCCTGAACTGGAAGCTATCACTTATCGTCCTGGGTGTAATTGCGGTTTTCACTGTTTTGTTCTTTGTGCTCACCCCAATTATTAAAAATCTGGAAAATCAACGCTTCAGAAGCAAGGCTAACTTGTATTCTAAGATGATCGAAAAGATAGATGGTATCCAGGTAGTAAAATCGATGGGACTGGAACGATATACTTCTCACGAAATAGGAGAGGAGGTAAACACTTTGTTGGAAATTCGGAAGAAATCAAAATATGTTGACCTCTTCAATTCGGTCGTTGTTTCAGTTATAATTCAAATAACAATTTTAGCCATCATCGTGATATTATCGAGACAAATGATGATCTCAAATTCGATCACTCTCGGTCAGATCATTGCATTTATTGCGCTGAGCTCGAAAATATTCGGTTCACTAAACGACCTGCTCGAAGAGAATTTATCCCTCCAGGAATTTAAAGTGATCGTGAATAGATATTTCGATTTTCAGGAAAAGAAAGCAATTGCTGAAGAAGATGCACCGAAGGATCATCAGAAGATCCATGCTTCGGCCTTCGAAAGCCTGGATATTAACGATGTGAAATTTGCATACATCCTGGAGAAACCTATTTTAAAACAAAATTCAATTTCTGTTAAAAGAGGTGACAAAATTTTTCTAGAGGGGAAGAATGGTAGCGGTAAGTCAACACTCTGCAAGGTGATGAGTTTGCTGTATGATCAGGATGAAGGGTCGATATTGTATAATGGGATTCACCATGATATGTTCGAACGGGACAGTTTACGGAAGAACATTTTAATGATCAGTGGCGAGGATACGATTTTCGATGACTCGCTTCACTTCAACATCGCATTTGATAAGAAAATAGATCTGGAGAAACTGATAGCATATGCAAAAGCGATCGATTTCTATGAGTTCATCGTTTCCAACCCGGAGAAACTGAATTTCCGCTTGGTAGAAAACGGAAGAAACCTCTCTTCAGGTCAGAGAAAAAAGATACTATTGTTGAGAGCTTTGATGTCTGATGCTTCGATGATCATACTCGATGAAATATTTATCGGTATCGATAGTGAATCAAGGACAAGGATCGAAAAGTTGTTGAATTCAATAAATGATAAAGCATTTCTGATCACATCTCATATCGATACCCCAACAATACAATATAATGCACATTATAAAATGACAAAAGGAGAGCTATGCAAGATCAAGTAAAACTGAAGTTGATACGAATATTGTTTGCGATGTTCATGTTCTTTGTAACCATAAGCGTCGTACTTCTTGTTACATTAAAGATCAATGAAACCGTTAGTATCCCTGAAGGTGAGATCCTCGCATCCAATTCTGTTAACAGCTACATCGCTCCATTTGATGCTGTGGTTGAAAGGGTATTGGTGAAAGAGGGTATGAATGTGAGTGTTGGAGATACGCTTATCGTGCTGCGTAACAGTCAGATCAATTCTGAAATGGTACAGGACGAGCGAGATCTTGAATCGTTGATACAAGCAGATTCTTCGTTGAATTATTTGAAGAGTAACCTCACGAAGAAGATCGATGAGTTGAAAAGTCAGATCAGGCTCATTCCAAACCCCAAGTCAAGAGTCCATAGTTCTTCATCCCGCAACAATCGTGAGAAATTGGAATCATTAGAGCAGGAGTTGTATTTGGTTAAAGAAAAAATGAACCGGGATAATGAACTGAAGAAGCAAGGAGTCCTAAGTCAGGTACAGTTTGAGGAGACTTACCAGAAATACCTGCAAAAGAATAATGAGTATGTTACTCTGAAGAATCAGTTTCAGCGTGAATATTATGACTTGAACAAGCAGATACTCGACATAGAATTTGAGGTACTCGAGATCGATCAGAAGCTAAAGGAGAATGAAATTTATAAGGAGAAGCTTGAAAGTTTGATCATACTTAAAGAAAAAGATCATTCGTATCAGTGGATCACATCTGAAATCGAAGGTAAGGTGCAATTTGTATTTAACTCGACGTCTAATTTAAATATTGTGAGCAAGGGAATGGAATTGATCCGCATCGATCCGAAGCAGGAGAACTCATACTATGCGAAGTTAAACATACAGCCTTATCACTTGAAGAGCTTAACACCCGGACAGCAAGTGATTTTAAAGCTGAAGGAGTACAACCATTTTGTATATGGTATAGTTAATGGCAATGTATCCTATGTATCAAGTAGGAGTGAGGAGAAGAACTTTCATATCCTGGTCGACATTAAAGATGAAAACCCGAATATAATATTGAAAGGAGGTTATGGGGTACAGGGACAGGTGATCCTTAACAGAGTGCGATTATATAAATATTTACTCAAGAAAGTCTTTAAGGAGAAGATTTAGTGGCGATATCTTTGGCGGGGTTTGTTGATTTATGACATATATCATTTATCATTTTATTGATAATTGATTAGTTTTAAATGGCTAAACCCTAATAAAATGAACTATTTATCTTCAATTCTCACAAGTTGTGCATTCTTTTTTGTCCTATCAATTACAGCACAGACCACGACAATTACTTTAGAACAAGGCAGACCAAAATCCATAAACTAAGGAAAAATGTTAGACCGAAAACAATAAAAGCAGGATATAACCACCATTTATCTTTTCGCATCGTGCTGCCTAATCGTTTAGCTTGGATAAGCGCTGGAACAGTAGTAGGCATAAAAGCTTTCGTTAAGGTTAAATAATATAGCATTTATAATTTAGTAGAAAACTTAAATTCCCAAGGATAATAGTTTTCACAATTGATCATGATAGCTGGTTCAATGATAAAGGATTAGCATTGGTTATATTTGAATTGAACTCAAAGCTGCTTTCAATGATAAAAGCAAAGGAAATTCAAATAGAAGTATCAGAAAATATCGGTAGTGTTAGTGCTTTGTTAATGATGCCTAAAAAGACGGTTTGTGTCTATGTATTTGCTCATGGAGCTGGTGCAGGAATGCATCATCCATTTATGGAGAAAGTGGCTAACAGGCTTGCTGATCGTAACATCGCAACATTAAGATATCAATTTCCATATATGGAAAAAGGAAAAAGAAGACCAGATCCTCCCAAAATTGCCATAGCAACAGTAAAGGCCGCCATAGGAAAAGCAAAGCAGGTGGATTCTACAATTCCGGTTGTGGCAGGAGGAAAGTCATTTGGAGGTAGGATGACATCTCAGGCAGCTTCAAAAACCGAATTACCTATTGAGGGAATGATCTTTCTCGGTTTCCCACTTCATGCTCCCGGTCGAAATAGCAATGAAAGAGCAGATCATTTAAAGAGCATCAGCAAACCCATGTTGTTCCTTCAGGGAGGCAGAGATAGCTTAGCTAAGCTGGAATTACTTGAACCTGTCATCAAAGGATTAAAAGGAATGGCCGTTTTGAAAATACTCGAAGGAGGTGATCATTCTTTCAAAACACGGAAAAAAGATGGGATCTCTGAAGAAGAAGTCATGGATTGGATCGCAAATGAGACCCAAAATTTTATCAAGTCAGTAGATAATTAGTTATATATATTATATTGAGTTTGCTCCTGATGTATGTCAGGACTGATACTAACCAATAACTTCAACTATGTTTATTTGAGATTTTTATGTTGAATCAAGACTTTTTTTTTATTTTTAGAGACTAATTATCTCTTCACAAAATCAAATTATCCTTATGAAAAAGATCTTTACAATGCTTTTGAGCATATGTTCAGTGTTATTCTTATCACAATTTAATGTTAATGCTCAAGGGGAAGACTGTGCATCAGCCACTATCATTGGGGGTTTACCCTATACTGCAACTTTTAATACAGCATTTTTTAAAGATGATTACAATGCTTATTGTAATGCTCCTTTTGATGAAGATGGTGGGTTTGATGCAGTATTTTTATATAATGCTACTGCAACTCAGTTTGTCAATATATCTACCTGTTCAGCTACCGGAGTAACAGATTTTGATACCAAGCTGTATATCTATCAGGGTACATGCCCAGCTGTAAGTTCTGGAGGCCCTGGAGCTGGTACAGAGGTGGCTTGTAATGACGATGCATGTTCAGGACCTTCATATGCCAATCCTTGGTTGGCAAGAATTTCTAATTTTCAATTTGTTTCCGGACAGTCTTATTTCATTGTTGTTGACGGTTGGGATGCAGCTTCAAATGGAATGGTCACGCTCGAAATAACGCCTGCAGCATCGGTTAACGATTTAGCAGCTTCTTTCGGATCTTACGGCAGTGGTTATAGCTGTCTTCCATATTCACAGGTTGTTCCCAATGATTCCGCTTTTGCAACATTGACAAATAATGGTAACACATCGTTCACTAATGTTAATTTGCAATTGGATGTACTTTGTAATAATCTCGAAGACAATGATACGGTATCTGTGTTAGTCTCTCAGACAACAACTAATGTTGGAACTGTCAATGTTAATGAGTCTGTAACAGTAAATGCAGGTTCGTATAATATGATGACGGATTCAGCAGGATTGTATACTTACTGTTTTAGTCATAACCAAACTACTGATGATACATCCACGAATGATACCATTTATGATTTTGTGCTTGTCAATGATTCGGTTTGGTGTAATGACCTTTGGCAATTAGGAGCAGGAGCCAGCTTTTTCAATATATTTGGTGCGACTGCTACTACGGAATTAGCTGCTCTTTACATCCCGGAAGAAAAGGATACGCTTACATCAGTTACCGTAACACTTGCTGTTGATGTAACTGAAATTGGACAACAATTGAGTGTATGTGTTTACAATACACTTGATAGTGCAGCTCCTGCTATTGCGACTTCTTCTGTGATTTCTGCAGATACAGGTGTTTTCTTTTATACTTTTAAATTTCCAGGTGGGCTTTGTCTGCAAAAAGATTCGCTGTATTTGATCAGTATCAAGAATGGAACAGTAGCTGTTGGTGCTACAACGATATTGACGTCTGCTTTTTCTTCCTGGGGTAAAACTGACGCAGCTGATACATGGGGATTCTTTTCAGGAATTGACTGGATGATATGGGCCAATCTTGGAACAGTGAGTACTCCAGCTTGTCCATCTCCTTTAACCAGTACTACAAATGTTACGCTTTATGAAGCAGTGTTAAACTGGTCACAAACTCCCGGAGCTTTAGGATATGAAATTTCCGGAGGTTCAGCAGGATCAAATCCAAACAATTATGTGAAGATAGAGATCAATAACCCTTCTACTACTTCATATCAGGTGTTCGATCTAGTTAAGAATACAAGTTATGAATGGAGAATAAGAGCAGCTTGTGATTTTGACGCTGTGAATAATGTACCGATCTGGGGTCCTTATTCGGAGCTTACTTTCTTTACCACTTTAAATTGTGGTGTGGTCACTCCAATTTCATCCGGGCCTGTTCTTCCAAATGCTGCACGTCTCAATTGGACTCCTCACCCTGCAGCAATTGGCTACCAGATTCTTGGCCAACAATCGAATCCTCCTGCTGGTGGTGTTGTTAAACTCAATGTGCCAGGTGGTGGAGTTTCATTTTTTGATGCTACCGGGCTTAAACCTAATACAACTTATTCATGGGGATTGTTTGCTATATGCGATCTTAGTCCATATACCACAGGTCCTTTCAGCGGTATCGATCAATTTACAACACCTACTTCTAAAACAGATGGAATTATAGCAGGAGATGCAACACTTACAGTTTCTCCAAATCCTGCGCAAGATATGTTCAGGGTTACTTTAGGTGGTGAGATCGATATGGAAAATATCAAGATCAGAGTTACAGATCTTTCCGGGAAAACTATTAAAATGGAAAATTCAATCGAAAACAATTCGATTATCTTCTCCAGCAAAGATCTTAGTAGTGGTGTTTACCAGATCGTCGTTAATACAAATAATCGAACGCTGACAGATAAAATTATTATTCAGAAATAGATTCAGCTTTCAAACATAAAAAAAGCCACTTCAATCCCGAAGTGGCTTTTTTTCTTTTATTAAATTCAGTTGAATATTTTTTTCCATGCTTCAATTTCATCCTCGTCCCATTCTCCTTCCTCATAGAAACTTTCAACTTTTAAGCGATTATCTTCGATCCCACAAATATTCTTTAATGCATCTTTGGCTTTACGGCTAAGTCTTCTGTTGAAGTGTGTCATTGCGTTGCTCAGGTTGTTCAATACATAAACATTACACTCGTCAATGTTCTTGATTGCATCGATGGCATCAGATCTTACTCTGAACCCATATGAAGGTCCTGTAAGTTCTATCAACTCATCAAGATATTTCCTATCACTATCCATAGCAATTTTTAACCAGGCTATCCTCACATTCTTATCATACCCGTCCACCTCAGCGGTTTTCTGCAGATAAACGTCTTTCTTTTCTGGTGTTAATTTACTCAGATTTACAAGTGCAATTTCGATGTTTCTATATGATGGATCGCTTAGAACAGTTTCATAATCTGTTAAATGCTTTTTATCAATTTCATCAATATTTTCAATTACAGCGCGTCTTACGTAAGCATGGGGATCGTAAAGTGCCTTGAGCATAAGTTCCTTAGATTTCTTATGGCTGTCTTTTGCAAGTTGCTCAACAATTTCAGATCGTATAGCATAAAATTTTTCACTCGTAAAAATCTCGATATAATCATCTCTTTTAACAGATGGCTTTTCATCTTTTAGATTTTTCAAAGCCAGGTAACGGTCGATCATGTTCTCCGCCATCAACAACTGGTTTGTCCATTCCTTTGCGGATTTGTTGCTGTAATCGATATTCTTAAGGATTTTATTGTTTACATCGAAGAGAACGAATGCTACTTTCTTGTTTTCTTTATTTGGAATATTGATCGTGTCTATAGGACCGCTGATCCACTGTTTAGTCGTTTCTACAGAATTACCCTCATAATAAACGGCAATGTCAACGGGCATTGTAAAATACCTAACAGACTCAGATCTGTCCTGGATCTGTTCGACAATCAGCGTGCTCATACTATTGGATATTTTCTGAGTTACCATATAGTGCGGTTCTCCTCCACGGTAGATCCACTGATCGAAGAACCAATCGATATTTATACCGAGGACATCGAGGAAATCCTGCCAGAAATCATGTGAGTCAACCATACCATATTCATGTGTCTTTAAAAAGTGCGCTATAACTTTATCGAACTGTTCTTTTCCTACAATATCTTTCATCATATCGATGACCAGACTGCCTTTAGGATAATGTCTCGAAGACCCTGCTTTGCTGTGAGCAACGGGCAGGTTGTCTCTCTTCCCGGCAGCCAATGCACTTCTTGCTTCCTGAAATCTGATCCAGTTAAACAGATCATCACCATAGACGTGTCTTCTGAAGGTTTTAGCATAATGCGTTGCAAAACTTTCATGTAACCAATGATGATGGCCACTCCATGCAGTAATATAATCTCCAAACCACTGATGTACCAGCTCATGAGCATTTGTGCCCACATAATTCCGCTCTAAGGCCTGCCTTTCGTCCTGTAAGTAATAATCTGTAAAAATAGTGGCAGTTGTATTCTCCATAGCGCCGTATATAAAATCCTGAACCGGCACATTTGCATAGGTTGTCCAGGGATATGGTACACCGAATTCTTCTTCCATCCAATCCATCATCTCCACGCTGTATTGGTATGTTGGATCGAACTTCTCTTCCATCCCACTATAATAGTATTGTTTGATCTCAACACCATTACTACCTTGCATCACCTTGTGATCATACTCTCCGGCAGCGATCATAACGAGGTAGGACACATGGGGTTTGGTCATTTTATAATGCCATATCTTTTCATCAGCTGAAACATCCTTTACTTCCAGCAGCTCTCCATTGGAGATCACAGTATACTCCTTATCAAAAGTGATCAGAGTTTCTGTGGTGAGTTTATCATTTTGGTAATCATAGGAAGGGATCCAATGCCTGTTGTCTATACCCTGACCCTGTGTCCAGATCTGTTTTAAGCTCTTGCCGGCAGGATCACTCCACCCAATGAAATAAAGACCTTTTTTCGGAGTAGCCTCATATGATATCTCTAAACTATGATTTGAATTCCAACTTAGCGATCGATCGAAATATATGATGAGAAATTTATCCGTGCTCCTGAATTTTGCTGATGCTCCATCTACCTTTACTGATTGAATATTCATCGCGATCGCATCCAGCAAGAGCGTATCCACTATTTTTCTGAGAGGAGAGAACTGATACGAGACGTTACCTTTAACTTTCCCTGCTTTTAGATCGAAGGAAACGGCAAGTTTCATGTGTTGAAAATCCACATTATGCTCTCTTGACCTGCCATTATGATCCTTTATGTAGCACGAAAAATCGTCCTGAGCCAATAAAATGACAGGTGAAAGAAACGATAAAATATAAATGAGGGTTATGTACTTCATTGTTGAGATTGAATTTAATTGTGAACACAAAAGTAAAGTCTTTCAACATTATGTCATTAAATCTGTTCTCATTGAATAGTTTATTTTAGATAAATGCGAGGATATTTCTTTTCAAAGTTTATTGCGGAATCTCAGTTTTCGTCTCCATTTGAGCGATTACTGGATATATTCTTACAACTGCTCACATATACTTCCGGTGATATCGCAGAGGCATTGGAGTGGATGAATGAGTTGGATAAGGGGTATAAGTTAACGAATGATGATTACGGAATGGGTGATTTTATTGAAGATCTCAAAGAACAAGGATATATTCAGGAAAACGATGGAAGTGGTGATCTGGAAATCACAAAAAAGAGTGAACAGTCCATCAGAAAAAAATCTCTTGATGAGATCTTTGGGAAGCTGAAGAAAGGAAAGAGGGGTACACATAAAACTAAGTTCAGCGGTCAGGGTTCCGAACAAACCTCAGAGACTCGTGCTTTTGAATTCGGTGATCCGCCAGATTCGATCTCTATGACCGACTCTCTAAGGAACGCACAGATCAACCATGGAATTGGCGATTTCAAGATCACTGAACAGGATCTTGAAGTAAGAGAAACAGAGTATCAGACAAGAGCATCAACTGTATTGATGATCGATATCTCTCATAGTATGATCTTATATGGAGAAGATAGGATCACTCCTGCCAAGAAAGTCGCTATGGCACTCGCAGAATTGATCACCACTAAATATCCCAAAGATACCCTGGATGTGATCGTATTCGGAAACGATGCTTGGCAAATTGAAGTAAGAGATCTTCCATATCTGAAAGTTGGCCCATACCACACAAATACTGTTGCTGGTTTGAATCTCGCAATGGATATACTTCGAAGAAGGAAAAATCCAAACAAGCAGATCTTTATGATCACTGATGGAAAACCAACGTGCTTAAAAGAAAACGGAAAGTATTACAAGAATAGCTTTGGATTGGACAGGAAGATCATGAATAAGACGTTCAATCTGGCAAGACAATGCAGAAAATTAAAGATACCGATCACGACTTTTATGATCGCTAAGGACCCATACCTGCAGAACTTTGTTTATGAGTTTACTGAAATTAACCAAGGCAAGGCATTTTATTCCAGTTTAAAAGGATTAGGAGAATATGTCTTCCAGGACTTTGAAAAAAACCGAAGAAAAAATTTGAGATAAAATGAAATTGAACCCTAAAAAGATCAAGACTCTCGGAGAGTTAAAAGAGGCCGGATACCAGTCCAGATCCATCAAGGATGAGCTAAGGGAGAACCTGATAAATAAGATCCAGAGTAAAGAAAAGCTATTTGATGGTATTCTTGGTTACGACGACACAGTGCTACCTGATATCGAAAGAGCAATACTTTCACGGCATAATATCATACTACTCGGACTTAGAGGTCAGGCAAAGACTCGAATTGCCAGACAGATGACCGAGTTGTTGGATGAATATATTCCTTACGTGAGAGGGTCTGAATTGAACGATGACCCTTTGAATCCATTATCTGTATTCTCACGTGAACTTATTGAAGAACATGGCGATGACACCCAGATCAAATGGCTCCATAGATCTCAGCGATATTCAGAGAAGTTGGCGACACCGGATGTCTCCGTTGCCGATCTCATTGGAGACCTTGACCCGATCAAAGCGGCTAACCAAAGACTATCTTATTCTGATGAGCGTGTCATACACTTTGGCTTGATCCCAAGGTCGAATAGGCATATTTTCGTTATCAATGAGCTACCTGATCTTCAAGCCAGAATACAAGTAGCGTTGTTTAATATTTTGCAGGAAGGTGACATACAGATCCGTGGATTCAAATTGCGCTTACCTTTGGATATGCAGTTCGTATTTACAGCAAATCCCGAAGATTATACCAACCGTGGCTCTATTGTTACTCCATTAAAAGACAGGGTTGAGAGCCAGATACTTACTCACTATCCAAAGACGTTAGAGATTTCAAGATCAATAACAGAACAAGAAACGCAGATTACAGAAGAGCAAAAATCAATGGTTTATATTCCTGAACTTGCAAAGAATATCATTGAGCAAGTGGCAATTCAGGCAAGGGATTCTGAGTATATTGATAATAAGTCAGGGGTTTCTGCAAGACTTACCATATCTGCTTATGAGAATTTAATTAGTGCAGCAGAAAGACGTAGTTATATTTTGGGTGAAAAGAACAGTGCTGTGCGAATGTCGGACTTCTGGGGTATCATTCCTGCTATAACAGGAAAGATCGAATTGGTATATGAAGGCGAACAGGAAGGTCCCTATATCGTTGCACAAAATCTTATCGGTAAAGCGATCAGAGCAGAGTTCCTGAAGTATTTACCGGACCCGGATGGTATGAAGAAAAGGAAAAAGGAGGGAGTAGATCCTTATGCTGAAATAAAAAATTGGTTTGGAGAAGGCAATGTCGTTGAAGTGTTGAATGATCTGCCATCAAAAAAGTATTTGGAGAAATTTAATGAAATCCCACATCTCAGAAAGTTGGTGTTGAGTTATTTTAAAAATGCAAGTAAAGAAGATATCCCGTTCTTAATGGAATTTACTATACATGGCTTAGCAGAATTTTCTCAGCTCAGTAAAAATATTATTGAATCAGGAATTTCGTTTAAAGATTTATTGAGTTCAGTTTTCACAATGGAGAATGATGAAGAGTTTTAGCGTTTTGTTGATAGTTCCATTGTTTTTTATTTCTACTACCAAACCGAAAGTAGAAATGATGGATTTTGCAACACTTGATAAGGAAATTGAGAGCTGGGAAGATGGCATATATATCGTAAACTTCTGGGCAACTTGGTGTATGCCATGTGTGAAAGAGTTGCCTTATTTCGAAAGTATCAATAGAGACTTTGCAAACGAAAATGTAAAGGTGGTATTAGTGAATCTAAACTTTGCAAGTGAACTTGAAAGTAAGGTTAAACCATTTGTCGAAAAACATGACCTGCATTCGCGAGTTATTCTGTTAAACGCACCGGACTACAATTCCTGGATCGATAAAGTAAGTACTAAATGGTCAGGGAGTATACCTGCAACACTGGTGATCAATGCAAAGAATAAAAAATCCGAATTTTACGAGCAATCGTTGAATTATAAAGAACTAGAAGAAATTATTAAAAATTTAAAAACAAAGTAACAATGAAAACAATCTATTCTCTGCTAGCTGTTATACTGCTATCATCTTTTAATCTTGCTGATGAAGTAGTTAAAGTAGGAGATGTTGCTCCAGACTTTACATTGAAAAACATCGATGGTAATATGGTTTCACTAAGTGATTTTGGTGAGAATAAAGGAGTGATACTCATATTCTCGTGCAATACTTGCCCTTTTGTTGTCAAGTATGAGGACAGAATGATCGAGCTTGATAATGCATTCCGGGAAATGGGTTATCCGGTGGTTGCGATAAACCCTAATGACGTTAGTATTAAGCCTGGAGATTCCTATGAAGAAATGGTGAAAAGAGCGGATGCGCTTGATTTTCCCTTTGATTATCTGTACGATGAGACTCAGGAAATCGCTGAAGCTTATGGTGCAACAAGGACTCCACAAGTATACTTATTGAAAAATATGGATGGTGAATTTCAAGTAGCATATATTGGAGCGATCGACAATAGCGTTGAAAGTGCTGACGCCGTAACTGAAGCATATGTGGAAAATGCGATCGAATCACTCGAGAATGGCGATGTCCCAAATCCAGATTTTACAAAAGCAATCGGATGTACGATCAAGTGGAAACCTGCAGAAAATTAATGTTTTAGAAATTTAATATTGAACAGATATGAAGATGACCACTTGCCAATTTTAGACAAGTGGTCATTTTTTTTAACGAATCCTTGATAACTACTAATAATCAGTCTCATATGAACCCTTATTTTTACCTTTTCGTATAATACATAATTAATTTGTTTCAACCCAAAAACATGAACGTGTCCAACCCAGGCCTAAGATCCAATACCCAGCTTTCTTTGGGAGTCTCACATGAATTATTAAATAAGCTAAATGAAGGCATTCTTCATGTCGATCATAACGATGAGATCCAGTTTGCTAATAGAAAGTTTCTTGTATTAACAGAAAGTGAAAGCACTGCTATATTTGGTAATAGCCCAATAGAACTTTACAAAGTTTCAAACACCGGTCCATCTTTGGATAAGATTTTGAGGATGCGCAATCTGCATGAGCCGCATCACTATGAGATCGAGCTTGAAAAAGATATTAGCAGTAAGAAGTGGTTTCGTGTAAGTTACAGTCCGATATTTGATGAGAATTCTATATATCAGGGAGCCTTTGAGATCTTTCAGGATATTACAGATCAAAAATTAGGTGAAACGCTCTTACAGGAAAGTGAAAATAGATTTAGGAACCTTGCAGATGCTTCACCGGTGATGATCTGGATGGCGGATACTCAAAACAGATTTTACTATTTCAACAAAACGCTACTTGATTTTACTGGCAAAGAGTTAAGCGATGAATTAGGAGAAGGATTGCTGGATGACATATTTCCGGAAGACAGAGAGATATTCAATAATATGCTACAAATAAGTCGATCCAAGCGAAGCAAATTTAAGCTCGAATTCCGGCTGAAGAGATATGATGGAGAGTTTCGCTGGATGCTTTGTGTAGGAAAACCAAAGATGATCGATGATCAGTTTGAGGGTTATGTAGGATCGTTTATAGACATAACAGAAATAAAGAATGTTCAAGAAGAGTTGGAAGAACAAACACAGGAACTCAAAAGATCAAATGAAGAGCTCGAGCAATTTGCGTATGTTGCTTCGCACGATTTGCAAGAACCTTTAAGAATGATCTCAAGTTACGTTCAGATCATTGAGAAAAAACTTCATGAAGAAAACCGAACAGATCTGGACGAATTCATGAAATATGCCATCGACGGAGTTGAACGACTACAAGAACTGATCAATGATCTTTTAAATTATTCAAGGGTAAACCGAAGTGAGGATCCATTTATAGAAACTGACTTTAACGATATAATCAAATCAGTTGAGGCAAATCTATCCAGGTTGATCGACAAAGAAAAAGTCGTTATCGATTGCCAAGACCTACCTTCTTTATTTGTAGACCAAATACAGATCGTTCGATTGTTTCAGAATTTAATAGAGAACAGTATCAAGTTCAAATCGGAGGGTGATCCGGTTATCAATATTAATTGTGAAAAAAGATCAGACGATTATCTGTTCTCGATAAACGACAACGGAATCGGGATAGACGAGAAGCATTTTGAAAGGATCTTTGTGATATTTCATCGACTTCATAGTCGCCAATCATATAATGGTACAGGAATTGGTCTGGCGATATGTAAAAGGATCATCGAAAGACATAAGGGAAGAATTTGGGTTGACTCTGTTAAAGGCAAGGGAGCTACTTTTTATTTCACATTGAAAGACATGCATAACAAAGCGACATGAGAGTGCCGGAAATATTATTAGTCGAGGATAATCCTGGAGATATTCGTTTAACCCAGGAAGCGCTCAAAGAAAGCAATTTCAATTCAACCTTGAACGTAGTGGTTGACGGGGAAGAGGCATTGGAGTACTTGTTCAAAAGAGGAAAATTTACTGCAGCCGAGAGTCCTGATCTGATATTGTTGGATCTCAACCTTCCAAAGAAGAGTGGCTTAGAGGTATTGGAAGAGATAAAAAATGATCCGGAACTACGGATCATTCCCTCAATAATTCTCACTACCTCAGACAATGAAAGAGATATTATTAAGAGTTATAAGTTACATGCAAACTGTTACATAATAAAACCGGTTGATTTTGATGAATTTGCCAGGCTAACTAAATTGATAGAGAGCTTTTGGTTCAATTCTGTGAAACTACCGGAAACACAACATTAAACATGAAAGTATTATTGGTAGAAGATAATCCTGGTGATGCGTTTCTTATCAAGTTCTATCTTGAAGAGTTCGACACCGAAGATTATGAATTGACTCATGCACAGGAATTATCTGAGGCATTAGACATGCTATCCGAAAGTGATTTCGACATTATACTACTCGACCTGCATGTACCGGATAGCTCGGGGATCGAAACATTGATCTCATTGCTTGATGAATATCCAGATAGCCTGGTCATTGTTCTTACCGGGTTGTCGGATGAAAGAATGGGAATTGAGACAGTAAAAGCAGGAGCACAGGATTTTCTTGTAAAAGGACGTTTTGACAGTAAAGTTTTAAACTCATCCATTCGTTATGCATTCGAAAGATTTCAATTAAGTCGGAAGTTGAAGCAATACAGTGAGGAGTTAAATACGAGCAAGAATAAGCTAGATGAACTTCAGGACCTTGCTCATCTTGGATATTTCGAGTTTGATAAAAATACAGAGCGGGTCATCATCTCCGATAAATTTGATACTATATTAAACACTTCTCTGTCGGAAAAGAGTTTTGCATTGGTCGAATTTGCAACACTTGTAAAGGAAGAAGATGCATTAAAAGGACTCATATCTGCGGCAGATAAAGGGAAGAAAACAGAAGAATTCACTTTAAAGGAGAGTGGAAAGAAAGTTAAGATCTTTGCTAAGCCCATTCACGGGGAAAGTGCGCCGGAGTCTTGGGTGATCGGTGCTGTTCAGCTAATCGAGGAATAAAAAAGCCTGCAACCTTGAGGTTGCAGGCGAAGATAGGTTAGGATAGGTTAGGTTTAGACTTTGATCTCATAATGGATCATATATTTTTTGGTCCTACGGCTTTTACCATACCGTTGTTCATTCCAATATTTTTAAATTCTTTGTTCTCCCACTGGATCGGTTTAAGCTTTGAATTGCTGCTTCCGTTTTTGTTTTCTGGATTTTTGTCAATTTCCCAACCGTAGGAAGAATCTTTGCTACCGTAACGATCTCTTATTATCCATGCACCACAATCATCTTGTCTGTAGCGATTAGGGTCATGTCCATTGATGATTCTTCCATTCTCCCAGACTTTCTCGATCATATCCCGGCTAACAAGGATCTTGCTTTCAGTTTTGCGTCGGTTTTCATACTTATTCACTGCCGTATTCATATTAGGATTTTACAAAGGAAATATTCTCAATACGGTGTAAATATGCGATCTCCTACATATTTAATAAAGGAAAGATTTGGATAAAAATTGACATAGTTATCCAGGCTATATTATTGATAATCTACAATAAATCAAGATATTGTGTTAATTTAGAGGCAGTTAAATTAACACAGTTGGCTTAGTAATATTTTAGGTAAGAACTAATATTTATATTTCATGTATCATCCTTCTTCATTCCAATCGAAGATTCTGGCTATTTCAGAACTCTCCTCATCGGTCAATTTGTGTTTTTCTAAAATTTCTTGGTTATCTTGGAAAATCGATATGATCTCCGAGTTAGAATCAACAAATGCTGATTCATCAGCTGATAGTATCCCAAAGGATATCAGCAATGCAATTAAAACTTCCATGATTGTGGCTTTGATTAAAAACTACAATAGTAAAGATGGTAAAACTTTATATAAAATCCCACAAAATCATGAAAATCATTGATTTAGAAAATATTGATATTAAAAATACTTATTCATAATGGAGAGGTTGGTTAGATTGATCGAGGCTCTGAACAAGTCTGAAACAGCCTTGTTATTGAATCATTACAAGTACTATTATAATGGAGCAAATAGAAAAAGGCTACATCTCTTTACATTGATAAAAAATGGAATTGTTAAGTCTGATGAAGAAGCTGCCGATAGGATCTTGAATTGTAAACCAAATGCCAATTATGCTCAACTCAAGAAAAGACTCAAAGATGATATGGTAAATATTCTGCTTCACCAGGATAGCACCGATAAATCGACAAACTTTAATGTACAGGCAACACTTGAATGTCGGAAATACCTTTCTGCTGGTGAGTTGCTTATGAAAAGAGGAGCATATAAACCTGGTGTTGAAATATTGAAAAAAGCCCTTAAAATTTCAGAGAAATTTGAATTATATCCCGAGCGGATCCAAATTTCAAAACTGTTATGTTCTCATCTTGGACGGACATCAGCAAAGGAGTTCTTTACCTATCTCGATATCATTGAAGACAGTTACGAAAAATTGGATGATCATATTAAAGCATATACTACCAATTTTGAGATCATGCAGCCGGCACGTTTCAGCGCGAAGAGGAAGCAGCTGAATACCGAATATGTTTCTCAAAGAATAGAATATTTAAAGAAGCTATTTGAAAAGACCGATTCTCCCAAGATCGGGGTCGATTATTATAAAGCTTTGATCAATCAGTTAATCGAGAGTGATCAGAAGAAGGCATTATCTGCTGCAGAAGAGTTTATGGATCTGATAACAAATAACCCATCGGTTTACGTCCAGTCAACTGTCGCGGGTATTCACTATATGATGTCGGGCATCTATACCAATATGGAGAATTATGACCAGGGAGAATTCCATGCGCGTGAAGCTGTGAATAACTTTAAGAGGGGATTCATGAATGAACTCTCCAGTATGGATTCGTTGTTCAGGAATTTATTGTTCAAGGATGAACTTGAAGAAAGCCTTGTAATATGTGAGAATGCCTTAAAGCACCGACAGCTAAACACTGTTCAAGATATGAAAGCCAAATGGCTCTATTTCAAAGCAAACGTATTTTTTAAGCTGGAAAGATATGATGAGACCTGGGATATTCTCCAAAGAAACAGCAAGCTACTTAAAGATAGAAGTGGATGGCTCTTGGGACATAAGCTTCTCGAATTGCTAACCCTAATTGAACAAGGGGAGATAGAATTATTCTCCTTCAGAAACGAAAATTTCGGTAGGTTACTCAGATCGATCAAAACCGATAATATCGATCGTTATAAGGTCATTCATAAAGTATTGAAGACATTGTTTCAGCATGGCTTCGAGTTTCAATCAGCTTATAAAGATACATCTGACCTTATTGAAAATCTTCGCTCGAAAAATTCGAAACTTCAATGGGAAGCCAATAGTTTTGAACTGTGCAGATTCGAATTTTGGTTTGAGTCAAACGTCGATCTCCCTATAAAACAACTATGAAAAATATAATTGTACCCACTGATTTTTCTAAAAAAGCACAATATGCTGCAGAAATGGCTTTTGATCTGGCTAAATTGATGGAATGCAAAGTTCGGATCGTGCATCGGAAATCTCCTGATTCCTCCAGTGCTGAAGCTCTGAATAAAATAGACTCGATACATAAAATACCGGCAGGCCTCGAAAAAGAGATAATGATCGTCGAAGGTGAGTTAATGCTATCTCTGGAGAATATGATAAAAAGCGAAGGTGAATGTATCGTAATTATGGGTTCTCAGGGTAAGACAAATGCTGAAGATCTGAATTTGGGTTCTCAGGCACAAAAAGCGGTAAGACTACTTGATTGCCCTGTGATAGTTGTAAATTCTGTAGTTGATATTTCAAAATTCGATTCTATAATTTTTGCATCAAACTTCAACACAGAGGCAAAATCCTCTTTCGAAATTGTTATGTTTTTTGCAAGACTGTTCAAATCAGAGATCCATCTGCTTACTATCGATGCCCCTGCTTTTTTTAATCTGCCAAGAATAATTGTGCGGGAAAGTATGCGGAATTTTAAGGAGATGGCTGGAGATGTTAAATGTCATATTCACGATTTTCCTGATAAATCAGTCATCGATGGCATTGAGCATTTTGTGCAAAAGGTTGGAGCTGATATTCTTACTATCGGTACTTATGGGAAAAAAACTTCCAGGATTTTTAGTGGATCAATTGCTGAAGCCATGATCGGGAAAATTGAAATTCCGGTAATGACGATAAACATGAAAAACTAATTGAAATTTCATTTTATTTGCGGTCAAATTAAAATATAAACACGCTACATGTATCAATATAAAAATATAATGGTGGCTTTGGATCTCTCATACATGGATGAGCAAGTGATCAAATACACAAGTTTCATTTCAAACCTTATCCAACCTGAGAATATTTATTTCATAAATATTCAGAAAGATCTGGAGGTTCCTGATGAGATCAAGGTGGAGTTTGAAAATCTTGGCAAACCCAGAGACGAATCCGTTAAGCGAAAGATGATCGAGTCCGTAAAATCAAATTTTGATAACCATGAGGGTTTTAAAATAGATTACAAGGTAGCCGAGGGAGAAGAGATACATGAAATGCTACACTGGACTAAAGTTAAAAACATAGATCTTCTTGTAGTGGGGCGCAAAGATGTTTCGAACGGTTCCGGACATATCGCCCAGGTTCTAACCCGTAAAGTAATGAACTCTGTGTTGATGGTCCCTGAAAAACTAAATACTAATCTCAAAGAAATTTTAGTTCCGATCGATTTTTCGGAATATTCTGATATGGCGTTTGATAAGGCTGTAGAGATCGCCAGAAATCAGGAAGGTGTAAAAATTTACCTTTTGTATATATATCATCTTCCGGCCGGTTATTACACGACAGGAAAATCTGAAGAAGAATTTTCAGAGATCATGAAGAAAAATGCTATGAAGCAGTTTAGTAAATATGTTGCTGAAAAAGATGTGGATGATATTGTTTATGAGATCACCTATCAACACGATGACAGTCATCACGAACATTTATTGATAAACAAACAAGCTAAAAAAACTACTGCAGATCTTATAATTATAGGAGCTAAAGGAAGAACTCCCGCCACATCAATTTTTCTTGGGAGTATCGCAGAAAAACTCACAAAAACCGAAAGCAACGTTCCGCTGCTCATTGTGAAAAGTAAGGAAAAGTCCTTTGATATACTCGAATTGATCAAATCCATATAAATGTTGAAGAATTGTGGGAATTTTTATCTTATTCGCAATTTTGATAAGGTTCTCATAATCAGCGTAATATTGATTATCCTTTTTACAAGAGCATATATTAGCATCTTAAATATCTGACTTTCGTGCTATATTTGCTTTCACAATTAACAGTTCTTTTAACCCTTTGGTTAATTTACCATTAAAAGATCTGTAGTTCATTTGTATCTCTTTAACTAAAAACCCTTCAAATGAAAAGTTTACTTACTTGTCTTATCGCATTATTTGTCACTATTAATTTTTCTTATGCTCAAATCTCGATCACCGCTGGAGGAACTCCTGTTGTAGTTGATTTTCAAGATTGGGCAGGTGCCGGATTTGCTAATCCTGCTGCTGCTGGCCAACTTAGTTCTACGGACTGGGACTTAGGCGGTTTCTCAGATGCCTATGTTTACGGAGGCACAAATGCTGGCGGTGACTATGCCAGAGGAGTTACTCCCGGCGGAATATTTAGCGGTGGTTTATACGCTTTGAGCTATGGCGTTGCAGATACAGGTCTTTGGACACAACCAACTGGTGGAGATTTTACTCCTGGAAGTTTAACTATGGTTCTTGTGAACAACACCGGTTCTGATATCACTTCTTTCTCGATCGCTTACGATCTGTTAGTACTCAACGATCAGCCCAGAGCTAACTCTTTTAACTTCTCTTACTCAACTGACAATGTCTCATATTTCCCGGTTTCTGCCTTAGATTATACGTCTCCAGAAGCTGCAGATCTTACACCTGCTGTTACTACAGTGCCAATGGCAACTTCAGTAAGTCCTGTTACTGTGGTTAATGGTGGTATGTTGTACTTGCGATGGTCTGGAACTGATGTTTCAGGAGGTGGTTCGAGAGATGAGTTTGGTCTCGATAATATTAACGTTGTAGCAACAACAGGTACTGCTAATCCTTCTGTTTCATTCAATGTACTGGATTCTGAAGTTACTGAAGACACCGGCTCATTTATGATCGAGGTTACGATCGATGTCGCTTCACCAAATCCTACTTCCGTTGATCTTGCCATCGATGGTGCTTCAACTGCAGGATTCGGATCTGATTTTACAGGATCACCAACAACGATCACTTTCCCTGCTATGACAACAGCGTCACAATTTATAACTATAAGCATTATCGATGATAATGTTGCAGAGTCGATAGAGCAAGCTATACTGAATCTCACAAACCCTACTAATAGCGCTAATATCCTTTTTGGTACGCACACTATCGATATCCTCGATGATGATAATATCCTTCTCGATTTTGTGATGTCGTCAGCATCAGTTTCAGAAACCGGTGGCAGTATTACCGCTATGGTTTCTATAGTAAATCCAAA
>JABDMM010000100.1 GCA_013001465.1 Chitinophagales bacterium | reverse complement strand
GCTGAAGGTATTGACCTAAAGTAAGTACATCGCATTTTGCTTTACGAAGATCATCCATTGTTTTAAGAACTTCTTCTTTGTTCTCGCCGAGACCAAGCATGACGCCTGATTTAGTTCTGTTGATCCCTCCATCTTTTAAATATCGGAGAACAGCCAGACTTCGATCAAATTTGGCCTGTATACGCACTTTTCTGGATAATCTTTCTACTGTTTCAAGATTATGCGACACCACCTCAGGAGAAACCTCGATGATCTTATCAATATTTGACTCTTTGCCTTGAAAATCAGGGATTAACGCTTCAATTGTCATTTCCGGACAATGTTTTCTTATCATTCTCACAGTTGCAGCCCAAATATTGGCTCCTCCATCGATAAGATCATCTCTATCGACAGATGTGAGTACGACATGTTTCAGTCCCATTTGCTTAATTGATTGTGCAACACGGTAAGGTTCAGTGATATCTACAGATTCTGGTTGGCCTGTAACAACATTACAAAACTGGCAGGACCGGGTGCATACATTACCTAAAATCATAAGAGTAGCCGTACCCGCCCCCCAGCATTCTGCCATATTAGGGCAATTACCGCTTTGGCAAATAGTATGAAGCTTATTTTTGCTAACATTCTTCCTTACTTCTGAGAAAGAGCCATCAGACGGAAGCTTTATTTTCAGCCAGTTTGGTTTTGAAATACCTTTTCTTTTTATATCTACCTCACTCACAAGAACGAAATTAAGCCAATTTTCTCAGGATATTATAAGCCAGTACTGCGATTCTTAGAAATCTATACTATTATATATAGTATAAGCTAATAAATATTAAAAAAAATACTATATAAATCGTAACCATTAGAAAATTATCGACGTATTAATAAACATATTTATATAACAAAATTAAATTTGATATGAATAATCAAGGAATGTTAAAAAATTCAATTTTGTCTAAAACAATATTCACTGCAATATGTGGGATTGGACTAGTTGTTATTGCTCCCTACATAGGTAGTGTGTTTAATATAAATACAGTAACAATGAGTGTTGTGGGATTGACTTTAATTGGATTAATTGCACCAGAGTGTTTAATGTTTACGGTAAACAAGGTAGGAGAGAACTCTACTAAGTTTGTAATCGTCAAGGACATTATGTTTATCACGGTATGTTTTTCAGTCCTGGGTTTCAACCTATTTGGTATGACTGCCCCGGCAATTGCGTTAACAGGAATTTTCAGTTCGATTTTTGCATCTTTTTCTTATCTACAGCATAGAACGCTGACGAAGAAGATCGAGATGCAGCAAGTTGAGAGAGCCTCTGAATTAAAAGTAGTTTATATAGATGCTGCGTAAGAGTTAAGGCTTTTTCATAATACTCGAATGGAAGGCAGGGCGAATTAATTTTCCCTGCTTTTCCTGTTTTATAGAAGACATAAAAAAAGCGTTCCAGATGATTCCGGAACGCTTTTCTCTTTTTTAAAATCCTATTCTAAAAAACTTACATCATACCCGGCATTCCACCGCCTCCTGGCATTGGTGGCATTTCGGATTTTTCTTCTGGTTTGTCAACGATAACCACTTCTGTAGTAAGCATCATACTCGCAATAGAAGCAGCGTTCTCTAAAGCAACTCTTGTTACTTTAGTAGGATCGATAACACCGGCTTTTTTCAAGCTTTCGTAAACATCAGTTCGCGCATTATAACCGAAATCGGCTTTGCTTTCCATTACTTTTTGAACTACGATAGAACCTTCGACTCCTGCATTTGCAGCAATTTGTCTTAGTGGCTCTTCGATCGCTTTTCTTACGATGTTGATACCTGTATTTTCATCATCATTGCTACCAGTGAATTTATCCAGTGATTTGATAGCTCTGATATATGCAACTCCTCCACCTGGAACAATTCCTTCTTCTACTGCAGCTCTTGTTGCGTGCAATGCATCATCAACTCTGTCTTTCTTCTCTTTCATTTCAACTTCTGTCGCTGCACCAACATAGAGTACCGCAACTCCACCAGCCAATTTGGCTAGTCTTTCCTGAAGTTTTTCTTTATCATAGTCAGATGTAGTAGATTCGATCTGAGATTTGATCTGGTTGATTCTCGCTTTGATATCATTTTTCTTACCTGATCCATTGATGATCGTAGTATCATCTTTATCGATAACGATTTTCTCACAAGTTCCAAGGAATCCAACTTCAGCATTTTCCATTTTGAATCCTCTTTCTTCAGAGATCACGGTTCCACCGGTAAGAATTGCGATGTCTTCCAACATTGCTTTTCTTCTGTCACCAAAGCCAGGAGCTTTAACAGCTGCTATTTTTAATGTACCTCTTAACTTGTTTACTACCAATGTAGCTAACGCTTCTCCTTCAACATCTTCAGCAATTATCAATAAAGGTCTTCCTGATTGTGCAACTTTTTCAAGTACCGGAAGAAGATCTTTCATGTTTGAGATCTTCTTATCGTGTATCAAGATATATGGGTTTTCTAACTCAGCTTCCATATTGTCTGGATCGGTTACGAAGTATGGAGAAAGGTATCCTCTGTCAAATTGCATACCTTCAACAATGTCATGGTAAGTTTCTGTACCTTTTGCTTCTTCAACAGTGATAACACCTTCCTTTCCAACTTTCTCCATCGCTTCTGCAATCAAACTACCGATTTGCTCATCGTTGTTTGCAGATATTGTCGCGATCTGTTGGATCTTTTTATTGTCTTTTCCAACATTTTCTGATTGCTTATGAATGTTCTCGATAATAACGTTAACTGCTTTATCGATCCCTCTTTTGATATCCATCGGATTCGCTCCTGAAGCAAGACTTTTCAAACCCGGAGTGATGATCGCTTGTGCAAGAACTGTCGCGGTTGTTGTTCCATCTCCGGCAACATCTGAAGTTTTAGATGCAACTTCTTTCACCATTTGAGCTCCCATATTCTCGATCGGATCTTCAAGATCGATCTCTTTAGCTACCGTTACGCCATCCTTAGTGATTGCTGGTGCGCCAAACTTTTTGTCTATTACTACATTACGACCTTTTGGACCTAATGTCACTTTTACTGCATTTGCCAGTTGATCAACACCAGACTTGAGTTTCTCTCTGGCATCTGAATCGAACTTTATTATTTTAGCCATGTTTAATTTTGGTTTTTATTATTAGTGAATTGGATTATGATTTCTATAGTACCGCAAAGATGTCTGACTCTCTCATGATAAGATATTCTGTCCCATCGATCGAGATCTCAGTTCCTGAATACTTTCCATAAAGAACCTTGTCTCCAACTTTTACAGTTGTAGGTTCGTCTTTTTTCCCTGGACCGGCAGCCACAATCTTTCCTTTTTGTGGTTTTTCTTTGGCTGAATCAGGAATAATAATACCTGACTTTGTTTTTTCCTCAGGTGCAGCAGGCTGAACAAGAACTCTGTCAGCTAATGGTTTAATTTTTAATTTCGACATTGTATAAACGATTTTTAGATTTAACAATTTGAAATTGCTTTTGCATTTTTTGTGCCAATACGGATTTTACAGTATTAGTAGAAATTTTGGCAGCCTTTTAAGATAATTTGACTGCTGAAAGAGCCATAAGGGTGCAAAATTGTCAGACTTCTTTAAAATTGCGACTCAGTGCATTGATGAACTCTGTAAGAAAACACGCTTTCACATCCTCAAAGTCAACTTCTGTTCCTAATTCTTTAGCCATAGAGCTGACTTCCTTATCGGTTAGTCCACATGGATTAATTTGCTCATAGTACGTCAGATCGGTATTGACATTTAATGCGAATCCATGCATTGTAATAAATCGGCTGCTGCGTATTCCAAGAGCACATATTTTTCTTGCTTTGTCATTATTGGGATCAAGCCATACTCCGATCTCATTTGGTGACTTTTTAGCGTTGATCTCAAACATAGATAGCGTTCTAATAATACTGTCTTCAAGGAGATCGACATAGGATTTCAGCCCAAGTTTGAAATTGCTCAGGTTGAGAATTGGATATCCAACAAGCTGGCCAGGCCCATGAAATGTGATATCACCACCACGGTCAATTCTTTTGACTTTATGCTGAATTTCTTTGTTAAGTATATTTTTTATATCACCACTTTTCCCCAGAGTATATACAGGTTCGTGTTCGCATAGAATTAGATAGTTTTTAACTGAACTCTTATAGCTCCCAATCAGTTCTTTGAAAAGTTCGAGTTGCAAATCATGGATGGTATCAAAAGAAGTTAATCCTGCATCGATACAGATCAATTCCTGATCGCTTTCAGTATCCTTGAAGATATGATTGATATTGGCACGTATCTTGTCCACTATTGCAACAAATCGACTACTTTTATAGTTGTAAATTATATGTTTAAAGTGTAATAATAATTTAAATAATAATATGGAGATTCATTTGAGAAACCTGTTTTTTACTTTGTCACTTCTTGTAAGCATTCAGGTTATCGGTCAACAGAGAGAAATTGAGAAGTTAGGGTCAACAATGGAGTTGATCAATACATTTTATGTAGATACCGTCAACAATAAAAAATTGGTTGACGAAGCAATCGTTAAGATGCTGGAAGAACTCGATCCACATTCGGTATATATTCCCGCGAAAGACGTAAAGAAAGCTAACGAACCTTTAGTAGGAAATTTTGAAGGTGTCGGTATTCAATTCAATATTTTAAAAGATACGATACTGGTTGTCGCTACGATCTCAGGCGGACCTAGTGAGAAGGTTGGATTGATGGCAGGAGATAAAATAGTGATGATCGATGAAGAGAATTCTGCTGGTGTTGGTTTTACAAATCGTGATGTCGTGAATCGCCTGAGAGGCGACAAGGGAACCAAAGTGACCGTTGGAATAAAGAGAAAAGGATCAGCTAAGTTGATCGATTTCACAATCACCAGAGATAAAATTCCCCTATTTAGTGTAGATGCCAGTTATATGGCAACTCCTACAACTGGATATATCAAGATCAATCGTTTTGCCGCTAAGACTGTCATGGAATTTAATGAGGCTTTAGAGAAACTGAGGGCACAAGGGTTAGAAAATTTAATTCTTGATCTGCAGGGTAATGGAGGCGGTTACCTTAATGCAGCTTTTGATCTTGCTGATCAGTTTGCAGGGGCCAATGAACTCATCGTGTATACTCAAGGCCGCAGATCTCCTAAACAAATATTAAAAGCCACAAGTGCCGGGGTCTTTGAAAAAGGGAAACTGATCGTTCTGGTAAATGAGTCTTCGGCTTCTGCCAGTGAAATTGTTGCAGGAGCGGTCCAGGATCTCGATCGTGGTATCGTCATTGGTAGACAAACATTTGGAAAAGGACTTGTCCAGAAACCATTTAAACTAAACGATGGGTCTATGATCCGTCTTACAATAGCTAAATATTATACTCCAAGTGGAAGATGTATCCAACGTCCATATGAAGAAGGGAAAAGAGAATATTACAAAGACATCCGCAATAGACTCAAGAAAGGTGAGCTGATGTCCATGGATAGCATAGATTTTCCTGACTCGTTATCTTATCTGACATCCAACGGAAGAAAGGTATTCGGCGGTGGAGGAATCATGCCCGATATTTTCGTCCCTTTAGATACCAATGAAATCTCAGATTATTACACTAAGGTTGTTAGAAAAGGAATTCTCAATCAGTTCGTTTTATCCTACCTCGATCACAATCGGGACGATCTTAAAGCTGCTCACGTTGATCTTCAGCACTATAAAGAAAACTTTTCCTCTGAAAAGATCCTCACAGAGTTTGTCGCATATGCTGAGAAGGAAGGTGTTGAAAAGAATGAAGAAGATTTAAAAAGATCATCGAATTTGATGGGTGTTCAATTAAAAGCACTTATAGCCAGGAATTTGTGGAATAGCAGTGCATATTTTGAGATCTTCAACGATATTAATCCGAGTGTTCAGGAAGCATTAAAAGTGATGGATTCTAAGATGTTTAAGCAAATGAAAATAGCCTACAAGTAGAGTGAAGGATAAAATTGGATTGTTTTACGGTACAGATACAGGAAATACCGAAATGGCAGCAAATCTTGTTGTCGAGAAAGTAAAGGCGATGCTTGGTGATGATAGTATAGATATACATGAGATCTATCAGAAAACAGGAAGCGATATGTCGGTATACAACCTCATTATAATAGGTATGCCAACCTGGTATGATGGTGAGTTACAAGGAGATTGGGAGGAGTACATTCCTGAGATCAAGGAAATAGACTTCAGCGGTAAGAAGGTCGCCTTTTTCGGACTTGGGGATCAATACGGATATGCTTCTTTCTTTTGCGATGGGATCGGGATTTTTGCAGAGTTTATAGAAAACCAAGGGGGTGAACTCTGTGGGTTCACATCAACATCAGGATTTGAGCATGACTTTTCTAAGGCAGAGCGAGGAGATCAATTTGTGGGGCTATGTTTAGATGTCGATAACCAGGATGAATTAACGGATGAGCGGGTTGAGGGATGGATCCCACAGGTTCTTGAAGAATTTGGTCTTTTGGTTAAAAATGAAAATTAAGGACGTTCTTCCCGTGGTTTAGGTCTGCCTACAGTAATCATTTTTTCTTCAGAAATAATTGCCTCTACAACGCCGTCTGAAATTTCGAGATCAGTAAGCCAGCGACTCTCACCATTTTCTATTTGATGCCCCAGTATTACTTGCTGATAATCTATTTTTTCAAACTCAGAGAATTGCTTTTCCAATTCAAGTCTTTTATTTTCAGATTCTCCAAGCGAACTTCCAAGAACATGAACAAATTTGCAGTTGTGCTTATTCAAAAGTTTTGCCAGATGGTGAGGAGCTGTTCTTGCTGTATCATGCATCCAAACCACCGCAAGAGTAACAGGACCGTAAGACTCCTGAGTCATGATCACATCTATGATAAATTGGGGAATATCGGTATAATCAGAAATTACCGGAATGATCTTACCGGGAAAAACAAAGCTATGTTCTTGCATTTTCCGAATTTTGGAAGGATCACGGCCAACAACTGACGTTATCACTCCGGAATTTGCAAGATGAAGCGAGGCAGCAGAAAGCATTCCTGATCCCCCAACAACCAAAGCATGATTATATAGTATGGGCTTCATAGCAGGTTTTTCTTAGTTTTATTAAATGTAAGAATTAAATTTTTTGATTTCACTGCTCAATTATTAATATAGACCAATGATTGTCATCATGTTATTTGCGATTTGTGCTTTAAATCCTTCTGTTAGCACTCTTTCAGATCTGTATTTTCTCGAAGGCTTGTGGATAAACACTAAAACATCTGTCTATGAAGAGTGGCATATAGGTGATGAAAGGTTGCAAGGACATAGCTATAGAATGGAAGGGAAAACTAAAATTTATTTAGAAACACTGGAGATCTATTCGAATAATGATGGTGAGATCATTTTAAAAGCAGATGTTGTCACCAATGATAGTCCGGTTTATTTTACACTCACGAACTCCGATAATGGTCACGTCTTTGAAAATTTAGATCATGACTTTCCAAAGAGAATAATATACAGGAAAACAAAGAAGGGTCTTCAGGCAATTATAGAGGGAGATGATTTTCAACAATCTCTTGAGTTTAACTTTATACGAGTGAAATCGGTGAAAAATAATTAACTGTTATCAGAACGTGATTCATCTTCATTAGGATCCTTTCGGCTTATATCATCTTCGGGTTCAAAACTTTCAATATTGAACTCAGGGTTGGGTTCAAAAACCTCATTGTGCAGCTTTATCATATTGACCCTATCCAATCTGAATAATCTAAAGTCTTCCCTTAGCCGACACCAGGCAACCATATTTCTTTTTCCATCCTTATAGATCACTGCCATAGGTTCGACAGAGCGTATTGTTATTCCTTTTTCTCTTGAGTCATACTCTATTGTCGCAACTGTGGTAGCTTCAATTGCATTTTGAATTGAGTTGAGGAGATTCGGTGAAAAGTGAAGTTTACTTCTTACAACAGCATTTTGTCTATCCATATCGATAGATTTTGATTAAGCGCAATACGTTAGACCTTTAAGATAACAGTATTATTAAAGTTAATCTTTTTTCCACTTATTTTCAGACAAATTGGATTTAAATCAGTTCATTTTTTCCAGTGATTCCGAAAGGACTTTTAGTCTCTGAAGACTATCTTCTAACTTCTTTTTCTCATTTTCAACAACTTGTTGTGGTGCATTGGATACAAATCTGTCGTTACTTAATTTTTTCTCAACAGACGCTATGAATCCTTTGGTGTAATCCATTTCTTTTATGATCTTATCTTTTTCAGCTTCAGCATCGAACTGAACCCCCGTATCGACATAAAAATTACCTCCCTTTATAACAAAAGAGGGCATATCGTTCAATTCCTCATCTGTTTGCCTTAATTCTTCAAGATTGGCACATTTTACGATCACATCATGAGACTTGCTAAGATCCAGATCGACATTTCTGTAAAAGCACTTCACCAGATCTTTGTTTTTCAGTTGTGCATTGTTTCTGATCTCTCTGATCTTGCAGATAATATCTTTTGTATTTTCACCTGTATTGATCGTTGCCTCCGAATATTTGTTAGCTAAAGGCCACTGCTGATTACTTATAAATTCCCCATTTTTTCTCTGCTGTAAAGTATGCCAGATCTCTTCTGTTAAAAAAGGCATAAACGGATGAAGCAGGATCATCAGTTTTTCAAAAAATTGTACTGTGATATCATAAGTTTTGCTATCGATAATCTTATCGGGGCCGGGTTTGATCATTTCCAGATACCAGCTCGCAAAATCATTCCATATGAAGTTATATAGGTTTGTAATGGATTCCGCAAGGCGGTAGGATGTCATAGACTTATTCAGCTCTTCGATCAACTGGTTCAATTTGTTATCGAACCACTCCGTAGCAAACGAGTTATCTGTAGGATCTGAATCTGAAACTTCCCAGCTTTTTACGAGTCGCAGCATATTCCAGATCTTGTTTGCAAAATTCCTCCCTTGTTCACAGAGTTTTTCATCGAAGAGAAGATCGTTCCCTGCTGGTGAAGAGAACAACATGCCAACCCTTACACCATCGGCTCCATATACTTTGATCAATTCTAATGGATCAGGTGAATTTCCGAGTTGTTTCGACATCTTTCTTCTTTGTTTATCCCGTACAATACCGTGCAGATAGACATTTTTGAATGGTTTTTCATTTCGGTATTCGTAACCAGCCATGATCATTCTTGCAACCCAGAAGAATAATATTTCCGGTGCTGTAACAAGAACTTGTGTTGGATAGTAGTATTTGATCTCGTCGTTGTCAGGATGCAGAATACCATCAAAAACAGCAATTGGCCATAACCAACTCGATGCCCAGGTATCTAAAGCATCCTCATCTTGTTTCAAGTCATTTGCAGAAAGCGTATCGTTCTTCGTTTTTTTCCTGAGTATCTCGACTGCATCATCAATGTTCCTTGCTACAGCATATTCTCCGTCTTCGGTATAATAGGCTGGGATTTGATGACCCCACCACAGCTGTCTGGATAAGCACCATTCATGAATGTTTTCCATCCAATGCTTATATGTGTTTTTAAATTTAGCAGGGTGAAAACTGATGGAGTCGTTGACCACATTCTCGAGTGCAGGTCCGGCAAGCTTCTTCATGTCAAGAAACCACTGTTCTGAGAGCCTCGGTTCTACAACTGCATCAGTTCTTTCGGAATAACCTACACTGTTGTTTAACTCCTCAATTTTATCCAGCTGACCTATACTTTCGATATCCTTTACGATAAGCTTTCTTACTTCAAACCTGTCTTTCCCTATATATGGCTTTCCAAATTCATTGTACGTACCGTCTTCATTCATCACATTAACGATCTCTAATTGATGTCTCTTTCCAATTTCATAATCATTTGGATCGTGGGCAGGAGTCACTTTCAATGCCCCTGTTCCAAATTCAACATCGACATAACTATCTTGAATGATCGGGATCTTTCTATTGATAATGGGCACAATTGCAAACTTTCCAGCGAGATGGCTATATCTTTCATCGTCTGGGTTAACACATATCGCAGTATCACCAAGAATGGTTTCGGGTCTGGTTGTCGCTATGGTTAGCATTTCATCAGATCCTTCGATCTGATACTTTACAAAATAAAGTTTAGACTGAACATCTTTGTAGATGACCTCTTCATTGGAAAGAGCGGTTTTAGCCTTTGGGTCCCAATTGATAATTCGCTTGCCTTTGTAAATGTATCCCTTGTTATAGAGGTCAACAAACACGTGGATAACGGATTCTGACATATCATCATCCATGGTGAATTTAGTTCTTTCCCAATCACATGCACATCCAAGTTTTTTCAGTTGCTCGAGAATAATACCACCGTGTTCTCTTGTCCAGTCCCATGCATGTTCCAGAAATTCTTCTCTGCTGAGATCTGATTTTTTTATTCCTTGTTCGCGCAGTTTTGCAACAACTTTTGCTTCGGTCGCGATCGATGCATGATCAGTGCCCGGCACCCAGCAAGCATTATAGCCCTCGAGTTTCGCTTTTCTGATCAGAACATCCTGAATAGTGTTATTGAGCATATGTCCCATGTGAAGAACTCCGGTAACATTTGGTGGCGGGATCACGATAGTGTAGGGTTCTCTATCATCAGGTATAGACCGAAAAAGATTGTTATCCATCCATTGTTGATACCACTTACCTTCGATACCTGAAGGATCATATGTCTTTGCTAATTCCATTTATACTGGGATTTTAAGAGGACAAAGATAGTAATGGAGATGGAAACCAAGTTCGATTGGAAATGGAAAATTGAGCTGTGCTATAAAAAACTCCCCGAATCTAGAATGACCGGGGAGTATAATTCGAAACAGCACTTTAGATTGTCGTCACTTCTTGTCTATTGTGATAAGAAATATTTTCCTCGTACTATTTCAGCAAACATTGAAATGTACTCCGCTTATGAAGACGGAGCTAATTTTCTATACGGTTAGAAATAATACAAGGTTATGGTTTTGAGTGATTGGAATTCAATCTCGTGGCTTAGGATTGTTGCCTCTCTTTTTTTATTTGATCGATCTCATTCTCGACAGAAAAAAGACTGCTGTTTTTGTAGGCCGACATGTAGTTGAATGCTATTGCTATTCCCCAACCAAACATCGGCCAGACAGGCCATGGATAACCCATGCCTGAGACAAGCCATATCGACCAAAAAATGCAACTCACGATCAAATAAGACATCAGGTGTTTCTTAAATGAAACCCTTCTTTGAGCCATTTTGATAATGTTCTCCTCTATCGGTTCCTTCGAATTATTATTTTCAATTACTTCCATAAGTTGAAGATAATAAATCCACAATTCAATTTATGCAGCAGCAAGCGCTTGAATTTTACGGAATATTATATTATGATCTTCATCGATCACAGAAACACGGATGAAATACTGCTTTTTCTTTTCAGGTTTGAAAAGGGAGTACTGAGGTCTGAAGGTATGTCCTATCTTTTGCCAACTTTCAGCATCGTCAGGATCAGAACTTATCTCTATAAGATATGCCTTGGCGCCATAGACCCGTTTCCATTTTAGGTCAACTTCACCACTTTCTTTCTTTATTTCCGTTTCGACTCTTCGCAGTTGTGGTTTAAACATTGGATGCCTGTAAACATCAAAACCTGCAGAGGCAATCAGGACAGCATTACCTCGACTGATCCTTTCTACCTCATTTGCGATCTGGAATATGAGTGATTCCAAAGACTCTTCCAGTTCAATGAGACTTAAAAGATCACAGTTATTTTTATCTAGCTTTCCAACTCTTAGAGCGGATTTGAGACGGGTTACTACATTTAGAAGCTTGTTTAGAGGGAAAGGATAGTGGTAAAAATAAGGATTGTTTCTTAGTGAGTTCACTACCTTG
>JABDMM010000068.1 GCA_013001465.1 Chitinophagales bacterium | reverse complement strand
TAAGGTTGAGGTTGACCTGGATGCTCAGGATCTAACAAAATACGATATTGCACTTTCAGAAGAAAATGATGAATTCAACCTTTTTAACTCAGAAATAAGCGGTCGACAGGTTCAAATGCAAAGTATGAATCAAGAGTATATTCAGATATACCAGACAGGTCAGGTACAACAGGCAAATGCCATAAGAGCTGAACTCGAGAAATTAAATGCGGATACCGAAACTTACATCACTAATTTCTCAAAAAATTCCGGAAGTGCATATGCAGCTGCATATGCGATGAGTTACTTAGATCCGGTAAGATTTGCTGATGATCTTAAGGTTTTAGTTTCTCGTTTAGAAAAAGACATTCCCGAAGCTGATATAACAAGAGAATACAAGCAGCGGTACAATCAGGTTTTAGCACAGAAACAAATTGAAAAAGCTCAACAAAAACAAGCAGGTTCAACCGGGAAACTGAAAGTAGGAGCTCCGGCACCGGATTTTAGTTTGCCTTCTCCTGATGGAAAAAATATTAAACTTTCTTCACTTAAAGGGAAAATTGTGTTGCTCGATTTCTGGGCAAGTTGGTGCCGACCTTGCCGAGTTGAGAATCCTAATGTCGTAAGAACCTACAATAAGTTTAAAGACAAAGGATTTACGGTGTTCAGTGTTTCACTGGACAAGAACAGGAACAGATGGGTTGGTGCTATTGAACAGGATAATCTGGTATGGAAAAACCATGTGAGTGATCTGCAAGGATGGCAAAGTTCTGCGGGGCAGCTTTACGGGGTTCGCTCTATTCCTCAAACATTCCTCATCGATCGCGATGGAACCATCGTAGCCACAAATTTAAGGGGACCATCATTAGAGGCTAAAGTAGCTGAATTACTGGCAACTTCTTAAAACTGGTTTATTACAACTGGTTCATATTCGTTCATGACCTGAAACTCTTCCTTGAAAAGGGTCCAGCAATCGTGGATTTGTCTTTTGCCTTGATCGTTTTTCAGAAAGGATCGTAGAGAATACTCTTTCATAAACCCTAATTTCGAAGGAATTTTAGCGCTGATCAAGTTTTTGGGATCACAACGAATTTCAATTTTTTCAGCGCCCAGATAATTTAAACCAGTTTTAGTTAGTGCATAACTTACTTCAGTGGCATAGCCCTTTTGAGTTTCTTCCTTTTTAATCCAATATCCAATTTCAAATACACGTTTGCCTAGTCTTTTATGCAATCCTGTGCTTCCGATAAGATTTTGCTGGCTGTGATCAAAGATCCCATAAAAGAAGTCCTTATGATTCTCGAATTTTTCTATCCAGTCCTTGAGTGTTTCCTGGGTTTCAGAAAGTGATCTACTACCTGCTTTAGCCCACGGCATCCACTCTGCGAGATATTCAATATTTGCATCACAAACTTCTTTTAGCATAGCGGCATCACTTAATCGATACTTTCGCACCAGGAGGCTGGGAGTTTTAATTTGAGAGATGTGATTGTGCATTTAAATTCAATTTAATGGATTGTTTGTATATATAATAGCAATAAAGGGTATTCCGTGAGAAAACTTTCTGATTTATATCCGTACAAGAATTCTAATAAATTATGTAGCATTGCTCTTAATTACCTAGGACTTACGGATGCTTTTTAACTCCATACACTTCGTCCTCTTTTTCCCTGTTGTAGTTGTGCTTTATTTCCTTATAAAGCCGAAATACAGGTGGATCTTGCTTCTCGCGGCGAGCTATTATTTCTATGCCTCATGGAAACTGGAATATCTCTCGCTAATAATCATTTCTACTCTTATCGATTATGTCGCAGCCATTCAAATGAGTAAAACAGAGGATAAGAAGAAAAGAAAAAAATGGCTTGTTCTGAGTTTGCTTACTAATCTGGGAATACTGTTCAGCTTTAAATACTTTAACTTCTTTAATGAATCTGTACAGCAGGCTTTCGATCTGTTTAATGTTTTCTATAACGTTCCGGCATTCGATGTCCTTTTGCCGGTCGGAATATCATTTTATACATTTCAAACTTTAAGTTATTCGATAGATGTATATAAAGGTGATAAAAAGGCTGAAAAACATCTCGGGATTTTTGCGCTTTATGTTGCCTTCTTTCCTCAACTTGTAGCCGGTCCGATCGAAAGATCTTCCCGATTGTTGCCACAGTTTTTCGAAAAATATAAAGTAGAGTATTATAGGATAGCAGATGGGCTGCGACTTATGCTTTGGGGATTTTTTAAGAAACTAGTGATCGCGGATCGTCTGGCTATTTATGTCGATACCGTTTATAACAACCAGGCAAACCACAGCGGTTGGACTCTAACTGCCGGAACTATATTTTTTGCATTTCAAATTTATTGTGACTTTTCAGGTTATTCAGATATCGCTATAGGGACCGCAAGAGTTATGGGATATAGATTGATGGATAACTTCAGGCGTCCCTATTTTGCCAGATCAATTCGAGAATTTTGGCAACGATGGCATATTTCACTTTCATCGTGGTTTAGAGATTATGTCTACATCCCACTTGGAGGAAATAGAGTAGTGAAGTGGAAAATGTACTACAATCTTTTTATTACATTTTTGGTGAGCGGTCTATGGCATGGAGCGAATTGGACTTTCATAGTCTGGGGTGGTCTGCATGGATTATATCTCATGTTTGCGATCATAACCGCCGGGTTCCGTAATGATATTCTTCGCAAGATTGGAATCGCAAAAGATTCCGCATTGAACTACGGAATCGATCTCGTCGTAACGTTTATATTAGCTGTATTTGCCTGGATATTTTTCCGCGCAAATAACATTGGTGATGCTTTTGCTATCATAGGCAAGATCGCACAGTTTGATGGCCCTTTATTTATGAATCCAGTTTCACAATTCGTTTATTCGGCGAGTTGGATCTTGTTTCTTCTACTGGTTGAGACCAAATGGGAGTTTAAACTGGATAAGATCGGTTTTCTACATTCGAACTATCAAGCTATACGTCATTTGTCATATGCTATAATGATAATTTTGATCATCATGTTCGCTGTTTTTGATGGCGGACAATTTATTTATTTCCAGTTCTAGTGACGGATGCTCAACATAACAGGAGGGAGGCTTTTAAGATCTTCGCCAGCATTATAAGAGTGCTATTACTCGTTGCTATCCTCGATTTTGCGATAGGAAGTGTTCTGGATAGAATGTATATGAATCAAAAATCCGGATTAGAATCTGATACCACTTATGCAATAAATGAAGCCGATGAAGATGTAATAATAATAGGCAGTTCCAGGGCAAATCATCACTACGTACCTGAAATTGTTTCAAAAGAGCTTGGGATGAGCGTATTTAATGCCGGTCGCGATGGGCAGTTCACTTTTTATTATGAAGCATTAATAAGTTCGATACTAGATAGATACAATCCTAAACTGATCATCCTGGAGTTAAACTCATTGGAATTACTTTACTCGCAGGAAAGTTATGATAGGATCGCTGCTTTACATCCTTATTATAAAGAAAGTGATAGGATTAAAAGAATTGTGGAGTTGCGGAGCCCTTTTGAGAAGTATAAGATGTATTCTAAGATCTATCCCTACAACGGCGCCTTTCTTACAATACTTCAAAATAGCTTGATAAACAAGAAATCCGGAGATGGCTATAAACCAATATTCAGGACAATGGAAAACCCGGAAATGAAATCGATGGAAGTTAAGAACAAAAAGTTCGATGAAAATCAGCTTTCATCGTTTAAAAGGATTGTGGAGATGTGCGAGAATAAAGTACAACTTGTGATCGTAACTTCACCTGCTCTGGTGGTTGGCGATGATCAAAGAAAATATGATAAACTTCTTGAGCTGAGCAATGAATTGGGGGTGATATATTATGATTTTGCATATTCAGATCATTACATGGAAAACTTGCAGTTATTTGCCGATGAACTTCATTTGAATGACGAAGGAGCAAGAATATTTACTCAAGATCTTGTAGAAAAAATGAAAAAAGATAAAAGAATTGAATTTTAATTGACTATATATGTTACTAAGATTTTTGAAACTATTTAATACTTGTTCAGTAATTTATAAATTTGTAGCTCAATATAAAACAACTAAATAATGGAGAGAGAGTCAATTTTAGAAAAGTTAACCGGAATATTTCGAAAGGTATTTGATAATAACTCATTAGAGGTTACCGAGAGTGTGACAGCCAACGATGTTGAGAAATGGGATTCTCTTACGAATATTATAATGGTAGATGAAGTAGAAAAGGAATTTGGAATTAAGTTTAAACTGAAGGAGATCATGAAACTTCGTAATGTTGGAGATCTGATAACTGTAATTCAGGACCATTCTTCTCAATAATTAATTATATAAATCGTTTTGGGTTTGATGAATGAAAAACCCGTTCTAACACGTAAGGATTACCCTTACTACTTTTATTCCCTTATCCTGGTCATTATCTTTCCGCCATTTGCAGATCTGCTAACCGGTATGATCAGCTATTTTTCTGGTGGAGCAAATATTCCTTTGGGTATTATGTACCGTCTCGGTACCTTATTAGTACTATTTCCTCTAATGTTGATGCATTCTAACAAACTTTTTCAATGGAGTTTTTTAACGGTAGTGATCCTATGGATCTGTTGTAATGTAACATGGTATTTTCTGGCTGACGTTTACAACCCAGCCTGGGAAGTAAACAGGATCTTTCGACACATATACATCATATCTGTCTTTGGCTTTCTTTTGTATCTATGGGATAAGTTCAGAATATCCTTCCCGCAAGTAATGAAGTATCTGGTCTATATGTGTTTCATTTCAAGTTTGAGTCTGATCTTTTCTTTTGTGACTGGAATCGGTATTTCGGTTTCTTCGGAAGAAGAGTGGGGATTTGGGATGTCTTCCTTCTTCGGAGCTGCAAATGATGCAGGACTTATGATCCTTATAACTATGCCTATGGCTTTTTATTTCCTGCTGAGGGAGTTTTCAATGAAATGGGTGATCATTTGCATTGCAATGATGTTTGGGATAATTACACTTAGCACACGTACTGCTGTATTCGGAACAATTTTCGTTTTTATAACTTACATGGTCTCTATTTTTATCTACGGCCAGAAGAATGTAAGAATTGCACGCTTCAAAAAGATCCCAATATTCATCATTGCTTTGATGATCATGGCTGGTGGTGCGTTTTATGTCTTTCATATGATCACTTCGTATACTCACGTCACTAAAAAATATGTCGAAACCTTCACGGGAAAAGGCTTCCGTGGAAACAACCCGGATATCGCTGCTCAGATGACATTCGATAGGAATATAATGCTTCAGTTATTTGGCCAGGGGAATTATTCTTTTCATAAAAATATGATGGATACTAAATACGGAGATCTTGGCTATACGATCTTAGAGCATGGTAGAAACGTGGAAATGGATTATTGGGACATGGTTGGTCCCTATGGATTCATCCTGGGCCACATTTTTGTATTCTTTCCTGTATTAGCTTTCTTCATCATGCTGGTCAATTTTTTCCTTAAACCCGATATTCTAAATTTAACTATCCTCATGGGGATTGCTTTTTTTACATTCCACTCTTTGAATGCCGGACATGCAGTTGCCAGTAACCTGGTATCCTCTGTTATCAATGTGGTATATATTTATATTTTCTACTACAAACAGGTGAGGAGAGATCTTAGGATTGATCCTTCTGTGACTTTCCTCGAAGACGAGGCAGATAATAGGCTTCAATCCCCAGCTTTAACTTGAGATAAATAATAGCGACGGCAACATAGATCGTTAAACTCGCTCCAGTTGCAATTGCGGCTCCCGTTGCTCCAATTGCGGGGATTAAAATGACGTTTAAAACGATATTGATGAGTAGTGCTGCCAAGACTATATTTCTTAAAACTTTTTCCTTGTGTGTCATCTGTAAAACAAACGATACTGAGCCAGAAAAACTGGTTACCTGTCTCGCAATAAGTAGTATAAATAATACAACCACACCTTGAACAAACTCTGCTCCGAATAAACCTAAAATGGTTTTTGGAAAGATCATGATCAATATGGTAAGTGGCAATGTAGATATGAAAATTAATCCAGAAGTTCGTCTCACAAAAAATCGATAGGACCCATCATCATGCTTCTCATACATTTCTGACAGCTTTGGTGCAGCGATCGCGTTGATTGCAGTAGGTATCACCATTGTGATCCGTGAGACCCTGGACGCAACATTGTATATTCCGATATCTTCCGTAGTGACGATGCTGTCATATATTCCGAGAAAAAAAGTGTCTACCATCACCATCAATTGAACCGCAGATGTTGCAAAAAGCAGAGGGATAGAAGAAGCTAAGATCTCTTTATAACTGATGTTCTTCTCGGAGATAAAGTCGGGATCAACCTTGACATATTTCCTTGCAAAAAAGTAAGAGAGGATCAACACCAGGTAAATTGAAATGAGAAATGCGATCACCGGCAGATCAGCATTGCTGCTATCCTTATCCAGGTAAATTATAACAGCAAAAGCAACAGCGGCAAATGCATACTGTGATACAAACTGAAAAAAGGCAAAATGCTTTATTTTTTTTATGCCTCTCAGCGTTTGGATGAAAAACGATGAATAGGTCAATGGAATTAGCGTAAACGCGGTATATCTAATGGTCGATGTAAGATTAACTTTGCCGAATATAGATTCTGCGATCCAGGGGGCAAAGTAGTAGTAGACAACCGTAAGTATTATCAATAGCGGAAGTACGAGAAGCGATGCTTTCTTAACCAGTTGATCGATTAGATAATTATTGTCTTCAGCATTAAATTTGGCAACAAATTTGACGATAGAAAGATCTGCTCCGATCTTGGTAACAAGTGACGTTAGAAACGAAATGGTGAAGAAGATCGAAAATATACCCCAAACATCAGCTCCGGATATTCTAGTTACCATGATGGTGAACAGGTAGGTGATCGCTAATCCGAGTATTCTGAAGAATAAAGCGTTTCCGCTTTGTTTGAGAAGCTCACCGAAGTGCTTTTCACGGATTATTGCAGATATTTTATTGCTGAAGGACAATCGCTGTATTAGCTGAACTTTTGTTTGAAAATCTCTTGCGTCTTATTGTATTCACTCCAATTGCCAATGTCTAACCAAGACTTTTCACTGACCGGGAAAACACCTACTCTTAAATTTTCTTCTCTCAGTTTGTCGATAAGATGTGTGATATGAAAGAATTCATTCTCCGGTATATAATCCAGGGTCTCCGCTTCCAGGATATACATTCCCGAGTTTACAAGAAATGTGAGTTCCGGTTTTTCTTCAATGTGTTCGAGTATTCCACCTTCTTTCGTTTCAAGAGTTCCGTAGGGTATATCGTAGTGTTTTAATGCTGCTACGATCGTCAATGAGTTTTCATTGGTTTTATGATAGTTATAGACCTCCCTGTAATCCTGGTCGATCAAGATATCACAGTTCGATACAAAAAAAGTGCTCTTCAGTTTGTCCTTAAGTAGATGTAAACTTCCTGCAGTACCCAGTGGCTTATCTTCTTTGATATAAGCAATGCTGTATTTTTTGTTTTTTACGGATTCAAAATATTGCTCGATCATTTCCGATTTGTGATTGACGGTAAGATAGACTTCGCTAACACCAAGGTTTGCAAAACGGTCAATGATCACTTCAACTATAGGTTTTTCAACGATAGGTACTAATGCTTTAGGGATAATATTCGTTAGCGGCTTAAGTCGGGTCCCTTTACCACCTGCCATGATCACTACCGGAATATTCGAAAGCTGGCCTTTTAACTCATCCGATCTTTCACCGATCACATCGTTCCAGAAGTAAAGCTTGACCAGATTGTTTTCGTCATCGATCACTGGCATGTATTCTGCTCTGTGTTTGATGATCTCAGCTTTTATCTCCTCAAAAGTGTTTTTTACGTTTGCTACAACGACTTCCTTCCTAAGAATGCCTTCGATCGGATCGTTCAGGTTTGCGTTTTTTATTATTGCCCGCTGGATATCTCCAATACTCAATAGACTGAAATATTTACCATTCTCAGTCACGATCAGCAGTTTTGAATCGATCTGATCCATTTGCCTGATAGCGTGAAGCAGACTGTCGTTTTTCTGAATACTTAGTTTTTCTGTTTCTTCCTTGTTCAAATTGTTTCGTATTATCTTTTGTGAGATTATATTGTCTCTGATTGATTAAACTCAATTCAGCATACAGAAGATGCAAATTTACTTCAAAAAAAATGCTATTATTCGCTGAAAGTCGAATCGATGTGCTTAATTTGTCGAGGTGAGAAAATATACATGGTACTTGAACAGGTGGCTTGCGATGGAACATCCTGGAGAGGACTTCTTTAGGATCAGACAGTTTTATCAGCACAGGGTTACCGACAAAAAACATGCCGCAAATCCTCCTCATATCCCAACTTTAAAGGCACGAAAATTTCTGAAACAATATTCAAGATCATCTCTAAAGTCCATTCTGCCTGCTGCAGATCAGCTAGAAATCTACCACTATTTCAATCAGTCTATTCCAAATGTACTAGAGATCGATAATTGGTCAATAGATAGAAAGAACAATATAGATTCTTCACAGAAGCGGTTTGTCCATGAATATAAATACAAAGAATTTGAATCGGTAGGGGAGATCAAATATGTTTTCGAACCTGCCAGGTTACATTACTTTCCAGTGATTGCTTCTTATGCATATGCTTTCGATGATCAAGAGATCTTAGATGCGCTTACAGATAAGATCCAACTCTTCATCGAGGAAAACCCATTTCTGAGATCGATCAACTGGTCGAATGGTATTGAAGTAGGGATACGATCGATCAACTTACTTTATACGCGAATTTTTGTTTCTCTTTTTGATCCTTCAAACCCTGTACTAAAGCCACTGGATGATTACCTCTATTTAAGCGCACATTATCTGGTAAATCACTTATCCATGTATTCTTCAGCCAATAATCATCTATTGGCCGAACTATGCGGTTTAATAGCCATTTGTTCATTTTATGAATTTCCCGAATCAGATAACTGGTATCATTTATCGATGGACGGCTTGATTCAGGAATTGAACCACCAGTTCCATGAAGATGGATTTCATAAAGAAGGCTGCACTCATTACCATTCTGAGGTAGTCTCCTACTATATATGCTGCCTCTCTTTCAGTGAACTTAGGGCGGAACCCTGGCATGAAGAAGCACTAAAAAGAATTAAACTGATGCTCAACATTAGTCAGGAATTTTGGAATACAGGTAGAACATTCCATATCGGCGATTCTGACGAGGGGCATCTTTTATATCCATACTTCGATAAGACATTTAGCGATGAGGCGTCCTTAACAAGGGATGCAGTTGTTCTTTTTGGAACACCTCGATATACCGACAATTTCGACTGGAAAAATTATATCATTCACGGAGAACAGGGATACCAAAAATTTAATGCTTCTCCAAAGCAGCAGATAGAATTAAAAACCGCACATTATAAATCAGGATTATCATTTATTCGCGAAGATGAATTCGAAATGCTATTTGACGCATCTCCGCTAGGCCTCAGACCACTTGCAGCACATGCTCATTCCGATGCCTTACAAATTCTTTTAAATTATCGTGGAGTTCCGTTTTTGATAGATCCGGGGACCTATCAATATCATTGGAAATTTCAGGAAGTGAGAGATTACTTCATTTCGGTTCATGCTCACAATACTATTTCAATAGACGGACTTAACCAGGCATCCATTGTACAGAACTTCAACTGGAAAGATCTTCCGGAACTCATCATTAAGGAACAATTAATTGAAAAAGATGAGATAAGAGTTACCGCAGAACATAATGGTTTTATCCTTCAGACAGTACCCATAATGCATCGGAGGATTGTTCGATATCACAGACAAGACCAAACATTCGAGATCATCGATCTCCTGTTTGGTGAGAAAGAGCATACTTGTTCGTATTACCTCCACTTCAATCCTGATCTTGATATCATCGAGTTAAACGGTGATACTCTTGAACTTGGAAAAGGTGCAGTAATAATTAAACTCAAGAGTGAGATCTTTAACAATGCTGAAATAAAGAAAGGAGCTCAAGGGCCAATGTTAGGGTGGTACTCAGATTCGTATGATAGATTACAGGAGACATCGACATTAGTTGCTGAAAAGAAGTTTGAAAACAAGTTGGAAATCAGGATGTTAATTACAGCTAAAGAATAATTTGATATTCAAAAACACAGGAAAAATTATTCCGTACACAAACGAGGAAGTTACTTTTAAGAGATCGCATTGAATATTAAGAAAAATATAAGAATTTCACGTCAAAATCCGGAATGGAAAGAAAGGAAGTAATCTGTGTAATTGGTTTGGGGTATATCGGCTTACCTACGGCTGCTTTGCTTGCAAACAGAGGATATAAGGTCATAGGAGTAGATGTGATCGCTGATGTTGTTGATACGATCAACAATGGCGATGTTCATATAGCCGAGCCGGAGCTTGATACCTTTGTTCACTCTGCTGTACAATCCGGACAGCTTAAAGCTCAATTAGAAGTTCCAGAAGCAGATGTGTTTATGATCGCTGTTCCAACCCCGATACGGGAAGATAAGAATCCGGACATTTCGTATGTGATGGAGGCTACAAAAGCGATAGCACCGCATGTTAAAGAAGGAAACCTAATTATACTGGAATCTACTTCACCTGTTGGCACGACCGAAGAGGTAGGAGGAGTATTGAAATCAGAAGGAGTTGATATTGAAAAGCTTCATATCGCATATTGCCCTGAGCGGGTATTACCTGGTAAAACTATGCGTGAGTTGGTCGAGAATGATCGTATTGTTGGAGGGTTGAAAGCAGAAGATTCTGAGAAGGTCAAGGAGTTCTATTCCACTTTTGTGCAAGGTGAGATCCTTGTGACCAATGCACGTACAGCCGAAATGTCGAAACTTACTGAAAATGCATATCGAGATACAAGTATTGCATTTGCAAATGAATTGTCGATAATATGTGACGATATCGGTGTTGATGTTTGGGACCTTATCAAGCTTGCGAACCACCATCCACGAGTTAATATTCTTCAACCGGGAAGCGGAGTAGGAGGGCACTGTATTGCTGTAGATCCATGGTTTATCGTTTCTAAAAGCGGTGATCTGGCTACACTGATCAAAACCTCAAGAATAATAAATGATTATAAACCTGAATGGGTTATATCCAAAATTGAACAGGAAGCAGAAAAGATCGCAGCCAAGGGTAAGAAAGCAAAGATCGCATGCATGGGATTAGCTTTTAAACCGGATATCGATGATCTGAGAGAATCTCCATCATTACAAATTACAAAGGCACTTCGGGATCGCGGCTTTGATATCCTTCCAGTAGAACCTAACATTAAAGCATACAAAGATTGGAATATCACCGATTACAAGACCGCTTTAAAAGAGGCTGATATAATTGCCTATCTTGTGGCCCACCGAGAATTCAGATCCGTTTCCGAATCGGATACGCAGGTCGTACTCGACTTTTGTGGAATTAAAAAATAGAATGAAGAAAGTATTGATCGTTTTTGGAACAAGACCCGAGGCTATTAAAATGGCGCCTCTTGTAAAAGCTTTTCTTGCCCAAAAAGATTTTTTCGAAACAAAGGTTTGTATCACGGCACAGCACAGAGAAATGCTGGACCAGGTCATGGATATATTCGATATCAAAGCTGATTACGATCTCGATATTATGAAACCCGATCAGGACCTCTACGAAGTAAGTGCGAATATTTTACTTGCAATTAAACCCGTGATCAAAGAGTTCGATCCCGATATTGTCTTTGTGCATGGAGATACCAGCACAACTTTCATTACGTCTTTGGCAGCTTTTTATCAGAAAAAAAAGGTAGCACATATTGAAGCTGGTCTACGAACCGGAAATATTTATGCCCCCTGGCCCGAAGAAATGAACCGAAGACTTACTTCAGCAATAACACATTTTCATTTCGCTCCAACAGAAATGGCAAGACAAAATTTACTGGAGGAAAATATTCCTGAAGATAAAATTACGGTCACCGGAAATACAGTGATCGATGCGCTTCATATCGTGATCGACAGGATCAATAAAGACGAAAACCTCAGAAAGGCAACAGACGAAAAACTTTGCAAGGCCGGAATAAAGCTTGATAGTGAAAAACCTTTTATTCTTGTAACCGGACATCGACGTGAAAACTTCGGACAGGGATTCATCGATATCTGTACCTCTATCAAGAGACTGGCAGAAAAGTATCCTGACTTCGATATTGTATATCCTGTGCATTTAAATCCAAATGTTCAGAAACCGGTTTACGAACTTTTGGACGGACTCAGCAATGTGTTTTTGATCTCACCACTAGAATATCTGCCATTCGTGCATTTGATGAGCAAAAGCCATATTATTTTAACCGATAGCGGTGGAGTTCAGGAAGAAGGACCGAGTCTGGGAAAACCGATATTAGTTATGCGGGAAACCACAGAGAGACCCGAAGCGGTGGATGCAGGAACAGTTCGCCTCGTGGGTACTGATGTAGAGAAGATCGTTAATGGGATCTCCGAGCTTATTGAAAATAAAGAAGAGTATGAGAAAATGTCCAGAGCACATAATCCATATGGCGATGGAAAGGCTTCACACCGTGTTATAGAGTTCTTAAAGCAGCATTAAGACAAGTGAACGAACAACAAAGAATCCGGATCCTAGATGCACCGATAGATGTACTCACCATGGAGTCTACAATGGAGCGAATTTCGAATGCCATTGAAGACAAGAAACAAATACACCACACCGTAGTTAACGCGCATAAACTTGTGTCGATGAAAACAAATCCTGTATTGCGGGAAAGTGTTGTTCATTGCGATATTATCAATGCGGACGGGATGTCGGTAGTTTGGGCTTCAAAATTCCTCAATCGTCCTCTGCCGGAAAGGGTTGCAGGTATTGATCTCATGCAGAACCTGGTCGATTTAGCCCATCGGAAGAACTATAAAATATATTTTTTTGGTGCCAAAGAAGAGATCGTCAAGGATGTTGTATCTATATATTCAGCAAAATACACTGAAAAGGTAGTTGCCGGTTATCGCAATGGTTATTTTAACAAAGGAGAGGAGGAGGAGATCGCCAGGCAAATCGCAGGCTCGGGAGCAAACATTTTATTTGTGGCCATCAGTTCACCTACTAAGGAGATATTCCTGAACAAGTATAAACATATCCTCAAAGATGTCAATTTTATAATGGGCGTTGGTGGTAGCTTTGATGTTGTAGCAGGCAAAGTTAAAAGAGCACCGGAATGGTTGCAAAAAGCTGGTCTGGAATGGTTTTATCGGTTTTTACAGGAACCGGGACGTATGTGGAAACGCAATTTCGATTCCAATAGCAAATTTATCTGGATGGTGTTCAAGGAAAAATTTAAAGGCGAACGCTAGAAGGTATATTCACCAAACGGTCCTCTATCCATTCTGAGTTACTTAGATCAGCAGCATAACAGTTTTTAAACATCTCCAACTTATTCATTAATGTCCACACCGGTCTGGTCATCACTGAGTTTTCATTTGTATATTTCAAAAACTCATTACGCTCGTTTCGATCCTTCAATAAAACCGCATTGAGCCAATAATTACTTTTAGCATCTTCCGGTTCATGGAAAAACTGAACGCCTTTTGAGTCAAAGAATTCCTTATATCGAGATGCCAGTTCACGTTTGTTCTTTACAAATTCGCTTAGTTTTTCCAACTGTGCACACGCCAATGCAGCATTCAAATTGGGGAGTCGATAATTATAACCGATGTGATCGTGAACATATTCCCATTTATGCGGTTTCTTCGCGGTTGTTGTGATGTGCTTGATGTGTTTCGCAAGCTGTTCATCATTCGTTGTCACGCATCCACCGCCACCGCAGGTAACCGTTTTGTTTCCGTTGAAAGAGAAAGTGCCCAGGATCCCATTTGAACCGGTCGGCCGTCCTTTATAAAATGATCCCAAAGACTCCGTTGAATCTTCGATCATTGGAATTTGGTACTTTTCACAGATCGCTGAGATCTCATCAATTTTAACAGGATGACCAAACGTGTGCATCGGCATTACTGCCGCGATCCGTTTGCCACTTTTTTTATTGATTACGCTGCCATCATTTCTGATCTCTGCATGTTCATTTAAAAATTCCTCCAAAGCAAGCGGACTTAAACCAAGAGTTTCTCTGTCCACATCAATAAAAACAGGAGCAGCATTCGAATACGATATGGCATTGCATGTTGCCACGAAAGTAAGTGCTTGAGTGATCACTTCACAACTATTGTCAATATGCAGAGCTTCAAGGCAGATGTGTAATGCCGAGGTTCCATTTGTAGTTGCAACAGCATATTTAGTTCCAGCGATCTCCGCCATCATTTCCTCAAAAAGGTTCACGAATTTCCCAACAGAGGAAACGAATGTACTATCGATGCATTCTTCAAGATACTTTTTCTCGTTGCCGATGAATCGTGGCTCATGCAAAGGAATGAAGGCGTCAGTATTGAACTGTTCTTTTACAAACTGGACTAAATCTTTATACATTCTTGTATTTTGGATCGTCTGGATTTAGAATGAACTTTTCATTGATCACCTTTTTAATGGTTCTGATCCCATCAGGAACCGTTTGTGTAATTTTGAAACCGAGTTGTTCATTGATCTTTGTAAATGAAACCCGGTAATCACGAGGGTCTTCATCTTTCTTTACATACTTGATATTCGCATCAGGGATCTGTTTTACGATCTCGTCCACGATCATTTGTTTCTGATAGTTCTCTTTGGTATCACCAACATTAAAAACATCAAAAGCAACTTTCTCCTCAGGTGATTCAAAAACAGTGATCACAGATCTCGAAAGATCGACAACATGACAATACGGGCGCCAGAACTGCTCTCCAAAAACTACTAGCTCGCGACCAAGAGCGACTTCTTTTGTAAACTCATTTACGGTCAAATCAAAACGAACTCTTGGCGAAAGTCCATAAACAGTAGAGAATCTGAGACAAGTAGGTTTACACTGATTTGATTTATCCTGTCCCAATAAAAATTTCTCTGTTGCTACTTTTGTTTCCGCGTAAAGCGAAACTGGTGCAAGTGTTGAATTTTCATCAACATATGAATTTGGATCTTCCATTTTACCATAGTTGCTGCAAGTGGATGCAAAGACAAACTTGCTTGCACCCATTTCATTAGCGATAGTATAAATTGATTTAGAAGACTCAAGATTGGTCTCTCGCGCTAATTCTGGTTCTTTTGCACATGCCGGATCTCCAACAATAGCGGCCAAATGGCATACATAATCTATACCCTCAAGCGCTTTACGACAATCTCCTTCATTTCTAACATCACCGAGTACAAAATTGAAATTAGGATTATCGAGAAGCCCTACAACTGATTCCCCACCAAATCTTAGGTTGTCTAAGACCCTAACGTAATATCCTTTATCTAAGAGCAGTTGAACCAATACGCTTCCTATGTATCCGGCTCCACCACTTATCAATACTTTCTTCATGTTGTTTTATAATTTTTTTGAGTTCGCTAAGTTATAAAGTATGACCTTGTTTACGAGCAAGAAAAAAATTTATTTAGGTTTTGAACAAATAAAATTTTCTATAATAAGATAATCAAGTCCGGTGGATTGAAAACACCTGATCGCATCCTCCGGACTGCAGACTATTGGTTCACCTTTTAGATTAAAGCTGGTATTGATCAAAACCGGACATCCTGTGATTTTGTGGAACTTTTGAAGAAGTCTGTAAAAAACCGGATCGTTCAACTCTGAAACGGTTTGAATTCTTGCGGAATAGTCAACATGAGTGATCGAAGGTAATTCAGACCTGATTTGATCCAGCCTTTCTTTCCAACTATATGTAGGAGTGGTTTTTTTTCGTTTTTCTGCTCTCAATTGATGTACAAAAAGCATAAAAGGAGAGTTTTGTTTTTCATCAAAGTATTCGGAATAATGTTCCTCCAGGATTGCAGGAGCAAAAGGTCTGAATTCTTCTCTGAATTTGATCGATGCATTTAATCTTTGCTGCATTTTTGGATCTCTTGGATCGGCGAGGATACTTCTGTGGCCCAGTGCTCTGGGACCAAACTCCATCCTTCCTTGAAAGAAACCTACAATTTTACCTTCAGAAATGATCTTAGCAGTGCGCTCCAGATTTGATTCGATCGATTCTATCTCTTCCCATATGAGATTTGAGTTTTTGAGAGCTTCTATTATATTATCTCTGATGAAAGCCGGACCAAGATCCGCTGTTTTCATTTTACAGGTGGATGGAATTCTTTTATTTTCTTTAGCGATAAAGTAGTAACCCATTGCTGCTCCAACGGCACCTCCGGCATCACCGGCAGCAGGTTGGATCCAGATTTTCTTAAAAATATCTGCATTGCGTAGTTTACCATTTACAACGCTATTCAAGGCGACTCCACCTGCGAGTACCAGGTTTTCTGTTTCACAAAGCTGTTTCGCTGTTTTGGCAATCTTTATTACAATGTCTTCTGTAATATCTTGAATGGCAAGTGCAAGATTCAGGTGTGCGCTCTCAAGGGCTTCATTTGCTTTCCTCTTTTTGAAGCCGAAGATCTTTTCCCATTTCTTTTCATTGGTCATATGCAGGCTATGGCCAAAAGCAAAATATTCCATATTGAGTTCGATCGATCCATCTTCGAATATTTCAACAAGTTCGGAACATATCGTCTTTTTAAATCTCTGGTATTCTTCGGAGGAACTATCTCCATACGGGGCGAGCCCCATCATTTTATACTCACCGTTGTTGATCCTAAATCCAAGGTAATCTGTAAATGAGGAATAGAGCAAACCGACTGAATTTGGGAAACTCATTTCCTTTATAATCTTGATAGAATTGTTTTGACCAATTGCAATGCTTGCCGTGGCCCATTCACCAACACCATCTAGTGTTATTATCGCAGACTGTTGAAAAGGTGATGGGAAAAATGCACTGGCGGCATGAGATAGATGATGTTCTGAAAAATATAAGGAACCTGTATACCCACCTATTTTCTTCAATTCATCTCTGATAATTTTTTTTAGGAAAAGTTTGTTCTTGATCCAGATCGGCATTGAAGTGAGAAAGCTTTTTAGTCCTTTTGGAATGTAACTGTGATAGGATTCCAGAATTCTTTCGAATTTAAGAAACGGTTTTTCATAGTAGACCACTGCTTCGACATCCTCAATTTCAATACCGGCTTCCCGAAGTGCATATTTTATAGCTTCTGATGGGAAAGAGTCGTCGTGTTTGATTCTGCTAAAGCGCTCTTCCTGCGCTGCGGCGATTACTTTACCTTCTAAAACTAAGGCTGCTGCGCTATCGTGATAAAATGAAGATATTCCAAGAATATATGAAGGCATCAGTTTATTAAAATAGAGGGTAAATTAGTGCACCTGCAGCAGATCCCGAAACATACACGATAAGAATACCAAATATCAATAAGATCGCAATAAGAGGGATCAGCCAGTATTTTTTTCGGGTGCGGATAAAATCTATTAGATCGTGCAGAAACTCCATATTTAAAATGGCTTTTTGAAATCGATGGACGAAAAAATATGATTCCTATCAGTAAAAGTTGTCTTTTTTGTTTGTCGGTTTTTCAGGGAATCGTATCCAGTTAGTTTTCGAATGAAACCAAAAGGTATTACAAAAACCAGAAAGATTACAGTGAGTATGATCTTTCCAGAAAAATATCCCAATATATTCGAAATAGTGAACCAGGCAATAGCGGGTAATTTAAGCAAGGTCGGTTTAAACATTCCAATTAAGAAAATTACCGGTGCGGGAACAAGAAGTATATATATGCTGAAATAGAAAGCAATAAAGATGAATAGCACAGATACAACTATTGCAAAGTCCCTGATCTGCTTAACAGCTAGATCATTTACCAGAATGTTTTTCTTAAAGTTGCTGAATGCCCACATATTGTTTTAATAACAACTGGAAGTAAAGATAATTGAAACGAGGAACTCTTATTTCCGTAGAAGTATTAATACTTTTTGATCGATATAATCTATATTATTCAGCTTTCTTATTATTATATATCAATAAGTTATGTTAGTTACCTAAAAAGTCTGTATGGATAAATTCTTAAATGAATATAAAAGAGTTTTATAAGTAATTTATTATGTGTAAATTTATCAAGTGATTGACATGGTTTAGCACATTGCTAACTATTTGAACTTTAGATAGATATATTTCGCAAATTTTTTAATTAGAGATTTCGAATACCTATTGATTATTCTATTTTCGAATAGAAATCCTTAACCGGAACAAGAGGAAAGGAAATGCAGAGCAGGTTTTCAAAACTTTTTCAATTTATCTACTTGTGTGGGGACATATTCGTGTTGAATATAGCCTACATCCTGGCGCATATAGTCAAGCATAATTCATTCGAATACCTTGGAGAGCAGAATTATCAGCTTCTTTGGTTTAATCTCAACATATTTTGGCTTCTGGGCTCTTCTTTTATCAAAGTATACGATATCGACAGAACCTTTAAGTGGGAGAAAGTTTTCTATGACATATTGAAGCTTATGGCGTTCCAGGCCATGTTAACTTCATTCTTCATCATCATGGTGAAAGGGTTTTACTACTCACGAGAACATTTCGTTTTCTTCTACCTGATATTTATTTTCCTATTGTTTGCATGGAGATTTTTCGTGCTGCAATCTGTGAAAAGATTGCGTTTCAGAGGGTATAACTTGAGACCTATCGTAGTTGTCGGATTGAGTGCGCAAGGATATCAGTTTATGGACCTCATCAACAACAATCCTGAATTCGGATACAAATTTATGGGTTTCTTCGATGACAGACCGAAGCAATATGTCAATAAAGATTTCATATTAGGTAGTATCGCTGAATGCGAAAAGTATTGCCTCGAGAATAATGTGAGGGAGGTTTACTGTGCTTTACCACTAGACTCTGCTGAAGAAATTCAGATGTTGATGAAATTTTGTGATAAGAATGTGATCCGATTCAAGATCCTGCCTGATTTCAGAAGTATAATGAATCGACGTCTCTCAATAGATTTCTATGAGAGCACACCAGTAATGCTTGTTCGAAATGAACCGCTAGAAAACCTTGCAAACCGGGCACTCAAGAGAAGCTTTGATTTTATATTTTCATCTTTGGTTCTTGCACTTATCTTATCCTGGATTTATCCAATTGTCGCTGCCTTGATTAAACTCACTTCCAAAGGGCCTGTCTTTTTTAAGCAAAATAGAACAGGCTATCAAAATCAGGCATTTTCAATATATAAGTTCAGAACAATGGAGGTCAACAATGATGCTGATTCACAGACTGCACTTATCAATGACCCACGTATTACCAAAGTCGGAATGTTCTTGAGGAAGACGCACATCGATGAAATACCTCAGTTTATTAATGTATTTTTAGGACAGATGTCGGTAGTTGGTCCACGACCCAGAATGCTGGTCCACACAAAAGAGTATAGCAAAATGGTTGACCGATATATGGTCAGGCATTTCGTCAAGCCAGGTGTAACCGGACTTTCACAGGTTAAGGGACTTCACGAAGACGATGCAAATGTCAATCATATTATGTTAGAAAAGTGGGTAACAGCAGATGTGGAGTATATCGAGAATTGGGATTTGCTTTTAGACCTTAAAATCATTTACCTAACGATTAAAGGAATAGTAACATCAGATATTTAGATCAGTTAAAACCGATCCTTCTAACCTCTGGCTTTCTTTTTATTTCTCATTTTGTTATGAGTCAGCAACTGCTGCTGCCTCTCAATCATTCATACTCAAGACAGATCGAACGCTCCGTGATCTCCCGAGATAAGTTATTCCATTCCTCTATCAAACCATTTCTGCAATCCGAGGTTGAAAACGTTAGCGAGTTCTCAGAGATCTGGGATTTCGATATACCGGCAAAGGATACAACACAAACATGGAGTAAAAGACTATGGTATAACATTAAGTACAGAGATATTTTTCCATTTAGCAAAGGGAAATATTATGTTGCCATAAACCCTTTGATCGACTTTGGATTAGGGAGAGATAACTTCAGTAACACCACATATCATGGTACAAGAGGAATACAACTCAAAGCAAATCTTGGTAAGAAAGTATCTATAGAGTCTAAATTTTACGAGAACAATACACTATTTCCGGACTACCAGTCAAGGTTGGTTGCCCGGGATACCGTTGTTCCCGGACAAGGATACCCAAGAGGAACTCCCGGCTCTGGTCTCGATTATGCTTTTTCTGAAGCGTATATATCATACTCTCCCGTAAAAGAATTTAACCTCGTATTTGGGCATGGGAAGAATTTTATTGGTGATGGTTACAGATCGATGTTGTTATCCGATCATGCTTTTCATTATCCATTTCTCAAGCTCAGTATGAATGTTTGGAAGGTGAAATACACCGTAATATACAATCAGATGCTCCATCCTAATTTTATTCCTGTCGTGCGGCAATTGCAGGTGCATCCTAAAAAATTCTCGACAATTCATTATTTGAGCTGGGACATTAAAAAGCGATTTCAGATCGGAATATTTGAAGCTATTGTTTGGGATAACGGGGATTCAACTACTACAAGGGGTTATGAGCTGGCATATCTAAATCCAATCCTGTTTTTAAGACCTGAAGAGTTTTCACTCCGTTCTCCCGATAATGCTGCACTAGGATTAAATCTTAATTTTAAAATAACCGATAGAATATTGGCTTATGGGCAAGTAATGATCGATGATCTCAGTATCAACAAGACTGCAGAGCTTGGTCGAGGTTTTGTTGGAAACAAAGTAGGAGGACAGCTGGGTGCAAAATTCTATGACCTGTTCGGGATCGAAAGATTGTTTCTTCAGGCTGAATATAATGTAGCCAGACCTTTCACATACGGACATAAAAAAGTTTCTCAGAATTTCAGCCATTACAATCACCCACTTACACATCCTTTGGGAGCTAATTTTCACGAAATAGTTGGAATTGCATCTTACAATAAGAAGAGATTCTATTTGAATTACAAACTTACTTATGCCATATATGGCGAAGATGTTAATGGAGAGCACAACGGTAGCAACATATTTATTTCTGATTTTGCTATTCCGGGTTATCCAAATATTGCCGGTCAACATGTTGGACAAGGACTTAAAACCGACCTTGTAAACATGGATTTAAGCCTTCAGTACATCATAAACCCTGTAATTAATCTTAGATTTGAAGTAGCATATTCGTTGAATGTCCGTAATAATGATATTCAAACATATACTTCCCATTGGTTCACGCTAAATTTAGCTACCCGATTGGATAACTTTTATTTTGACTTTTGATTATGAGTAAGACAATTAAATTCGGGGTCATTGGATTTGGCCATATAGGTAAAAGACATGCAGCAATGATCTCAGCTAATCCTGAAGCAGAATTGGTAGCGGTTTGTGATATTGATCCTTCGCAATCAGAGTTAGCTGAAAAAGAATATAATGTTCCTTTCTTTTCCAATGAGGATGAATTCTTCTCTTCTCAGATAGAAATGGATGTGATCTGTATTTGTACTCCAAACGGTCATCATTCCGAGCATGCGATAAAAGCAATAGAAAAAGGAGCACATCCTGTTGTTGAAAAACCGATGGGACTTAGAAAAGCCGACTGTGAAAAAGTGATCTACAATGCATTGCAGAATTCACGGCAGGTTTTCTGTGTCATGCAGAATCGATACAGTCCGCCATCTGTTTGGCTAAAATCTGTTGTAGATAGTGACCTACTCGGATCGATCTATATGGTTCAGATAAACTGTTTTTGGAATAGGGGAGACAATTACTATGCTAAAAGTGACTGGAAGGGAAGTTTAGAGCTGGATGGTGGACCATTATTTACACAGTTTAGTCATTTTATGGACATCATGTTTTGGCTCTTCGGGGACATTGACAACATATCAGCCACATTCGAAAATTTCAACCACGAACATAATACTGAATTTGAGGATTCGGGATTTGTAAATTTTAAATTCTTGTCTGGCGGGCTTGGAGCTTTCAACTATTCAACCTCAGTTGATAATAAGAATCTTGAAAGCTCGATGACGATCGTTGCAGAAAAGGGTACGATCAAAGTTGGGGGCCAGTATATGGATAAAGTGGAATACTGTAATATTCAGAATTATAAAATGCCGGAGTTACCACCGGTTAATCCACCAAATGATTATGGAGATTATAAAGGAAGTGCTGCCAATCATCATTATATTATCGATAATGTTGTAAATACTCTGTTGCAACGTGACAAGATCACCACAAATGCTTTGGAAGGTTTGAAAGTTGTGGAGATTATTGAACGGATCTATGCATTGCGCTCAGAAAAGAGTGATCTTTCTTCTGTAAGGATTCCTCCACAAAAAGTTAGCCGATAAACTTGAAGATTAGATTTTCTGTGGCGTGCAACAGATGTTCAGGCTGAAGTTTTCTCCACGCCAGATCCTGGTATCGCTTATTGCAGTGAATATAGTGATGTACATTATGCGCTTGCATCTCATTGACTACATGCTCGCGAAAGTTTAAACCAACGATCCAACCTTCATCAGATAAATCGTCATGCCATTCTTCGTAATAGCAGTCATCTGATGCATGAAAATTCAAAATGTTCTCTCCGATCAGGATGAACTTATTGATCCCGTTTCCGACCAGGACATCGATCACTTCTCTCTTGAGGAACATGATATCGTTGTTGATCGCATCGTTCCACTCACCGATCATTTCTATTACAACGAAACCCTTTCTGTAATCTGCATACAAGATCTTGATATACATTGTTGGTGATCCAAAAAAGTCCCATTGAGGATGGATATAATAATTATATATCGCAGATGAGTATGCGAATTCTGAATACTCTTTTCCGAAGAATGGGGATTGGTCATCTTCAGAGGATATATAGAGTTCACGCCATTTGTAATATGGTTCCAGCTCGTGCATATTCAATTAATGTATCATTCTTTTTTGAATAAATCACCTAGTCGGATGATTTATTTATAGTTTTTCTTACGCTACCGTGCTTAAGTAGTTCTGATTTTGATTTTTCATATTCCCAGCCGGTTTTTTCCATAACCATCTTCGTTCCTCTATCAACTAATTTTTCATTAGAAAGTTGCATATCCACCATTTTGTTATCCTCAACTCTTCCTAATTTTATCATAACTGAAGTGCTGATCATGTTAAGCACTAGTTTCTGGGCTGTTCCTGCTTTCATTCGTGTGCTGCCGGTCACGAACTCAGGTCCGGTGATCACTTCAATAGGGAATTCTGCAGCTTCCGCAACCGGTGAATTCATGTTACATGTGATGCAAGCAGTCCCAATTCCATTTCTACCTGCATTCTTTAATGCACCCACAACATAAGGTGTAGTGCCGGATGCAGCTATTCCTATTAGAAAATCATTATCCTTCAAATTATGATCTTGAAGATCTCTCCATCCACCTTCCGGGTCATCTTCTGCAAACTCCACAGCTTTTCTGATCGCAGAATCTCCACCGGCTATAATTCCGATCACCAGATCATGATCGACACCAAAAGTAGGAGGGCACTCGGAAGCATCTACAATACCAAGTCTGCCACTCGTTCCAGCGCCAACATAGAACAATCTGCCACCACTCAGCATTCGGTCAGTAATTTGATCAACGACGATCTCTATTTTTGGAATGACCTTTGCAACAGCTTCAGGAACAGATCGGTCCTCTTGATTTATGTTATTTAGAATTTCAAGCGTGGACATTTTTTCGAGATGCCGGTATGAAGATGATTGCTCAGTAATAGGTTTAGAGTGCATTTTAGAATAAAATATTATTAGAGATAGTGAATTAAAATAAGATACACGAGGTTTTAAAATTACGGTTATATTCGTAATTAAACATCCAATCCCCAATCTTCGTTTAACTTATATTAACAGATACATCTAGAAAAATACATGGATAACAGCTCAAAGAATAAGTTCAATTACAAACCCTATCTTCCTTTAGTATATGCACTGATACTCTTGCTAGGTGTACAACTTGGATTAATGCTCGCTCCGAAAACTGCAGTTCAGGAAAAGATCAAACAGGGAAGTAATTTTCAAAAGCTGAAAGATATACTTCATTTTGTTGAGGAGAATTATGTGGACACCATCGATAAAGAAGATCTTATGGATGATATCATCGAAGACGTACTTTCTGAACTGGATCCTCATTCCTTTTATATTCCGCAGAAACGTCTGCAAGGAGTAAAAGAAAACTTACAAGGTAATTTTGAAGGAATTGGAATTGAGTTCTTTATCGTCGAGGATACTATTACCGTGGTTTCTCCGATTTCCGGCGGACCATCAGAAGAATTAGGTGTAATGTCCGGTGATAAAATAATTTATATAGAAGATTCCATAGTCGCCGGCAAAAATATTTCGAATTCAAAAGTGGTTAGTAAACTAAGGGGAGAGAAAGGAAGTAATGTCAATATTCGTGTTAAACGATTTGGAGAAGACGAGCTTTTGACTTTCAATATTACCAGAGATAAGATCCCATTAACTAGTGTTGATGTTGCATACATGATCGACAAATCCACCGGATATCTAAAGGTAAACCGATTTAGTGCTACCACATCAAAAGAATTTTATACCTCCTTAAAGGATTTAAAAAAGAGTGGTATGGATAACCTTATCCTTGACCTCAGACAGAATCCAGGAGGTTATCTCGCTGCTGCCACCGATATGGTTGATGAATTACTTGGTGGACGACGATTGGTAGTTTACACTGAAGGAAAATCATCGAATCGAAAAGAATATGTAGCCAATAAATCAGGAATATTTGAAGAAGGCCGCTTATACATCTTGATCGATGAAGGGTCTGCTTCTGCGAGTGAAATTGTAGCGGGTGCGATTCAGGATTGGGACAGGGGAGTCATTGTTGGCCGGCGATCTTTCGGAAAAGGATTAGTTCAGGAGCAGTATAGTCTAAGCGACGGGTCAGCACTGAGGTTAACTGTAGCAAGATATTATACACCTTCGGGGCGAAGTATTCAAAAACCATATTCTGAAGGAAATGATAAGTATTATAACGAGCTGGTTGAACGCCTTGATAATGGTGAATTTTACACAGAGGATAGTATAAAGTCTGACAAACAAGCGATATACTATACGGCGGATGGTAGAAAAGTATTTGGGGGTGGAGGGATCATACCTGATATTTTCGTTCCGTTAGATACTACTTCGGACTACAGGATCTTAGGTCAGATCCGATCATCGATACCTGCATTTATTTATAAGCACTTTTCTCATAAAAAAGAACTTTATGAGAGCTACTCGAGTGTAAATGAATACATGGAAGAGTTCAGGATAGGGGATGAGTTATACCAAGAGTTTCTGGAGCATCTCTACGCCAGCAGAGAAGATATAGATAAGACTAAAGTCGGGGAAATGAAAAGGGAAAGTAAAACATATCTGCGTGCATATATAGCTAAGCAGCTTTGGGGAAATAATGGTTACTATCCTGTCGTCAATACTTTAGACCCGGCAATTAGCATAGCTAGAAAGCAAATGCTTAATATAGAAGAATAAAAAAAAGCCCTCCGCAAGGAGAGCTTTTTAATTTCTAAAGTTGTGCTGTGTTATTTACCACCGCCATCTTTTACATCTTTAACTGCTTTTTCAGTTTTGTCTGCTGCTTCTTTCATCGCTTCTTTTGTCTTTTCCGCTGCATTTTCCATAGATTCACCAGCATCCTCTACCGCATCTTCAGCTGCTTCAACTGCATCTCCTGCAGCTTCAACTGCATCATCAGCAGCGCCTTTGACATCTTCCATAGTTTTGTCAGCAGCATCTTTCATAGAATCTTTAGTCTCTTTCACAGAGTCACTATTGCAAGCCATTAACAATGCAATAGTTAAAACAAATACTAGTCCGAGTATTTTCTTCATGATAAATAGTTTAGTGATTGAATGTTTCCAGCAAAATTAGGTAAAGAGTTCAATGTATTATCTAATTAAATGACAGATTTTGTGAATAATGTGTGAACAATTTGTGCATAACACAATAGTTTGCAGAAAGTTGATTTAAATATCAATATTTAAATATTATAAAATCAACTGGTTACTTATTTCTAAAATATACTGAAATAGGGACTCCACTAAAGTTGAAATACGATCTAAGTTTGTTAATAAGATAATTTCTATAAGCTTCCCTGATATATTTTGGATGGTTGCAGAAGAATGCAAATGCCGGACTTCTGGCAGGGATCTGTGTAACAAACTTGATCTTAACCATTTTCCCTTTATATGCCGGCGGGTGATATTTTTCGATTTCCTTCAGCATAATATCATTCAACTTTGATGTAGGTATCTTTCTTCTTTTGTTTTCCGCCACGTCCAGTGCAACATCTAGTATTTTTAATACCCGCTGCTTGTCTTTGACAGAACTAAATATCACAGGGACATCATTAAATGGAGCAAGTTTAGATTTTATTTCTTCTTCATATTCTTTTGCCGACATTGTCTCTTTTTCTATCAGGTCCCATTTATTCACTACCAGGATGATTCCACGTTTCTTACGCACCACCAATCTAAAAATGTTCAGATCCTGCGAGGTGATTCCCTGTGTAGCATCGATCAACAATAAGCATATATCGGCATCATCGATCGCTTTGATCGCTCTGATCGTCGAATAGAATTCAAGGTTTTCGAACACTTTGGCTTTCTTTCGCAATCCAGCGGTATCGATAAGCAGCAGATCTTTGTGAAATTTTTTGAAATGAGTATGAATACTGTCTCTTGTTGTGCCGGCGATTTCGGTTACTATATTCCGTTCTTCTCCAACAAGTACATTTATCAAGGAAGATTTTCCAACATTAGGTTGTCCGATAATTGCGATCGCCGGGGTTTCACTTTCAACCTCTTCTTCAATTTCTGGAATTCTTTCAATAACCGCATCCAGCAACTCACCGGTTCCACTTCCATTTATTGAGCTGATGAAAAACATTTGATCAAATCCAAGGCTATAAAACTCATTTGCCTCATATTGACGTTGAGCATTATCGACTTTATTTACAGTTAGCAGTACCTTCTTTTCTGACCTCCTCAGTAATTTCGCCATCTGATCATCGAGATCGGTTATACCTGTAGTGACATCGACAAGAAATATTAACAGGTCGGCTTCAGAAATCGCTATTTCAACTTGCTCCTTGATCGCTTTTTCAAAAACATCATCTGAATGTGGGACATAACCTCCTGTGTCAATTACATTAAAAGATTTACCACCCCAATGACTTTCCCCATAGATCCTGTCTCTGGTAACTCCACTGATATCATCAATGATCGCCTTTCTTTCGCCAATTAAACGATTGAATAGAGTGGATTTCCCCACATTTGGTCTTCCGACTATTGCAACTGTAAAGCTCATTTATCTGTATCCTGACTTTTTAAGGAAGTTAATATCATTTCTCCAGTTATTCCTCACCTTCACCGTTAATTCAAGATATACCTGTTTCCCTATAAATTCTTCAATATCCTTTCTGGCCTGAATTCCTACATTTTTTATAGCGGCACCATGTTTACCGAGAATGATCGCTTTTTGACTATTTCTTTCCACATAGATCATAACCGTGATCCTTGCAATGTTCTCTTCATCCTTATAGTCTTCAGTTACCACTTCTGTGGAGTAAGGTATCTCTTTTTTGTAGTTTAAAAATATCTTCTCTCTCACCATTTCCGACACAAAATAACGGATCGGCCGGTCTGAAATTTCATCTTTGGGATAGTAGGCAGGATGTAAAGGAAGGTGCTCGATCAGGTGTTCGATAAGCGGCGTGATCCCTTTTTTATTAAGTGCTGAAACCTCAAAGATCTTGCTTTCCGGCATAGCCTTGGTAAATTCCTCCTTTACAGATTCAATCCTTTCTGCTTTGAGTTGATCTATTTTATTGATCACCACAACCTTTGGAACCGGTAGTTTTTCAAGTGCTTTTATAAGATCTTCATGTTCGCTTAATGTGTTATATCCATCGTTGACAAGAATAATGATATCTGCATCTTTGAATGCAGTTTGTACGATCATATTCATGTCTTCATGAAGTTTGTAGGAAGGGTTTAGGACGAATCCTGGAGAATCTGAAAATATCATTTGAAAATCTTCAGCATTCAATATTCCGAATAATCGCTGTCTGGTAGTTTGAGGCTTAGGCGATACGATAGCCATTTTCTCACCCATAAAAGCATTGAGCAATGTCGATTTCCCAACATTCGGCAATCCGATGATATTTATAAATCCTGATTTGTGTTTTGAATTGTCCATAAATGAAAAAAGCCCCTCACGGGGCTTCTTTTGTAGCGGGGACAAGACTCGAACTTGTGACCTTTGGGTTATGAGCCCAACGAGCTACCAACTGCTCCACCCCGCAATTTTAGGGTTGCAAATATAAACTACAAAAAATGAATCTACAAGCTTATTTCTGTATAATAAACTTGCCGCTATAATTCGAACTTCCTATCAGTTGATAAAAATATACTCCAGATCCAAGTTCAGCAGCATTTAGCTCGATCTGCTGTCCGTTGATTTCGCTTATCTCTTTTATGATTCTTCCATCTACATCACTAATGACCAAATGATAATTTCCTTGATCCATATTATCAAACTTCAGAATGGCACGATCAGAAAATGGATTCGGATACACTAACGAACTAACATTCGGATCGATCCGGAATTCTGATGCAGCGTTGGTCGTGAACACCGTTACAGTAGTAAAGTCTGATTTTATGGCACCTGTTTGATCGCAAAGGGCTCTAACTCGCCATTCATATGAAGTCTGCGACTTAAGTCCGGTTGCAAGGTAGCTGGTATTCGGGGCATTCCTGATCAGTTTAACAATGGTAGCAGTCCCAACTTCTCTTCCCTGTATTTCATATTTAACAGCATTTGCTACACTTGTCCAATTCAATATTGCAGAATTGCTTGTAATATTTGAGGTGCTTATCGGTGATGGAATCACACAGGAGATCGGCATGTTTGTAGTAAAGGTATCGAACTCAGAGAATCCGCTATTGACTTCATTACAAACGGCAGATACCTGCCAATGATGGTAATAAGTAGGATTTAACCCGGTCGCAACGTACCAATTTTGATTACCATTGACTGTAATATTTATATATGAATTAGACTGCACTGCCTTTCCCCTGATCTTGTATTGGCTGGCATTCAGAACTGCACCCCAGTTAAGGGTTGCGCTATTTACAGTATTTATCGTCGTCGAAATATTTGTAGGAGTGCCACATGGTGGTAATATCGAATCGAATACAGAAACATTGTCTATTGCCATGTCACTGGTAAAACTTGCTCCTGTAACCGTACGAAATCGGATCTTCGATCCTGGATTGTTGTAAGCGACTAATGACACCGTCGCTTTCTTCCAGGAATTTCCTTGATCTCCGGAAATAGGAGTCATAATATCGTTTATCCAAAATGAGCCATCGAAAACATCAACATGCAAAGTTCCCATATCTAAACCGTACATGTGGTACCAGAATGTCATGAAAGGAAATGATCCTGTCGATAGATCTAAGCAAGGACTAACTAACTGACCGGTTTGCGCAACACAACTACCCGAAGTTTCAGTATACAAATATATTCCTGTGGTAGTTCCCGGCTTATGATCAACTGTAGGGCCTGTATTTAAGGAAGAAGTTCCATTCGCATCCGGTCTCCAGTCGATGTCATCATCGATACCATTAATATCATTTGTCCAGCCATTATTTGTCTGACAGATCTGGGTACCGCAGTTTGCTGTTTCACTACAGAGCGGAAAGCTCTCGAAATCTTCATTAAATGGCAGTGAGAGACCGTTTCCAACAGAGATGAAACTTGTCTGGCTAAGGGTATCGCTTCCGTTTGCATTGCTTGCAACAAGACTCACATCGTAAGTACCGTTAGCATTAAACTGAATTATTGGTTGAGCGGAAGTGGGTCCGGTACCATATAGATAAGTGATCGTTGGTGGCGATATGTTCCACAACCTGCTTGTTGGAAAATTCTGAGATTCATCTTTAAATGTTACACTCTCTCCACTGCAGATCGTATTTGCATCGGATGAAAATTGAGCGACCGGAGCTAAAATGAAGTCGATCACATTGATATCATCCAGCGCTATATCACTTTCGAAACCCAATCCGGTTACACCACGGAAACGAATTTTAACAGTACTTCCTGCATAAGCTGAAATATCAATAAAGCCATTATTCCAAACATCGCCTTGATTTCCTGAGATGGCTGGGATGATATCAGAGATCCAGTTGCTTCCATTAAAAAGATCGACGTGTAACGAACCAACTCCTCCTCCATACATGTGATATCCAAAAGTGATCGTTGGAGCGGTTGCGGTTGATAGATCAATACAAGAACTTTCGAGAATTGCTGTTTGATTATCGCAAGTTCCAGAGGCTTCAAGATAAATATAATTACCTGTAGCTGTCCCAGGATTAAGGTCGAATGACGGACCAGTTCCAACAGATCCTGTTGGTCCTTCAAACACTCTCCAATCTATGTTATCTGCAATACCATTTTCCAGATTTGTCCAACCATTGCCTAAAGTACAGCTTGTTAAACCGCAATCTGCCGATGAAGAACACAATGCAAAAGACTCAAAATCTTCAGATACAGGTAGCGCAGTACCTGAAACTACGGTGATGTAATTGATTTGTGTAAGGGTATCAGATCCATTACCGTTCGTTGTAATAAGCGTAACATCATATGTTCCTGTATTACTAAATTGTACTTGTGGGTTTTGACTATTTGGTGTTGTTCCGTTTACAAAGATTACGGTGTTCGGATTAACACTCCAGGCCCATGTAGCTGCAGCACCTGAAGTTTGATCAATAAATGCCGCTGTTTCTCCGGGGCAAAGAATCTGTAAATCGGAAGTGAATGCGGATATAGGTGGTGAATTCAGATCTACAATTTCGATGTCATCAACTGCAATATCGCTTTCAAATCCTACACCGGTGACCCCTCGAAAACGAAGATTGATCGTTTTCCCAATATATGGAGCAAGGCTGAGATTGGTTTCATTCCAAATATCGCCTTGATTTCCAATAATAGCTGGATGTGCATCGATAGTCCACGTACTACCGTCAAATATGTCGAGATGCAAACTTCCAATATTGGTCCCAAACATATGGTACCAATATGAAAGGGTTGGAGCTGAAGCAGCACCTATACTAATACAAGGGCTGATCATCACAGCTTCTTTCTGATCACATGTACCTGATGCTTCCAGATAGAGGTAATTTCCTGTTGATGTTCCGGGATTGTGATCAATTGTAGGGCCTGTACCTACTGATGGAGTCCCATTTTCATCAGTCCTCCAATCGATATCATCGGAATCAAGATTTTGCTCGTTAAGCCAACCACCGGCTAAAACACAAGTCCCACCTTCACAATCAGTGGTAGTGCCACACAAACTAAAGAGTTCAAAATTTTGAGAATAGGGTAGAGCAAAGGTAGAGCCCGCAATTACATTGATCTGAATAACAGAAGTATCGTTAAATGTTGCACTGTCATTAACAAGACTTGTCCATGCCTCAAAGATGTGAGTGCCGGACGAAGAGAGATCGATAGATGTCGAAAAGGTATATACTGAAGATGCCCCAGGTAGTAGTGTGTCTGTAAAAGTTTCTGTGAATGTAGTTGTGTTATCCAGGCGATAAGAAACAGGGAAATTCGATTGAGGTTGAAGTCCTGGGTTTTTAACGTCTACTAAAATCTGGATATTGGTGAGGTCAATACAGTTGTTCAATGTACCTTCACCAGGTGAAATGATCTGAGCAATGCTTACATCCCTGTTTACAGGACAGTTAAGTATTCCGGGAACTTTTTGTACAGCGTATGCTCTTCTTCCTACCTCGCCATTTGGTCCGTTTGCTCGAACTGAGTACCAGTCTTCATTTGCAGGATTTGTTGGTATATCGAAAATCGTATTCGAAGTGTTACCAATGATCTCCATGAATTTATTCCCTAGTTCAAATATATCGTACGAAACAGCTCCAACCACCGGATCCCAATCTAACCTTGTATAGGTCGGACAAACTCCACTAACAACCAGGTTTGCTGGTACAGGGTAAATATTAAAAGGTGCCTCGCTTTGAATTGCAGGACTTCCAGTTCTGGATACTCTTATCAACCCTTGAGCAGTTTCAACATTAGTGACAGTCCAACTGTACTGCCTGCTTGAAGCTGCAATTCCTGTTGTGATGGTACTCCAACTTCCTCCATTGTTTGAAGAAAATTCAATGGTGAAAGTACCAACGTCACCATACGCATCCCAGCGTATAAGTTCTGCTTCCCCTGCGACCAATGATTCACCACCGAGAGGATAAGTGACTTTCACAGAGTCATTGATAAAAGTATATACGATGTAATATTTCTGCGGACCTTGAGGTACAGACACTCCATTTACATTGATGATATACGATCCGGTTGGAGGGTTATCTAAGGTTACCTGCTCTACATTATTTAACGTATCGATCCCTCTAACTGCATCAAGATCTAAGGTGACCGCATTCGGTGTAGGATCCAAAACCCATGGGTTGTATGTCGTTGCACCTCCCGGTTCGGTAAGTTGCATGTTGAGGTCGTTCACCAAAGCTTTCGATGCAATTGTCGATCCTTCAGGATCCAACCAGTAAAGCATAACTCTTAACTCTTTAGTACCAGCCGGTACCGATATAGTGTGATTGTTATTCGCACCCTGAGTAACTGTCGAACTTAAGAATCTATTGTCTTCAATCGTTTCAACAGCGCGTAAAGCATTAACTCTACCCCAGCCATATTGAAAGTCTGGTCCCGGATTTCCTCTGTCCTTCGCATTATTTAACAAGCAAGCCTTGATCAATGGTGACTCTGGGAATGCACCACCATTCAACTCTCTGTAAGCTTGATAAAGTTGGGCTGTGATCCCGGCTATGCCTGGAGCTGCCGCTGATGTTCCACCACCCGGTGCATAAGAGTTAACCGGATCCGTTGAAAGTTGACTCGCACCATGTGCACATATATCCGGTTTTATCCTCCCATCAGATGCAGGGCCTCGACTACTGCTGGTTTGTAGGTTGCCCAGCCTATCCATATTTCCGGTTGCAATAACATTTTTACCGATTTTATGTCCGCCGGTTATGTTCCCCCACACGTTTCCTGCACCATAACCACAGTTAGATGTTCCGGAATTACCTGCTGAAAATGTCTGAATTAAAGTTGGGTTGTCGTGGATCTCCCGATCGACAAGCTCTGTGGTCGTTGTATAACCGGCATTACATCCATTACTATATGAGCTGGAAAAGAGAATGATGGTATCTGATAAATGAAGCGCTTCTGTGTTCGGCAGGCTTGATACATACTGACGTATATAGAGAAAAACTTCTGTTGCCATTCCTCTCACTGTAGGATCGATGTTCCCGGCACCACCTGCGATTCCCGCAACCATATCTCCATGATCACCGGTAAGGTCTCCGGCAACATCGGTTTGATCTGTTCTTCCTTTAAAGTCGACATGAGGACCTACAAAGCCATCGTCATTTATCGCGATCCTAATTCCCTTTCCGGTATAATTTCTACCTGCACCATAATCTGCATCCAATGTATTTGCTCTGTGAATACTTCTACCAGGTGTATCTTCAGCAACAGGCGGTGGAGCTATGACTTCCGCGTACTTTACAAATGGTTCAGCTATGATCGCTTTTAACTGATCTATGTTTACAAGAGCATGGATTACTTTACCATTATCCTGTCTGCTGTTGATATAAAAATTGTATTTGGATAAAAGTGATACTGCGAGTTCTGAATTTACATTTTTGTGGAGTTGTATCGTGATCAATATCTGCCCTTTTCCGACTAACGCCCACTCAGGATAATCTTCATTGAGTAGATAATAATCCTGTTTCATATCGTTGCTGAGGTCAATAACAGCCTTGATATTGTAACTTGTAAGTAGGGTTTTGTCAAAATTTTCGGGAAACGCTATGATAAAGGCATTATTCGGTATGTAATCCAGGAACTCCATTCCCAAGGCTTGCATTCTTTCTTTTTCAGATTGAAGCGGTATTTTATCAAAATGTACAACTTTGAAATATTTGTTATTATAAACCTTTTCAATTGTTTGATTATCAGCATATGAGGAAATATTCCTCTCTGTTTTAATCTTTGAATTTTTAAGATAGATGCTTGAGTTATCGGTGATTTGAGCAAAAACAATTTGGGTAGAGCACAATACAATTAGTGCTAACACAGCGGTTCGCATAAGATTCATGATTAAAGGGTTATGATGATTGATAATTCCAACTTGGAAGATAGGTAGAAATGATTAAAAATCACAATTAAATTTATGTGCAAACTGTTAACTGTATTGATTCTATGATAGTTAAGTTTCTGATCTTTTACCTAATTTTGGATCATCTTCATTATGAGTTATAAAGTCATTTTTTCCATATCACTATTCTTTCTAACCGGTTTTACTCTTATCTCAAACAGTGAAGAAGAATTATGTGCGGATGACATTATCGGCGTTTGGGAGATTCCCGAGCATGCTTTTCACGTCGAGATCGAAAAAAGGGGAGATCTTTATTTTGGTACTTTAGTTTATTGTCGTGATTCTTCATATCCAAATGGAATTTTGAAACTAGATGTTAAAAATCCTGATCCTGAATTGAGGAAAAGACCTTACAGAGGTATAGAAGTACTACAGGATATCACTTATGCTGGAAATGGGAAGTATAAAAATGGAAGGATATACGAGCCTGAAGTGGGTTCATACTATAGCTGCCAAATTACATTGGTAGATAAAACAACCGCCAAGATGAGAGGATTTGTTGGGATACCGCTTTTCGGTAAAACAGAATATTGCTATAAACTAGATTAGCAACAGCCACCACCATCATAAAAATAGGATGAAGGTGAAACGAAAATATCATTCCTGTTGAGGTGTTCAATGTTTCTCGCGGTTTTATCACATACTGATAAGGGTTGATTTTGCTGCAAAAGATGCCCTTTATGATCATCAAAGTATTCATCGTCACCGAAGTAAATTGCAGTTCTTCCGGTGAATACACATGGTCCGTCTTCCGGCATAGGATCTTTGATCGCGCAGATCTCAACACTTTCAACATAAATAGTCTCTTCGGTATTAAAATGTTTCGGGCTTAGAATACGGTAAGGTCTTCTGGCCCTGATCTCGACTGTTCCAAATCCGGCATCTGTGATCATGGATACATATGCGT
>JABDMM010000005.1 GCA_013001465.1 Chitinophagales bacterium | reverse complement strand
GAAGTATGCTGAAGAGCTGCTAAAGTTTCAAGAAGAAAATCAAACGTTTAAGTTTAACAAGTGGAAACAATTTCAGCGTAAACTAAAAAATCAACTCACGATAAAGGTGGTTCAACCAATTAGCATGTACTTCACATGATTAGCAATTTAATTGAGGCATTATTATACTTAACTTTGTCATGGTACTGTGAAACACTATTTTAGCGCTTCAGTATGATATAGCAAACCGTTTGATGAAACAAGTTATTCAAAATTTTAAATCAGGAGAGCTCTACGTTGATGATGTTCCTGTTCCTTCAATTTCTGAGGGAATGGTTTTGATCGACAATCGATTTTCCTGTGTTAGCGCCGGCACTGAAAAGGGTACTGTAAGTGTTGCACAATCTTCCCTTTTGGGTAAAGCGAAAAAACGTCCTGACCTGGTAAAACAAGTTCTTGCCAACTACAGAAAAGAAGGGCTGAAAGCTACTATAGATAAGGTTCGTACTAAACTCGATTCATTAGCAGCTCTTGGTTACAGTAGTTCAGGAGTAGTGATCGCTTCAATGGACACAAACGGTTTCTTTAAACCTGGTGACAGAGTTGCGTGTGCAGGCCAAAACTATGCTTCTCATGCAGATGTTGTTGCTGTTCCACAAAACCTCGTAGTTAAGATTCCAGAAAACACTTCGTTTGAAGCTGCAAGCTTCACAACTATGGGAGCGATTGCATTGCAAGGCATCAGACAAGCCGATCCTCGCCTTGGAGAAAATGTATGTGTGATCGGTTTAGGCTTGCTAGGCCAGCTCACTTGCCAGATGCTAACAGCAAATGGTTGCAATGTATTCGGAATAGACCTTTCACAAGCTACAGTTGATCTGGCGAACAATATGAATGTAGCTACCGCAGTCAATAGAAAGGATGAAATACTGATCAGAAGATGTGAAAACTTCACTAATGGTCATGGATTTGATAAAATAATTATTACAGCAGCTGCTCCAAGCAATGATCCAATTGAGCTCTCAGCTGAAATAGCCAGAAAGAAAGCTGCAGTTGTCGTTGTAGGCGCTGTTAAAATGGATGTGCCTCGCGATCCTCACTTTTACCGAAAAGAACTTGAGTTAAAAATGTCGTGTTCATACGGACCCGGTAGATATGATCCGACTTATGAGGAGTTTGGTCAGGACTATCCTTATGCCTATGTCCGGTTTACTGAGCAAAGAAACATGGAAACTTTTCTTTCATTAATAGACAAAGGCGCTATCAAGATCGATCCTTTAATTTCTCATGTCTACTCCATAGATGAAGCAACCAAAGCTTATGATCTGATCCTGGGAAAAGTACAGGAGGCATTCACCGGAATCCTTATCCAATATCAGCCTACAAATATCGAAGATGAAAAACCCGTGGTAGTTAACTCCACACCAGTAAGCTCGATCAACTGTGCATTTATTGGAGCTGGAAGTTTCGCACAAAGCTACTTGATCCCATCCGCTGGTAAAAAAGCTTCGTTAGATACCGTGGTTACACGTACAGGCATTAATGCAAAAAGTGTCGCCTCAAAGTTTAAATTCGGAAAAGCATCGACAAATGCTGAAGATGTTTTTACCGATGATAACATAAATACTGTATTTATAGCTACTCAGCATGATTCTCATGCAAAATATACTATTCAGGCTTTAAAGAATGGTAAGCATGTATTTGTCGAAAAGCCATTAGCTATGAATATGGAGGAGCTTGAGGAAGTTAAGCAAGCATATGAATCTTCAGGGAAGATATTATTTGTTGGTTATAATCGTCGTTTTTCTCCTTCCTGTGTTGATGCAAAAAACAAATTCGAAAATATTGGAGAACCTTTACTGATCAATATGAGGATCAATGCGGGTTTTATTCCTAAAGATCATTGGACTCAAACCAAAGCCGGTGGTGGAAGAATTATCGGAGAGATCTGCCACTTTATCGATTTGATGCAATTTCTAACGTCGTCATCTGCTGATACTGTTTATGCTCAAAGTATTGATAGCTCTAATGAAGCCATGGTCAATGAAGACAATATCAATATCACCGTTAAATTTAAGAACGGTTCGGTTGCGAACTTACTGTACGCCGCAAATGCTGATAAAAGCCTAAGTAAAGAATCCATTGAGATCTTTGGTGGTAATATTGCCTATACTATCGACAACTTCAGATCAGCAGCTATTTACCAGGACAACAAGATGTCTAAACTCAATTTAAGCGGGAAAGGCCATGCTCAGGAAGTTGCTGCATTTCTAAACGCTGTTGAGAAAGGCGAAGCATCACCTATACCATTCAGTTCCTTAATAGAGACATCTGTAATCACTTTCAAGATAAAAGATAGTCTAACGACGGGTTTACCGCAAAAGTTAGATTAAAAAGGATCGCTGTACTTCTCGTCGCTGATATAAGTATGATCAGTTAGGGTCTTAAGGAATGCAACGATAGCTTGTTTGTCGTAATCAGATAAGTTTAACCTTTTGGGTTCACCAGAACCAATTGGATTTGGGCCCGGGGGTAAAATGATCGGTCCCGGAAAGAAAATATTTCCACCTTCAAGTAGTCTCCAATCAAGGTTTTCGTGCGGTTGAACTCCATCATTGTAATGATCCACAACCTCTTCTAAAGTTTCGAATCTACCATCGTGCATATACGGACCCGTTAATGCGACATTTCTTAAGCCAGGCACCTTGAAAAATCCTTCCACACCATCGATCGGGACTCCTTTGTCTTCATAGATAAGGTCGAGACCGATATTTGCTGACTGACCAGACCATCCATCGAAGTTATTCCCGGAATGACAATTCACACACCCAGCACCGTCCCATGAGGAAAACAAGTCGAAGCCTCTTCTTTCCATAGCAGAAAAATTAGAGAAGCCATTTTTAACTCCCTGGTCAAATTTTGAATCTGCCGAAACCATCGATCTTAAAAACTGTGCTAAAGCATTTCCAATTTTCTCCTGGGTGATCTCTTCGCTTCCAAAAGCATTTGTAAAAAGCTCAGGATAATAGTCGATCATCGCTAGTTTAATCGGAAGATCGGAGACTCTTTCCATACCCATTTCGATATGATCTTTAACAGGCATCATTACTTGATCTTCAAGCGACTGTGCCCTAAGGTCCCAGAAAAAATTAGTCATCGAACGAATATTTGCTATCGATAGTGAGTTTCTAAATGTACTACCGCCTCTAAATCCAACACTTGTAGCCCCAATATCTGAAAAAGCTTTACTCTGATGATGACAACTTCCACATGAAGTTGCGTTGTTAACTGATAACATTTTATCATAGAAAAGAACCCTACCCAAAGTAGCACCGGCATCGGTCAATTGATTTGTTTGTGGAGTCATATCCGGCAAACCAAGGGATTGAAACTTTGCAGATGTGGACATATAATCGTAGTTCTGCTGCGGCAAGTCAGGTCTGTTGTAATCCCCGATAGTGACTTGATCAGGTTGGCAGGCAATAATTAAAAAGGAGGCGATGCTAATAAGAATTGCTGAATATTTCATTTGATGTGCGTTCGTTCTGCTATGAATTTACAAATATTACTATAATATATAAAACGTAAGGATCGTGTCCATGGTTGGTTGTTAAAATGTTATTGCGAAAAAGACTGAAGTTGGAAGATTTAAATTCAGGTCATCTGATGAACCTGTATTCTTGATATCAAACTCCGGGAAACTCTCAAACAAGGTTTCATCCTTGGTATCTGCGTGAATATAGTAGATCGAACTTTCTGCATAAATTCTGATCCGTTCACTAATAAGAAACATTATTCCTAATACTGGGCCGGTTCCTATTCCATTCGACATTTCGAGGTCCGTTGTTACATCAAATCCATTATCCGTGATCACCGTTGATTTGTTTCTGTTATAGATCACATCAAACCCATAGAAGAGCATCCAACGATTTGCCAGTCTATTCTTCCATTCCATTCCAATTCTATAATCGATCGAATGAATACGAGATTTTAACTCAAAATCATTGATATCTGATGTTTTTGAACTACTAAAATCAAAGCCTATTCCCGTGCGAATCGCCGATTTTCCAAAGTAGTATTTGTAGTTAAGCAGGTATGGGTTCAATAGCGAAACTGTAGAGTTATTGAAAGTTAAAAAGTCCTTGATGAAAGTAGTAGCATTCAAGCTGATCTCATGCTTTTTATCATCCGAGATCTCTTCTCCGGCAAGAACACCATTTGTAAGAAATAATCCAAAGGCGAGGAATAGTATGCAAACTTTCATCAAATTGGGTTTATTGGTTGCTTAATTAGATACGAATATTAGAAAAAATTATTGTTTGTAGGTTTTCTTATATCAACAGTGTTGATTCGCTGATCAATAGCGTTCGCTGGAAATTATTAACTGGTAGTTCATTAATGTAAAAATGTGAAGATTTAGGTGCGGTGTCGCCGCTTCGCATCAGCGATCAACAAATCAGCACTTCGAAAACAATTCATCCTTAAAATAAGTATAAAACTATAACTGAAATTCTCGCAAACAAGGATGAGATCTATCGTTTTACTTTTGTTTATCTTCTTCCCTTCAATGGTGTCATACGCCCAACAGGAAACTTCTGTCTGGTATTTTGGTGAATTTGCCGGTTTGAGATTCGATGAGGATACTATTATCGTTCTAAGCGATGGTCAGATCAATACATTTGAAGGTACTTCATGTATTTCAGATAAGAACAGTAATTTGCTTTTCTATACCGATGGTTCTGTTGTGTGGAATAAAAACCACCTGATCATGAATAACGGATCAGGTTTACTCGGAGATCCTTCTAGTACACAATCTTCACTTATACTACCACAACCGGGAAGCGATAGTTTATACTTCATTTTTACAACAGATAAGTTTGGCAATGCAAATGGCCTCCAATATTCAATAGTAGATATGAGTTTGGCTGGTGGAAAAGGCAGCGTGATCAGCAAAAACATAATGCTTCACAGTCCTGTTGCCGAAAAAATAACCGCTGCACAACATTCAAACAGAGAGGATTTCTGGATCATTGCTCATGAGTGGAATTCCAAAAATTACTTATCATTTCGATTAACCGAAAATGGTATTGATACTACATTAGTCTTAAGTTCAATAGGAAGTACTATGGGACCGTCTGTTGGTGAAGCTTGCGGTTATCTGAAATCAAACCCATCCGGTAACATCATCGCAAATGCTGGTTGTGATCTGAATAATCTCCAGTTATTCCAATTCGATAAGAATAACGGAAGTTTGTCAGATTTGATAAGTGTTCCATTTTCACAACCCATTTATGGACTTGAGTTCTCTCCTTCGGAAAAATACATTTATCTGAGCACTTGGGCAGGGAATAAGATCTATCGGGTTAGCATTGAATACTGGGATAAAGATTCTATCATCAATTCAAAAGTATCATTCAACGGACAAGCACGAGCGCTCCAAAAGGGTCCGGATGGTAAGATCTATACTGCTAATAGTAATACTTCATTTCTTGGTGTTATAGCTCAATCTGACTCAAATTCTACAATCGGGTTTAATGATACGCTGATTGAGCTTAATGGCAGACGTTCGTTTTGGGGATTACCAAATTTTGCTCCTTACTTGTTTAGAACAAACTCTATAAATGTCGATGGATTCTGCCTGGGTGATTCAAGTACTTTTACAGCCACTGGAGATGCAGATTCAGTGTCCTGGTCAAGCGGAGATGGATTTGAATACTCCAGCTTTATGATAAAACATCAATATAGTATTCCTGGAAATTTTCTGGTAAGCGCTATATTCCACTCTGCTCAAAATGATACCATACTTTATAATGTTTCGATAGAAGATGACCCGGATTTCATTACATGGACAGACACCTCTGTTTGTGATGATATCCTTATTACCGTTAATATAGATACCTCCTTTTCCATTCTTTGGTCCGATAGCTCTACCGACTACAGCCGCAGTTTCAATGATCCTTCATTACATTACCTTCAGTATTCTTCACTCCACTGTAGTTTCATAGATTCATTTAACATCTCTGTATCTGCAAAACAAAATCATAAGTTATCAGATACAAGTTTTTGTTTTGGAGATTCGGTTGTTTTAAATGCAGGTTTACCTACGTATCAGATAAATTGGAATAGTTCACATTCTGATTCTTTTTACATCGTTTCTGAAAGTCAGGTCGTATCTTTCATTGCATCAGATGGGATTTGTATCATAAGCGATAGTATTATTGTTACTGAGTTGAATAAAGTGGTAAGTCTGATCGAAGACAGATCCATGTGTTCAGGAACGTCTTCTGAAATCAACATTTCAGATACTTCGGTTCAAAATATAAGTTGGTACGATATGGATACCTCCAGATCAAAGATGATTGTTGAAGTAGGAACTTACTGGTTGAATTTCTCAATTGGAGATTGCAGTTATATCGATTCATTTATAATATCTGAAAAAGAGCGTATTTCAATTTCCTTAGAAGACACATCGCTATGCTTTGGAGAGGTTATGAAATACAATAGACCGGATAGTCTAAATTGGATATGGTCAAGCGGTCAAACTGGAGAAGAAGTGACTATAACACAAGGGGGCATATATACTGTCATGGGTTGGACAACTTGTGATACGATCCAGGAAGTAGTTGTGGTTGACTTCCAATCCTGTGAGTGCGGATTTTATTTACCCAATGCCTTTTCTCCTAATGAAGACGGTGAGAATGATGTTTTGAAAGCATATTCCAACTGTACATTCAGCAGTTTCAGTTTCTTCGTTTTTGATCGCTGGGGTAGCAAAATATTTGAATCAACAGATCCCGATAAAGGCTGGGATGGAAATTATAAAGGTAAGAAAGCAAGCAATGGAAGCTATTCTTTCACATTAAAATATAGCTTTGTTGGAACCCCTAATGAAGTCAGAACGGGCACACTGCACCTGCTCCGTTAATTTGCTTCCGCTTTTAACTTATCGCTGTGATGTCTAAGGAATTTCTGAACTTTAGGAGAGATCACCATTGAACAATATGAATTTTGAGGGTTATTCACAAAATAGTCCTGATGGTAGTTTTCAGCTTTATAATAATTTATCAATTGTGAAATTTCGGTAACGATCTCACCTTCATGAAGACTTGCTGCAAAGCTTTTTGATTGAATTGCGCTCTCCCTTTGTTTTGAATCATGATAGAAAATGACCGACCTGTATTGCGGTCCAATATCATTTCCTTGTTTGTTAAGGGTAGTTGGATCATGCACTGCCCAGAACACTTCAAGTATTTCTTCATATGAAACTATCTCAGGGTTGAATTCAATTCTGATCACTTCGGCATGACCGGTTTTTTTACCGCAAACTTCCTCATAGGTAGGATTTTCAACATGACCACCGGAATAACCGCTTTCTACTGAAATAACTCCATTTAACCTCTTAAAAATGGTTTCAACGCACCAGAAGCATCCTGCTCCGAGTGTCGCTAATTCTTTGTTGTTATCGGACATCAGACGATGTTAATTTAAAGTGATCTAAATTAAGAATTATTAAGTGGTTTATCGGATCAGAGTCACTTGCCCGTGATAAACTTTCCTTCTTTCATCTGGAAACTCCAGTTGAAACATATACACGTAAGATCCAACAGGTTGTTGCTCACCATTTAAAGTCCCATCCCACGGAGAAAGTGCTTCGTCATGAACAATATTCCCCCACCTGTTAAAGATCTTAAACTCAGCTATCTGTAGATCACTGCTTCTTAAAAGTGGATAGAAGGTATTGTTTACATTATCTCCATTAGGAGTGAAGGCATTAGGAACCACAAACATAGAGTCGATCGGGAAAACATATTCAATCCTGACCATGATGCCTACAGTATCGTTACACATTCCACCTAAGTCGTAGACAATCAATGTATACAATTGGTTAGAATCAGGGCTGGCTCCAGTGGCTAAACTATTTGGATTACCCAAACCAGCCGTTGGTCCCCACAGATAATTGAAGTTACCAGAGCCTCCACTAATTAGAGCACCTAATTTTACCGTATCTCCAACAATGATCAAGGTATCATTGAATAAAGGCGATGTGACGAGATCGGAAAGTGTAATGGTTATATTATTAGAGTATTCGCATCCTGCGGGACTACTTACTATTAAACTGTAAACAGAAGATGGCGGAGTTGGTATTGCTACCGGATCAGCCACATTAGCATCATCAAGTTCATTAGCAGGAGTCCAACTATACGTCATATTTGTTGCACTTCTTCCTGAAATTGAGCCGTTAAGCTGAGTAGGTCGTGGGTTACATATGAACTTATCTGCACCCGCATCAACAATGAAAATAGAATCGATTGAAATCGCAATGGTATCTCGCATTGTGCATCCTATCGGGGAAATTGCTTCCAGAATATAAGTCTCACCCGGGAACGCAGGATCAGCAATAGGATCCTGAATATTAGGGTTTGATAATCCATTCGATGGAGACCACTGATAAGTAAAATCAAAAGCAGATCGTCCCTGAATTAAGGCATTTAACTGAACATCATCGTAATCGCAGATCAACTGGTCCGGACCTGCAAGAGTCTTAAAAGTGGAATCGACAACTACTACAATAGTGTCTTTATCCGCACATCCACCAGAAGTAATACCTTCAATAATGAAGTTGGTATTTTGCAATAGCGGTAAAGAATTAGAGATATTGTTTGTTGGGTTCGCCACCAATGAAGCTGGTGACCATGAGAAATTGGTTCCTGAAATTGTAGAACCTACGATAGAGGCATCAAGTATGATAGATTCACCGGAACAGATCATTGTATCCACACCTGCATTAAGAGTGATCGCCGAGTCAACATTTATGTCAATACCCACTGTATTTGGGCACATGGCATCCCATACCGTCAGTTGAATTTCTTCTGTTTCATCAACGTAGATCACAGCACTGTCGATCGATTCAGAAATGCTGCCATTCTTTGAAGTCCACTGATAAGTAAGTGTAGGATATGTAAGATCGCAAAAAACAAAGGTGGTGTTTGGCCTCATGCTTGCAGTAATGGGGAAGTTATTTATACCACATCCCGGCTCATAGAAGGAAAAATCCTGAATAGAAGCATTAAAATTGGTCATCGTTGACTTCATGAAATCATCAGAAGAGAAAGAAGAGTTAGTATAACAAATTTCTACTACGAGGTTGCTTACACCATCCCAAGCATAAGGCACCATTAAATTAAAGGTATTGATACCTTGAACGGTTGAATAAGAAGGATGATTATAGACTAAAGTCAGACTATCAATAAACGTATTTAACTCATTAGAATCTGTGCAACCGATCTTAATATTGAGATCATTGAACGGAGTGATACTATTTTTTTGCGAAACCTCGAGTGCAAGGTCAGTAATTTTCACATAACCCATACCTGCTGCACTTAACTCTGAAGCTTTATATATGAATTGAGTTCTTGAGCTTTCCCAAAAACCTTGGAACGGTGTAGGGAAAGAAGAGTTCACCGTATCATTTCCAATAGTTCCAACACCAAAATTACCGCATGGCAATGCAGTAGGCCCACAAACCACAGATATTATGTCCGAATTTAAGACCACGGTATCTGGTCCACAAACCGAAACAGGATCTGCTGTTAGTTTAACTTGAGGAGCAACACCCTGAACTTCTATAAGCACACTATCCGTTCTTCGGCATCCTGTCGTTGAGGTAACACTAAGTTGGTACAACGTAGAGAGAATAGGTTGTGCCAAAGGATCCTGGATCGTTGCATTATCTAATGTTTTTGAAGGTGACCATTCATAAGTGAAGGGGCCATAGTTTCCATTAATTATAGCATCTATTGGAGAAGATGCATTGAGACAAATAGTATCTGTTTGACCAGCATCGACTGTCAGGAACTCATCACTTACATATACCAACACATCGGCAGTATCTGAACAAGTTCCAACTATACCAATAACAGAATAGTTAGTTGTAATAGTTGGAGTAGCAATAGGATTCTTAATAAGTCCGGAGTTAAGAGAGGTATCAGGGGACCATGTATAGAAAAGTCCGCCTGTTGCGTTCAACTGTACATCCGTAAATTCACATATCGTATCTGAATTCCCATTGGCGAAGACTGTGATATTGTCCTGTATTGTAAGAACAGCGCTATCATAAGGAAGATTATTGCAATCATTTAGAAGATAAAGCACTACAGATTCAACATTTTCAGGAATTCCATCGATCACAGGAAAAATGATCACATTCTGCACAGTATCTCCTGGAGGAAATACAACGCTATCAGCTATAGCGTTATAATCAACACCATTTATCGCATCACCACCGATGACATAATTGATGATGACGGTATCATCAGGAATTTCTTTCAACTTAAATGAAAAAATACCTTGCACTGCGCATTCCTCGACTGCGCTATTGAAACCTGATCCAACAGTAGTCGTTGTTTCGATTTGTATATTATGCGATCTAAAGCTACCTGCTTCAAGAAAAACTCCTGAATCCAAGATAAAATCAGATACATCAGCAACAGCTAGTTTAAAGTGGTAAACCGCACAAGGATCTAATCCACCTTTGGATGCCGTTAAAACAGTAGTAAATCCATCATATTCTAATGTAGCGCCACCACAATTGTCGACATAATAGTTACAATTAACACATGGACCAGGAGGTAGCTGCGGACAATTATAGTTTCCATTATTTATATTATTTATAGACACTGGCGTAGTTGTATTAGGAATAAGCGCAATATTTTCTTTGCCATTGATCCCCGGACCGCTGATAAAAAAGCCAAAAACGTCATTAAAAGATGAATTCACGAATTCCGGATACTCTTCTGATCCAAAAACATACCTGAAAGTCATACTATCGGAAGAAACCTCTATATCGAATTCGAGAACACAGGCGTCATTTGAATTACTGGTAATAAGGCTATCCAGGTCTGGGTCTCCTGGTGCGTTATGCCCCATGGTAGCACCGGTTTGCAAATTCGGACCCACAACATTGCCTATCACACCTGAAGTAAGTACAATACCCTTATCGAGTCCAAGGTTTGTTGATGCTCCGTTGTAAAAGAATCCTTTTCCACCGGTTGGACAGGTAGAAGTCACATTAAAAATTGAGATACCTTGTCCGGCGAGACGTTGGGCAAGATCTATATCACTAAGAGTATCAGTGACCTGAATTTGCGATAAACAGACGAAACTAGTTGACAATGTGATCAGTACAGTACTGATCACAAATCTTTTTATGTAATTTAAACTCACTATCAATGGCTTATTGGTCAAATATAAGGATTTTTTATAATTTATTATAAATTTTATATGAATATTATTTAAATACTTCTAAAGCGAAAACACCATTTGAGTCAATATTAGCACGAAACATTCCTGGAGTATTAAAAGGAGCGCAAAAACTTCCATCAGAATCCAAAGCGATGAGACCGCCACTTCCGTGGATACTAGCCAGTTTATCAAATATAACAAAATCAGCAGACTTATTAATCGACCAATTGCAATATTCCATCAATGCGGATACATCGTATGCACAAACATTTCTTATAAAGTATTCCCCTTCTCCAGTGCAAGAAACAGCACAAGTCTTGTTATTGGCATAGGTACCGGCCCCTGGAATTGCCGAATCCCCTACTCTGCCGAATTTTTTATCAACTATTCCACCAGAACTTGTGGCTGCTGCAAGCCCACCATATTTGTCCCTGGCTACAGCTCCGACAGTCCCAAATTTATCCTCCGCCTGTATTTTCTTCAATCTATCAAGTTGATAATCCGAATGGAAATATTCCTTTGATTCTCTCTCAATATGATACTGTTCAGCGAACTGTAAAGCTTCTCTCCCACTGATCAATACATGGCGGCTTTCTTCCATCACAATTTTGGCTAGCATGATAGGGTTTTTAATCTCAGGCACTGAAGCCACCGCACCACAATTCAATGTAGAACCATCCATAATAGAAGCGTCAAATTCATGGGTTTCATTATGAGAGTAAACAGATCCTCTCCCCGCATTGAAACAACCTGAATCTTCCATGATTACGACTGCGGATTCGACCGCTTCAACAGCAGTAGCTCCTTTCTGAATCAATTCAAAGGCACTTTTTAGAGAATTGGTGAGTGCTTTTTTACAATCCTCCAGAAGTTCGCCCTTATATCTTGATTCCGAGAGTTTGCCGGCACCTCCGTGGATACCCACTAAGATGTCGGTTGAGGGTAAATTTTTCAACTATTCAACTTTTATAAAACGGGATCTATAAATTATTCCTGAATCTCCAGACGCCCTCAACAAATAAATCCCATTAACTAAATGACTGATCGGAATGATATCTCGCTTAGTTTGTATTACCAAATTACCTTGCAGATCAAACACTTGAATTCTGGACCATCTATTATCGCCAATAAGATTGATCTGTGTTGATGCAGGATTGGGATATAGTTGTATTGAATTAGCTGCTACGAGCTCATAAATCGAGCTTATCTTATTCCAATACAACCACTGATATGCTGAAGGGAATTCACGTTTCCAGAACCATTCACTATGCTGGCCATCTGCTGGAACCGATGTCATAATTTCAGATTCTGAAAACCCGATCGTCTTCAGGCTATCTGCAATTGAGAGCATGGTATTCACGGGATTTGATCCTTCCATCCCTCCCATTAGCATATAGAACTTAATATCGTGCGTTTTAGGATGATCCTTCATAAAGTGCATCAGGCTATCAGGTGCGAACCAAAATGAGGGAGAGAAAATGCCGCCTTTTGAAAAAACATCCTGGTATTTCAGGACACCATAAAATGAGATCAATCCACCCATACTGCTTCCCATCAGACCGGTAAACTCGCGTTGTGGCTTTGTTCGGAAATTAGAGTCAATGTTTGGTTTAAGGGTTTCAACTATAAATTTCATATAATCATCACCATCTCCTCCTCCAAAACTCGTATTTATCCAAGGTGAGTATTCATCGATCCTCTCAACCCCACCGTTATCAATTCCAACAACGATAATATTACTATCTCCTGCAAGCTCCAGCGCATCCAGGCTCTCATCTACCTCCCATTCACCAATGAAAGAAGTGCAATCATCGAATACATTCTGGGCGTCATGGATATAAAGCGTCTGATAGCGCCGATTTGTTGAATTATAATCCGAAGGTAAGTAAACCCATACCCTTCGAAATCGATTTAGTTGTGGAATAAAAAAAGCGGAATCATATACTGTAACTGTTGGGCCGGCTGTGGAATTGCAGCCTCCACCTCCGCCAAGATCTTCCCAGCTGAGGACAGTATGATAAGCGGTGTCTCCGTTAGCAAAACTCAATGTCCTGTCTGGCCTGAATCCTCCATTCTCATTTCCTTCAACGGAAGTCCAGCTCCCTCTGGTGAATTTATATTTGATCGTAGGAGGTGTCGGGTTGATCGTGATCCAATACTTACTTTCGACTGTATCATAAGTAAGTCTGTAAGCTATATCACCAGGATCCCATCCTTGAAAGTCACCTGCAATGTATATGTTATCAACTGCAGGTGTATTTGGAGGAACACTATCTACAATAATAGTGAGTTGAGCAAAGGAGGTGAGAAAAGATAAATTCAGCAGAAAAATTAAAATTGATCGCATTATACGTGACTTTTGGAATTGAAAAATAAAGATTTTCTATATTAACGCCTCTAAGTAAGATGAAAATTAACAAACAGACCTATTACTACATTTGGCGGATAATAGTAAGCATTGCCATCAGCGTATTTTCAATTTTGTTTCCGTTGGCGATGATCTTCGACTGGGCTACTTACTTCAATACGCCTATATACTGGGTAATCCATATAATTTTTGCATTAGATCTTATCATCAGTTTTGATCAAAATAAAAGGATGAATGATGATGAAGTGTTTGGAAGATCTTACAGCGTTAAAAAATATGTCAGAGGTTGGATGATCCCTGATATTCTAGTATCCATTCCGATTTGCTTCTTAATTAACATTCCCATACTGGAATCTGTGAAGTTCATTAAATTTTTGAAAGTGGGAGCTTTCATGAAAAATCTTCGGCAGCATGAAATTCAGTACACTAATACACTGATCCTGATCTTTTCTCTTTTCTGGTTTTTGCATGCTTTGCATAATCTAGCCTGCGTATGGTTAGCGTTGTTTGGAATCGATGAGAATCTAAACCAGATCAGCAATTATGTCAATTCGATTTACTGGACTGCCACTACGCTAACAACTGTTGGTTATGGTGACATTGTTCCCTCCACCAACATGCAGAAAATCTTCACCATTTTCATGGAGCTGCTTGGAGTTGGGCTTTATGGTATTGTTATTGGTAATATAGCCAGCATCCTCACCAAGAAGGATCCAGCTCAAGCAGAATACACAGAAAACATAGACAGGCTTACTGCACTTATGAAAATCAGAAATATCCCAAAAGATCTACAGCAAAGACTTCGGGATTATTTTACTTATAAATGGAAAAACCGACATGGATATGATGAGAGCGAATTCTTAATGGAGTTACCAAATAGCCTTAGCAGGGAGGTTGCAATTCATCTAAAGAAAGATTATCTCTCAAATATTGAGATCTTTAAAGATGTAAGTGAAGAGTTTCTCCAGGAGATGGCACTTTCCTTTAGATCGGTGATCTATACTCCTGGCGATTGCATTTTTGAGGCCGGAGATGACGGTGACTGCATGTTTTTTGTGATTAAAGGAACGCTCGATGTAACAGTTAAAGGGAAATCAATCGCTAAGATCAAAGAGGGAGACTTGTTTGGTGAAATTGCACTCTTTATGAATACTAAAAGAACTGCCACAGTGCGTGCTGACACGTATTGCGACTTGTATCGGTTAGACCAGTCTGCTTGTAAGAGAGTGCTTGACAGATTTCCGCACATTGCAAAAAAAATACAATCGATCGCAAAGAAAAGGTCCGACGAATTAGTCTAACTTCTTTTTCATTTCGACTATAACACTTGTAAGCTTTTTATGTGCTTGTTTCATAGTTTCATGAGCGATCTTTTCAAGTTTATAAAAATCTAATACTGTCATATGAGAACGCTCTAGTTTAAGGACGGTGTCCTCATCAATCGATCTCAATTTAGAAACCCTGTTATTCAGTTCTTTTCCTTTTACTTTCAAGAGACGCCCATGTTTTTTAACCAACATGGAATGTTTGCTTAACGCCTGCCTTATTTGTTCCAAATCTTTGCGACCTCGAACAATCTCATCTTCCCACGATTCGACCTCTTGTATATATTCCTGAATATCAGCTTTCCACTGAATGTATTTGTTTTCTAAATCCTCCAATTGGCGGGTTTACAGTTTTTATGATCTTAAAGGCTTTAGTCTGATTACGAGCTATTTATGAAATAAGTTCTATAAATCGATGGATTAATTTATGGATCTCCATGTTTATAAGCCTTGAGAGGAATAAATATCACGATCTATAATATAGCTTAATAATCTATGTAACTAAGATCTCGTAAATCCGTTGATATTACTTGGGATTAATGAAATGAAAAAGAAGATGAGAAAGCTAGTTTTAATTGGGCTCGTAATTTTTGCACTTCAAAGTTGCACTGATGAAAGTGAACTGATAAATACTCTGGGATGTCAAGCGAAATTAACATACACAGGTATTGATGAATGCTACATCATGCCGGCTTTTGTCAATGAAAAAGATGAGACGGTCATACCAAACAATCTTGAATATTTCTATGATGCAAATGAATTGGTAATAGGTACAGAATATCAAGCAGGATACAACCCAATATCTGAAACTCTAGAAGAAAAAGGGACGTGCGAAGAAAATCTGGGAAAAACCCCGGTGAGGATTAGTTGCTTCGAGGAACTCTAAACAAATCATCAAATTTAAAATACAGAAAGTAAATAGTAATACTATTTTTGCCTCCAATGAAAGATCTTCGTCGGAGGCAATTTTTATTTATAGCTGTCCTGTCATATGTTCTCTTTTCTTCAAATATTGGAGGTGTAGACCTTTACCCATATGATGAAGCCAGGAATGCAGGCTGCGCCTGGGAAATGATGATCACTGATGAGTGGCTAATTCCATCCTTCAATGGAGATCTGAGATTTCACAAACCTCCACTCCACTACTATCCAATGATCATCGGTTATAAAGTATTTGGATATGGTCCTTTTGGCGCTCGTTTATTCTCATCGATTTGTGGTGTTTTCACCGTGCTGCTGCTATATTTGTTTGCATCTAAATATTTTGATCCTGATGTTGCCCTGTTTTCAGCTTTAGCACTTCTTGGATCCATCCACTTTGCGCTTCAGGTTCATATGGCAGTCCCGGATCCATATCTGATCTTGTTGCTTACAGCAGCTTTGTTGCTGCTATATCACAGTATACAGATAAGGTCAGCACCTTTAACTATCCTCTCTTACGCTATACTTGGCCTTGCAAGCTTAACTAAAGGCCCGGTTGCTATTGCTATCGGCATTTTAGCTGTGTTTTATTTTATGATCTTTAGTCGTAATTTCTCATGGCCGTTTATAAAGAAGCTAAAACTACATTTTGGTTTACCCGTGTTGATGGCGGTCACGATACCTTGGTATTATTATATTGGGAAGGTTACAAGTGGAGAATACACCGAAGGTTTTTTTCTAGTTCACAATCTCCAACGATTTTCAGCTCCAATGGAAGGTCACGGCGGTTCATTTCTTGTTACCTGGTTGTTTATATTGGTTGGGATGCTACCTTTTTCAGTATATATCATCCAATCATTTGCACAAGTGTGGAGAGAGAAAGCTGTTAATCCGGTTCTGACTTTTATCTTTTCATGTGGACTCGCTGTGATCACTATTTTCACTTTGTCTCAAACTCGTTTGCCTAACTATACTGTTCCGGCTTATCCCTTCGTTGCCTTAATTTTAGCATACTATATATCGACTATTGTCAAGAAAGATCGTTTGCCATTTCACTTTAAATTATCGACGATTGTTTTCCTCATTTTTTCTATCGCAGGTCCCGTAGGTGCATTTTTCGCTTTCCAAAATGACCCTTCGCTCAGTGATCTTAAGCATTTGGCACTATACTTATTACCGCTCTCATTAGGTGGTATTCTTTCGGTCATTTTTGTTTTAAAGAATGATGGCAGGAGATCTGTAATTTCTCAAGTTGCATCGACGATGATCGTCACAATGTTATTCTTTTATATTGTCTATCCTAAATTCGATGCTGTTAATCCTACCAAAGTGCTAAGTCCAATGATCGAAAAAGATGCTGATGTATGGGCTTATAAATTGTATAACCCAGCTTTTGTAATTTCGCTGGAAAGAATAATTCCACCATTGCATGAGGAGGAAGATCTTAAATTAATATTAGAGAAGAGTTCTGATGGCTATCTTATAACTCGGAAAAACTACATGGAAGAGCTTTCTAAATATCCTCAACTGGAGTTCAAAGGATCACATAAAGATCTCTTCGAATTGAGTACTAGTGTAGTTTATAAAATTAACAGTGATTAGTCCAAGATCTTTTTTAAAGGAATTCCTGATTCCAAAGTTTAAATTCGGAGTGACTTCCGGGATCGCTACAGTTGTTGACATCGGATTGTATTTGTTACTGGTAGAATATTTAGGCTTCGCTAAAGTCCCATCTAACATTTTTTCCGCTTTCTGCGGTATGATCATCAATTTCTTTTTGCAACGAAAGTTTATTTTTTATCTCAACAGAAAACTGAGTGTTGCGTTTGTGATGTCTCTGATGTTTTCTATTGTAGGCATCGGTATTTCAACAGCTCTGATATACTTACTGAGTTTAAATCCTTTCTTCAATGATCATCAATACATCACTAAACCTCTCGTAACCGGAATAGTCTTTTTCTATAATTTTTACACCAAACGTTTTGTATTTGAAAAGCGTTTTAGTTGGTGATCAGTTTACCTTCATTACTTTATCCGGTAGTACAACATAGACCGATTCTGTCTTCACCGGTCGAATGGTATGATACCCGGTAAAACTTCCAAACGCCGGGATGATCGCACCCTTTTCTCCAAAATAAAAACAAGCCAGGGAAACAGATTGCCTGCCGCTTCCTCGAAACTTGACTGCAGGATGCACATGAGCAGAAATTGGATAAAGTTGTGAATCTTCGATTTCTTCATGGGTGAAGAGAAAAGGTGCCTCTTTCAGCACCGGGTCGTGTAATTTGATATTAAGGTCTGTGTACCATTCCTTTTTAAGAATATCGTGATTGCCTTTTATTAGTTCAAATGATACGTTTGGATTCTTTTCGATTTCTTTACCTAATCTTTCAAAATCACTTGTTCGTCTGCTATGAAAAAGGTCTCCTAAAAACAGCACCCGTTCTGGTCGGAACTGGATCAAAAGCGACCGAAGCTTTGCCCAGTTTTTTTCTTTCGTATCCTGTGGCACCTGAATTCCCATTTTTCGGAAATAATTCGTCTTACCTAAATGCAAATCACCTAGAATAAGCGTTTTTTTACGATCCCAGTGCATCGCTTTGTGAGGCGATAATGTGAAAGTCTCACCCAGTAGCTCATGTTTCTGATCAATTCCGGTCATCAAGTAAAAATAACTTAAGGTTTGGTTTATTTCTTATACAATATTTATCGATTTCCACTTCCATATTGTAGTTGCATCTTCTTAATTCGATCTTCCAGGTTCTCATATGTAACTCGCTCTCTGATTCCTTCAGCTATAATCGGAAATGAAAATGGTGTAGGTTGATCAGCGCGGCAAATTCGGATCTTTTGTGAAGCTATTCTCCTGATCGCTTTTTTGAATCGCTCTTCTTCGAGTTCAAAATCGAATACTTCATCGAAAGCTTGTTTCAATAGCAAATTATCCGGTTCGTGTTCATTAAAAACTTTGAAGAAAAGACTTGCAGTGGATTGAATGTGTCGCTCTTTTTTTGGTTTACCGGGATATCCTTTGAATATTAGTCCGGCTATTCCGGCAACATCTCTGAATTTCCGCATTGCCATTTCTGCAGCATTAATACTTGCTTTCAGATCTTCCATGATATTGTCTGGGTCAAAGAAGATCTCTCTGAAATCTTCGATATCGATCTCCTGGTCAGACAGCAATTCAAAACCATAGTCGTTCATTCCTATCGAAAAACTGATCGGGATCTGTTGCCCGATCCGATATGCGATAAGCGCACCCATCACTTCGTGTATGTTCCTTCCCTCCCACGGAAATGCAACCATATGCCATCCGAGTCTGCTGGGAAAATACTCGATCAATAGCTCATTTTCTTTTGGAACCAGAGTTCTTTTCCGCTGAAGTTCTATCATTGGTTCCAAAAATTGTAACTCTTTATCTGAGCTTATCTCATGTCCCGCTTCCATGATCTTTCTTCGTAATAATTCCGACATTTGAGATGACAAAGGCAATCTCCCACCCTGCCATGCAGGTGTTCTTCCGCTTCGCTTATTGCTTCTGCGGACTTGTACTGTCATTTCTTTGATCCTAACAAATTCCAGACTCTGGCCAGCGAACCAAAACACATCACCAGCTTTCATGCGGGAAACAAAATACTCTTCGACATGACCAAGTCTTTTTCCCCTTATGATCCTAACCGTGAGCATCGAATCGCTCACTATCGTACCTATTGCCATTCTATGACGCATTGCGACTCTTCCGCTTCTCACCAAAAACTTCCCATCCTCGACAACTACTTTATGAAACTCATCATAGTTGCGTAATGATTGTCCACCTTTAGTGATAAAGTTCAACATCCAATGCCATTCATCTTCTTCCATATATTGGAAACAATGTGTGGTTTTAACTTCCTGATATACCTCATCAGGATAAAATCCATCGGAAACAGCCAGTGTTACTAAGTACTGTATGAGCGTATCATAGGATCTGATATATGGAATTCTGGACTCCATCTTGCCTTCTTGAATTGCGGTTCTCAATGCTGCAGCTTCTATCAATTCTAATGAATGCGTCGGTACAAAGTAGATCCTGCTAAGCTCACCGGGTTTATGTCCGCTTCTTCCTGCTCTTTGAACAAATCTGGCTATCCCTTTCGGACTGCCAATTTGAATGATCGTCTCAACGGGTCTGAAGTCAACACCAAGGTCGAGACTGGAAGTACAGACTACCGCTTTTAATTCTTCTGAATGCAATGCCTCTTCAACCCATGTCCGTAATTCCTTGCTAATGGATCCATGATGCATAGCGATCACACCCGCAAGGTCGGGTTCAATATCGAGTATTCGTTGATACCAAATTTCTGCTTGCGATCTTGTATTAGTAAAAATCAGTGTTGTTTTGCTCTTCTCAATGATAGGGATTAC
>JABDMM010000097.1 GCA_013001465.1 Chitinophagales bacterium | reverse complement strand
ATCTCATACCGCTCGATCATTTTCCTGCAGATCGGGTGCGACAGAGCAATGTCTATTTCACTTTTTATTTCAGCATAATCCTGCCTTTTTAATAAGACACCCGACTGGAAAACGAAATGGAACAGGTCAAAAAGCATGGGTGTATTGCTTTTTGAAAATTCCCAGTCATAAACATATATTTTGTCTTCTGATGCATAAGTATTCCACGGAGTAAAGTCAGAATGGCTCATCGCAAGCGGAATGAATTTCCCATCATGGACGATATTGTCACTGATAGCTTTCAGACTTCTGTATATACTCCAACTTTCATCAAAGCGAGAAGCGATTGAAAGTTTGCTAATGTTTTGTCTTGCGCTTTTGTAAAAAACTGCAGAACTAAGGCTTACCCATTTTGCAGTCTTGGAATATAGTTCCTCGAACATCTGGAGATGTTTGCCGGATAAAGCATCCAACTGTAAAGCATTCGAAGGTTTAATATTGGAAAGTATTCCTGAGGGATCACTATTCGTAAGTGAATCTGGGTAGACAAAACTTTTCAACTCTTTCTGTTTTAGAGTTTCCAGAGATCGAAGCTCATTATTGAGCAGTTCCCTAGATTCATTATTCAAGGGTATCTTAACAAAATGAGTTGTCGAATGATCTGAATTCAACTCCATGATCATTTTCCTATTGGGACCTACTGTACCTGTAAATATCGAGTAGTTGTCAAATGCAACTCCGGAAGTCAAAGCATCTATTCGCAGTGGTTTGCGATAATAGATCCTGAATTTCCCTGAATTGAAGATCCTGCTGACACCCAGTTTAAAAGCTTTCCTTATGATCTTTGAGTACCATCGAGCCTTCCTGTTCGCAGAATTGTAAAAGTTTAGGAATGTCGGGGTTTCCAGTGACCCGGGAAAGATCCACCGCATCGTTCGATCAGGATTATTTATGAAATTCAATTCCTCCATTTCATACCCGGCAGATAAAAACATATCGGGTTTAGTGGAACTGAAATCGATGACGTAATCAAAATATTCGAAATGGATGTCTTCCTTCACGAGGTATGAAGATGTATTCACGAGGACATCCGGGGATTCCATTTGATCGTACTTCTTAGCGCCTGTAATTTGCTTAATTCTCCAGACCGGATCATGTATCGAGACCGAAGCATTTTCAGCAACAAATAGTTTTGAGATCAACTCGACATCACTGTTATATATTCTAACTTTCATATTAATATTATTTATATTCGTTTAGGCGAAGACTGTGCCAATAGAAGCGAGTTTTGTAATATGTTGTTTTACAGCATACTACAATTCAATATACGGTACCAGGTTTCTATGATCGAGAAGAAGTCTCATTTGGAGACGAACCGGACATTGCACATTTTCAAATCTCAGTGGGATCTATCAGTATCAGATATGAGCTTCTTATAGAATTCCGGTCTTTTGTTCTCGAGGATAATGGCTTCTCGTGGAGTTAATTTTGAATTGAAGGAAATGACAAATAGCCAGATCAGCAACTGGTAAAACAGGATACCAAAATTGGATTCGCCGAAGATCCCGAACTCTGTAAACGAGTTGATGATAATAGGGATTAAGATCCCGATGAAGAATGCTTTATCCAGTTTGTTCTTAGATCTGAAAAATCCACGCATAGTCGCAGAAAGCTGTAGAACCATAATAGAAAACCCAACGAAACCAAGATTCATGAGCACCTGGATAAAGGTGTTATGCGTCATCATTCCTGCGTATGTATGAACACTTTGAAAAGTATCTGTGTATGCTATCCGCATATATCCAAATCCAAAAAATGGCTCTTTCGGTAATCCTTCTGTGAGAAGAGCTTTCCAGAAAGGAAGCCTGCCGGTCATACTAAGGACTTCCTCTATATCACCTTGCTTAATGAAGATCGTATTGACAATTAGCGGGATGGCCATGAATGCCGAGACATAGATCGCCATTTTCAACTTTGAATTTTTTGATTGGTTAACAAAGTAGAATATGACCAGGAAAAATCCGATCAAAGAAGATCTTGAACCTGTGAGGATCAATGCGTAGATCATGATAACCATAATAAACACGATCTTCCATTTTTTTATTGTCTGTGTGAGCTCGATCAAGCAGCAGGAGATCCCAACGACAGCCAACATTCCCAACTCGTTCGGATTCATAAGGTATCCGCCAAGACGCGCTTCTTCTCCTCCATGCGTGAGCCGGTAAAATGTATCCGGGTCGATGTACTTGCCAATAACAAAAACAGACAATACAAAGAATACAGCCCAGGACATCATTGAGCTAAAGCGGATGTTTGCTTCAGGATAGTAAGCCCGCAGCAAAACGAAGGTTTTCAGGAAAAGGAAAGCGAAAACAAAACTCTCTGCATTCATACTCAACTGCAACAAGGAATAGCCGGGGTTTGTCGACCAAAGCAATGACGCAAACCCAAGACACAGATATGTTGCATAAAAGAAGGGCGCCAGAACATGTTCCCACTTGAAAGACGGGATGTTTCCCATTTTTACCAGTTTGCGATAGATCAGCCAGATCCAAACGGTCATCGAGATCCTGATCAGTACTTTCAGCACTCTGGTTATAGCCACATTCTCCGTAAAAGTGAAATATCCCGAGATCTTGAAGAACAGGATGATCGCCAATACGGTTGATAAACCCTTTGCAAATGATATGTCAGACTTCGGATGTCTCATTTTCCTTTGTATACATTGATCAATTGATCTGCAATACTATTCCAGTCAAATTCGGTTTTTACCATATGAAAGGCATTCTCTCCCAGATCCGAGATCTTGCCATTTCTAAACTGCACTTCCAGGTCCTGCATCGACCCGGCAATATTATGCGCATCGTTAATCCCAAGGCCTATACCTGCATTGTGTGAGTTGACATAATCCGCCATGTTGCTTTCTTTACTCACGACACAGGGAATTTTCATTCCCGCTGCTTCAAGAACTGCTCCCGGAAGGCCTTCATTCCTCGAAGGATGAAAGAAGGCATCCATCTCAGACATGAGCTTCAGTTTTTCTTCACCAAATCTTTTACCCCAGAACCTGACGTCTTTTTCTATATTCAGACTCACTGCAAGATCTTTTAGTATTTGTAACTCCGTACCATCACCAATGATCCATAACTTGCCTTTTCCACCATGTTGATGAATAAAATGAGCGAAACCATTTAAAAGATTATCCAGCCCTTTTGTATGAATGTCGATCCGACCGATAAAACCAAATACAGGGTTTTGTTTATTCTTCCTGTTTCCCAGATCCGATCTCAGATCTTCTACATTCTGCCCATTTGGGATAAGCACCCCGTTGTTTTTTTCTAATAATTTTCCTAACTCATCGATCTCACTCTGACCGATACAGTGCAGCGCATGAGCATTGGACGCTACCGATCGTTCGAACATGCTGAAGTAAATTTTCTTCCTCCATTTACTTCGTTGCATTGCGATACGATTGTAAGCTCCATGGGGAGTTAACACATATCGTACACCTGCCTTTTTCAACGCTCGGGAAACATGATAGAATTCAGGAATGAATCCTCCATGTAGATGAACTACTGCGTTCTCGTCCAACTCCATAATTCTGTCGGTTACTTTTTTACTGATACGTAGCTTGTTCCTTTTGGATGGGAAAAGCTCAGTCCTGTAATTCCTGCTTGGGTAATTCTCCTCCAAGCTTGGAGTTATACCCCAAACGCTCACATCAAATCCAAGATCCGACTGGTGGGTTGCAAGACTGTTTACAACCTTGTTCACACCATTCATTCTGTTTGGGTTGGCTTTACCTAATATTAAGTGGATGATTTCCATAAGACATATAGTTTACTTCTCAATGAATAAATAAAATACGCTTGCATAATAATTTGTGTCAGGATCAACCCCAGCAAAATGCCATCAATACCAAAACTTTGAATGATGGTTTTTGCAAACAATAAGCTGAAGATCGCACTGAGTAAATAAGCAAGGAAGATCGACCTGGTGAGTTCGAGGGTACGTATGGCAAACCGAAGGTTTGTTCCAATAAATACAAACACATAAAGCAAAGCAAATCCATAGAGCAGGTATGCATATTCCAGGTGTTCACTTCCGTATAATAATGTGATGATCTGCTTCCCGAAAACGGCAATGCAGATGCTTGTCAGCAAAGTGAGGATACTTCCCTTCAGGGTAATACCTTTCAGGTAATTTCCCAATCCTTTTAAACCGTCCCGATCAAAAATCTGCACTGCACGAATGGGTACATAATTTTCAATAGCCAGGAACAGTACGTGGAGCACTCCGATGATATTCTGCAGTATGCGTATCGCACCCACAGCCAACGGACTTATAAGTCCGCCTGCGATGATTATGAAAAAATTACCTGAGATCCATTGCAAGAGAGAAGTCCCGATCAACCATTTCGCAAATTCCCAATGTTTCTTTGTGGTGGTCAGTAACACGGACCTGTTAAAATTGAATCTCATTTTTCTGCCAAACAGCAGAACAGGTAAAACCAGCGAGATGGAAACAATGATAAAGGTTGACTTCAAACTAAGGAAAGAAAAGTAAGAAGCAGCGATCAATGCAGAACCCTGAATACTGTATACGAGGATATCGAGCATTAGGGATTTTTTTGCTATTCCTTCAACATAAAAAAGCTTCCTGCTGAAATCATACATCAGGTAGGCAAATACGGTTATTGGCAACCATACTTTGACTCCGTTCAGATCCCATTCAGGATAAAAGAAAGCAGCTGATCCTACGAAACAAAAAGATAACAATGCAGCTGCAGTTGAAAAAACAATTTGATGAACAAGTAGGCTGTCGAGATACTTTGATCTCTCATCTCCGGTTTTTTGTGGGGCAAAGGTATACATAGGAGTGATCAGCCAGGCTTGGTGAATACTGCTTGCGAACAAAACTACCAGCCATGCAAGAGTAAACTCCCCGAAGATCTCTAGTCCGAGTGACCGGGCCAATAGGATACACACGAAAAAATTACCCCCGCTGACTACTGCCTGGTCAATAAACGGGAGAAGTTTTTCCTTCCGCCCAGCAATTATATTTGAAACTATCGTTGTCATGATCCTATAGGTAATTTTTGATATAGTGTTTTGCCTTAAGAAGCAAATTCATGCTTTGCAAACCATATTTGAACTGACTTCCCGTATATACCCCATTGAAATTGGTGGCCTGGTGCACATTATTGACCAGAAGCTTAATATTATCAAGCCCATATTCTTTAGCGATCATATCCGCATTCAGGATAAAATGCGATTTCGTGTAGTTTGCCTTTACGATGTAATACACATGGTTGCAAAGGCTCATCAGCCTTATTGCATCCGGAGTGATAGTTGTTGCAGGCGAATCGATGATCACGAGATCGAATTCCATTTTAAGTTTCTTCAGTATTTTCTCAAGTTCCGGGTGATTGATCAGTTTCATAGGCTGATCCAGGTTATTACCGGCAGGAATTATGGTAAGATGCCCTTCTTCCGCGCTTTGATACGTTTCTTCAATATCGCATTTGCCCTCGATCACCTCAGATATACCTGGGAGATCTGCAAGGCCAAATTCTTTGTGCAACTGTGGGTTCCTGAAGTTAAGATCAACTACTGCAACTTTCCAGTCTATCGATCCATAAGCTCTGGCAAGATTTCGCACAGTGAATGTCTTTCCTTCACCCGCTATCGAAGATGTGATCAGAATAGAATCGTGTTTTGAAATGTCATCCAGGATCTTGAGATTCATCACGAGGGCCTGGAAATCCTGATCAACTTCCGGATGGTTCTTTTTATACTTCTTGATGATACCGGCAACCGGTGTGGAAGCGATCTTTTCTATTTCATCCCGACTCTGGAATTTACCCCCGATAAATACCCGGATATATACAAAACTGATACCTATGATCAACCCTAAGAATCCTGCAACGATCATGGTCAGCGTCTTTTTCGGACTTACCGGATGGGTTGGTGTGTAAGCTTTCTGAATGATCCTGTGAAAGGATATGGTAGCTGCCTCAGCAATGGAAGCTTCCGTTCGCTTTTCAGTGAGAAAATTGAATATTTTCTGATTTAGCTGAAAGTTCCTTTCGAGGATGACCATCTGCTTCTCCTTTGTAGGTAAGCCCACAAAAATTTTCTCTGCTTCCTCTATGGATGACTGGATCTCTTTTCTTTTGACCGTAATATTCTTCTTTGTGTTTGCAATACTCTCCCGAATGTATTTTTCAATGTCCATGATCTTCCGATCGATGACCATCACTTTTTCGTCTTCAGCAGTATACTTTATTAACAGGTCTTTCTTCTCTGACTGGTACTGCTTCATCTTTTTGATAAGCTCAGTAGATAAGAGGTCATTAAATGCCTCAAAATTGGGAGCGATATCCAGGAAGTCTTTCTTTGGATCTTTAGTGTATTCATATAATGAATCGATAGCCGCCTCATTCATTTCGAGATTCGCCAGCTGGATCTTCATTTGGGCGATCTTTCTGAGGTCGGTCTCTGTTTCTTGCCTGGTATTGATAATGTTATTATCCAACCGATAGGTTTCAAGCTTCATCTCAGAATTCGACAGCTCTTTCGCAATTATATCCAAACGGTTATCGATGAAGCGAACTGTTTTTCTTGCCGCACCTGTGCGATTCTCCACATAATCCTCCACATAAGTTTGAGATAGCACATTGACAAAACGAGATGATTTTTCCGGGACCTCGCATTTGTAAGAAACACGGACTACTGCAACATCTTCATCCACCGAAGTCACGTCCAGATTTCCTCCGATCAACTGTTCAACCGATCTATGCATGGAGTTGATGCAAAACTGATATCGGTCTAAGAGATCTGTTGAAGACCTGCTTGTAAGCAGCTGATCGTTCTTTCTTATGATCAATTCATAAGCCTCGTTACTCAGAGTATCTCCGAATGATGCTTGCGTATCGAACGGTTTACCTTTCAAAGTGAAAAACAAACTAAAGGTTGAATCAGATTCAATTTTCAGATCGAACCTTTTATCAAATACACGATCATCCCTGATCTTATATTCGACGATAAACGGACTCTCCCTGTAAAGTTCGCGAGTCCTGATCTTCCCAACCCTGAAATAAGTGACATCGAAATCAAGTTTTTCCAATGTCTTTTCTATTAGCAGTTTGGATTTCAGGATCTCCACCTCGGCAGCGATCTTGTTCGTATTGGTGAATACATCAAAGTCTTCATAAAGCGATGAACTGGAAATTCCATGACTCACATCGTCAAGCTTAATTTTTGCAGTGCTTTCATACATGGGATTCGTATAAAGAACCGATCTGTATGCGATCGCCAGTGAGATGGCGAAAATGGCCAGTATAATTGGCAGCCCTTTTAGAAAAGGTAATATCAATCGTTTTAAATCCTGCAGACTATTCATGATCCTTTATTTTGCAAAGAGTGAAATAATAACAACCAGGGTTGTAGCGACACTTGCGATAGGGATAAGTGTTGGCGCTTTCTTATCGATCACCTTGCCTTTCCTGGTTGGAACATATATGATATCACCGGTTTGTAATACAATATTGTTGGTTTCAAAATCCTCCATGCTCGTGAGGTCGAGGATGAATTCCTGTCCGTCCCTTATGAACTTAACTTTCTTTTTATCCGCATAAAAATCCATACCTCCTGCAAGTCCGATGGCTTCTATCAGCGTGTGATCTTCCTTTTCGAGCAGGTAGCTCCCTGGCGTCTTCACTTCACCCAGAACGGTTACCTTCCTGTTCAATACCTTGACTACTATTACCGGATCTTTGATGAATACAGCATATAGAGACTTCAGCTTTGCTGAAGCTTCATCAGAGGTTAATCCGGCCAGCTGTACACTCCCGATCTTCGGAAGGTTCGCTTCCCCATTTTCATTTATGAGAACCCACTTTCCGTATACTTCATTGGAATTGTAGATCCCGAACACTGATCCAATACTTAGATCGTCATGGTTCCAGATGCTGACGCTGATCTTATCATCAGGCTGCAATAGGTGAACATGACTCTTGTGGTGCAATTTTGGTTCGGAACCCCGGGTCACTTTTCGATCTGACTCGAAGAGGTTTTGGGTTGAGCAGCTTTGCAATACTCCAAAAAGCAGGATTGCTGCAAACCACTTTATCGAATTGATTCTTTCTACTTGTTTAAACATGATCTTAAATTTTAAATGATTCGATGTGATCAATACATAAAACTGAATACAGCAGCAGCTGCGACTACTAATCCCAAAGCAAGAAAAATACCTCTCTCAGTGCGCTTTAGTTGCTTCGACCTTTTCAGCATGGTGTTCCACTTACAAATCCTACCTATCAATGTGCTTATTCGCCTGTAAGCGAAATCATTCTTGATCACGTAATCATAAGCTCCGTATTTCAGTGAATTGACGGCAACTTCCATGTTTTCCTGACCGGAAAGCATAATAACCTGGATATCCGGATTAAAAGACTTTACTTTCCTAAGCAAGTCAATACCTGTAAATTCCTCTTCGAGTGAGTAATCGAGAAATACGATGTCGGGCATTTTGTACAGGTTGTCAATAAAAGTTTTACCTGAAGAAAACATAGAGATGTTCTCATATCCTTTTTTAACTAATTCATTTTCGATCAGCCCCTGGTACATCTTGTCGTCTTCGACGCAAAAGATCTGTGGTTGTGCAATTGTTTCCATGATAAATATTATTTAATTAATTATATGATTTAATTAATTCGCTATATGCCAAGGACATGCCAATATCGTAATTAGGTGATTTACATATAATTATAAAATCATATGTACTGTTAGGATTCTCTTATCTGGAAATATTCTCTGATCTGGAATCTAGAGAGTAGCGCATTGTGATATGAACTTGGGCCACGCTTTTGCTTCTAGCTAAGAGAAGCTAGCTTGACGTGACTATTGTTTATGCTCTATTGTGGAGGGGTGAAGAAGATCCCGCATCGATCTGCGCGAGAACCACATTACATACTTTGACCACTTTGTTGACCAGTGATGGTAATTGATCAAGATTTACCTTCTTGCCTGAGAAGTCTTCAATCATTTGAACATCTTCTGCGATCGTATCGATGCTCATCATCTTTATCGACGGTTTCATCTTATGTGCTACCGATCGCAATTTATCATACTCTTCGTTATCCAGGTGATCCTTCAATAGTTTTATGGACTTGGGTGTCTCCTCACAAAAGATCCGCAGCATTTTCTCTACGAAAACTTTGTTTCCGGCTGCCATATCGCCAAGTTTGGATATATCGTACAGTTTATTTTCTATTGCAAGACTTAAACTATCCTGTTCTTTATCGTTTTCACGGAGGACCTCAACTTTGGGGAGTTGAAGAAGGTTACCAATTTTATTCAATAATTCCACATCCTTAAATGGTTTTGAGATATACTCATTCATTCCGGCCTTTATATAGAGGTCACTCTCACCTTTCAACGCATTTGCGGTTAGAGCAATTATCGGGATATCCATCTTTAATTCTTTTCTGATGATCTGCGTTGCTTCAATTCCGCCTAGAACAGGCATTTGCACATCCATCAGAACCAGGTCAAACTCAACTTCTTTCAATTTATTGATGGCTTCTCTTCCATTTTCTGCAAGATCTATTATAGCTCCTTCTTCCTCGAGAATACTCATTGCATAGATCTGGTTCACGACATGATCTTCTACCAGCAGGATCTTTGTTCCTGATATATCATATCGATCTCCTTCAGTAAAATGGTCTGCAGGTAGATCGTTTTCGTCGCCCACTTCAAATGGAATTTCAAAAGAGAAAGTGGATCCTCTGCCTTCAATGCTCTGCACCCAGATATCTCCTTCCTGCATATCGACCAGAAGTTTACAGATAGATAAACCAAGACCGGTCCCTCCGAATTTTCTCGTCGTACTGGAATCCACTTGCTTAAAACTGTCAAATATTTCTGGCAGGACTCTCTTAGGTATACCGATCCCCGTATCCTCGATCGAGAACTTTAGTCTGAAGTGCGACTCATTGTTCTCAGATATGTCGCACCTTAATTTGATCTCTCCTGTTTCTGTAAATTTCACTGCATTACTCAGGAGATTCGTTAGAATTTGGTTGACCCTCACAGGATCACCTAACAGTATCTTTCCCTGCACTTCCTTTTGAACATCAACAGATATGAAAAGGTCCTTTTGAGCAACCAGGTAGTCGACACCCAAAACTGCATTATTGATCAATTCATCTACGCGGAATCCTATCGTTTCCAATTCTAACTTACCTGCCCTGATCTTTGAAAGATCGAGAATATCATTAATAATGATCAATAAGTTCGACGCTGATTTTTGTATTGCGCTGAGATAATTTTTGTACTTATCAGGTAAAGAGGCTGAATCCATCAACTTACTCATCCCGAGTATTCCATTCATGGGTGTCCTGATCTCGTGACTCATATTGGCAAGAAAGGCTTCCTTGACGATCACGGAATGTTCCGCAATTTCTTTCGCCTGGATCAACTCGCTTTCGGAATGTTTCTTTTCTGAAATATCAACATAATGCCAGAGATGGCCCTGGTATTGTTTGTCTACAAATATTGGAATGTAATCCCGCTGTAAATATCTTCCATCAGCTAGCTGAAGTTCATCTCCTATTGCAGGTTTCCTGTTTTTTAAAATAGCTTTGATGTCCGATACAAAGGATTCAGGATCTTCAAATAGCTGTTTTGTATTTTCTGCAGATTCAGAACAATCCATACCGATAAGCATATCCGGTTCAGCATCGATCCCAAACAGATCGCAAAACTTCTTGTTGGTTAGCACTATCTCGCGCTTTTCATTCTCAAGAAGTACGCCTGCATGCAGATTGGAAATCAATGTCGATAAACGCTCTGTCGTGGCTACTAATTTCTCATCGGCCATTTTCTTTTCCGTGATCTCCTTACCGTATAAATTCACATATCCCCTTTCTCTAAAAGGAATGAATTCAAAAGAGAATTGCCTTGAACCTACAGCAACTTCTTCCTCAACAGACTTATCGGTTTCGGTCGTTTTCAGAAATGCATCATCGATCGCATTCGGAAACTGATCTCCCACCTGGCAATTGAACTCTGATAAAATGACATCGCTTGCTTTATTGGCATATAGTATTTGACCATCAAGAGAGATCCTCATGATGGGATTTGGCGCTTCCGATGGAAATTTTGCAAGGTCTTCGATCTCCTGGTTCTTTCGATCCAGTTCGTCCCTTTGCATGCTGATATCCTTTAGAGCAAGCTGACTTACCTTTAAAACCTGCAGAAGATCGGTGACTGAATCGTGAACTGCAAAATCTGTAACCAACAAACCACTTTCATCGAGATCTTCAACTTTGGTGAACCACGGCGACCCAACAAAGAGAATATGATCAGCGATCTTGATGAACTGGCCTCTAAGAAGCAGCAGACTCTCCTGAACTGTAGTTTCCAGTATCACCACCTGGTTCTCGTGTTCCACGATGGAATCGAAGCTGTTTTGAATGCTAAAAACAGGTCTTTTAAATTTGAACAGATCTGAAAAGCAGACCTCCCCTTCGATCGGAATAAGTTTCAATAAACTCGGTCCGGCACTTGTCACCATTAAATTTTCATCCATCCAAAAATGAAAAGGGAACAACGCATCGATTTCCTGTGATCCTAAGCTAAACTTCTTTTCCATGTAGTCTTATTGATGCTTACCATTCAACATAAAATACTTCGTGGTCACTCCCATCGTCACGACTTTGAAGCAGTTTGGTTTCTACTGTCGTATCGAACATTTTGCCCAGACCCTGTATCAATCCTCTTACAAATCCTACCAGTCCTTCTCTTTCAGAATAATAATGCAGCTGTAGAGATCTGTCTTCAATATGACTTATGCGGAATTCAGGAGGTGTTAAATTTGGATACATCAACATGACCCGGCTATGGAAATTCGGAAGGTTGACAAGGAACTCTTTTAAGCTTCTGCCACCGGCTTTTAATAACGAACCATAGTTTTCCTGACCGGTCTTAAGAACCCAATACTCACCAAAGGCTTCCAAAACCTGGTCGACCGAGATCCCAAGGACTTCCGATGTGGCTCCTGCAAGCTGGTAGGTTACGCTATCGTCATAAGACTCATTGCTTAAAAATGTGTTAAAGTCAATATTTGATCTTTTCTTGACCTCCATCCAGGTGTCTTCGCCAAATTGCTCTGTAACTAATCCCTGGATCGCCTGGTTTACTATTCCATACATGATGTTATAAATTTTATTGTTTAGTTAATGTCATTGAGTTGTCCAATAATGTGCCATGCATCTAACACATTGATCATTAATGATCTAATAATAATTTCCGCCCGATTTTCATCTCATTTTTAGAATGTTTTCTCCAAATGAGAATTTACACCTCACCCTTTTTGATCATCTTATAGAGCGTGGATTTGCCCATATCCAGTTTTTTGGCTACTTCGCCAATATCATTATTGTGTTTATCGAGATAGTGACGAATTATTTTCGAAATGTATCCCTTCAATGTATTATCGCCATCGATAAAATCTGTGAAAGAAGTGACGCCATTAAAGTGTATATCGCTCTCTTCAATGATATCATTATCGGACATGACAACAGAGAGTTCTGCCATCGCTTTAAGCTCCCGGACATTCCCCGGGAAATGATAGTTGAGCATCTTACTCTTAGCTTCCTTTGATAGTTGCTTGACTGCCTGACCGTTCTCTTTGCAGAAGTCCTTAATAAATGATTCTGCCATGATAAGGATATCATCTTTTCTGTCACGCAGTGGAGGGATCTCGATCGGAAGTCCAAGCAATCTGAAGTAGAGGTCTTCCCTGAAATTTCCCTTCTTGACCTCTTCCGCCAGGTCTTTATGTGTAGCTACAATGACTCGCACATCGACCTTTACCGCTTTATTGTTTCCTATCCGGGTCACCTCTCGTTCCTGTAATACACGCAATAATTTTGCCTGCATGGATACATCCATGTCAGCAATTTCATCTAGAAAGATCGTTCCCTTGTCAGCTTCCTCAAATTTTCCGATCCTCCGATTGTGAGCGCCTGTGAACGCGCCTTTCTCATGTCCGAACAACTCACTCTCCATGAGATCTGCAGGGATCGCAGTCATGTTGACGGCAACAAATGGCTTCTTGGCCCTGGATGAATTATAGTGAACACCCCTTGCAACCAACTCTTTACCTGTTCCTGTTTCACCCGTAACAGAGACGGTGATATTGTTATCGCAAGCCTTCTGCATAAGCTTGAACACCTTATGGATGCCATCGCTATTGCCTATAATTATCTTGTTGAACTCATACTTCTTACCTAGTTCTTCCTTCAAGTGGTTAACCTCTTTGATCAGATCTGACTTTTCGCGGATCTTAATAATAGCTTTCCATAGCCGGTCCTTGGTATCGTCGTCTTTGACCAGGTAATCCTGAACATTATCTTCCTGCAACACATCGATCGCGGTCTGCACATCGTCTTGTCCGGAGATCATGATCACCGGAATGTGAGCGTGACTCTTTTTGAGCTTTTTTAAGATCTTCTTTCCATCCAGGTCGGGTAAAGAATAATCCAGGCAGATCACACTGGGGTTTTTGTGAAGGTTCTGCAGGCACTCTTCACCGCTAAAATACTTCTCAACGGTATAATCCGGATTCAGCGACAAATTGTACTCCAGTATTTCAGCATACCACACATCATCTTCAACAAGGAAAATTGTAAGGGGATCAACTGTATTGTTCATACGCAGTGTTGTTTAGATTTCTCCATTAGAGAATTTCTCTTGTTAAGTAGTACGCATAAATGCTTAAGACTGTTTTCTAAATGAGAATATATTTTGTTTGTGATTAAAACTCCGGGATCGCTATGGTTAATTGATATCATTACCACAGAGAATATAGAGATCACACTGATTGCAATCGTTGCCATCTATTTCCGAATTTCGACGGGTCATACTGATCAGGTGGATAGACGAAACCAGTCATAATACCGATGTATTCTTCCATTTCTGTTGTATATTTCTAAGGACCGTGAGAAAAAT
>JABDMM010000012.1 GCA_013001465.1 Chitinophagales bacterium | reverse complement strand
CTGCAGAGTCAACTGCAACTGATGTTTCCGAAGCTGCCGCAGATGTAGCGGAAGACGTTCAGGAAGCAGCAAACGAGCAAATAGCAGATGCTTCTGAAGCAATAGAAGAGGTAAAAGAAGAAGTTGTTGAAGCTGCAGAAGAGGTGAAAGAAGAAGCTGCTGAAGTTGTAGAAGAGGTGAAAGAGGAAGTTGTTGAAGCTGCTGAAGAGGTAAAAGAAGAAGCTGCTGAAGTTGCTGAAGAAGTAAAAGAAGAAGCTACTGAAGCTGCTGAGGAAATAGTTGAAGATGCCGCAGAAGAATCTGCAGAAGATATCAAAGACGAAGACACGAAGGAAGACTCAGACGACGAAGAGAAAAAAGAAGGTAAAGCATAACTGCTTTCTTCTAATCTGCTCCAATTCGGGTCCCGCTTTCTATCTTAATCCGTTTCTTTATTATTACAATTCCATCCCTTACACAGTACTGATCTGTTTCGGTGTCTTCCAGATGATCGCCACCAATTATAGTGACGTTATCCCCGATCTGTACATTCCTATCAACGATTGTTTTAGTCATATTACATGCCTTCCCTATTCCGAGAAGATCTTTGTCATCTAGTCTCGATGGTGTATTTAGTGTGGACTGATAATAATCATTCCCCAGGATGATCGAATCTTTGATCACGGTATCCTTTCCTATTCTGGACCGAATTCCAATGAGAGAGTTTGTTATTGAAGCTGCATTGATAATACAACCGTTCGCGATCAACGTATTACTGCATGTAGTTCCAAAAATCTTTGTAGGAGCAAGCATTCTGGATCTTGTGTAAATCGGATTTTCATTATCATAAAGATTGAAGTCAGGAAGAGGTAGCGCTAGATCCAGATTTGCTTTATAATAAGAAGGTATGCTTCCAATATCTGACCAATATCCACCAAATGGGAAACTTCCTACAGTTAGATCACTCATAACAGCTTTCGGGATGATCTGTTTACCGAAGTCAATATCGTCAGGATTTTCCTTGATTAGCTTTTTAATGATCTCTTTGTTAAAGACATATATCCCCATGGAAGCAAGGTAATATTTTCCCTGACTTGTATATTTTTCGGGTAGCTCAGATTTCCATTTAGCAACCTCTTCCAAGGAAGGTTTTTCTACAAAATCTTCGATCAATCCTTTTCCATTCACTTTCATTATACCGAAACCCGGACAATCTTCCTCTACCACCGGTATCGTTGCTACGGTAACATCGGCATTTTTGGAGATATGGTCCTTGATGATGTCCTGTAGATCTAATTGATATAGTTGATCACCTGATAGTATCATCAGATATTCGTAATCGTGTTTGTTCAATCGTTTAAATGACTTTCTTACCGCATCAGCTGTTCCCTGAAACCAATCAGTGTTTTCCTTAGTTTGTTCAGCAGCTAGAATATCGACGAAACCATTTGAAAATCTATCGAAAGAATAAGTCTCTTTTATATGGCGATTGAGTGATGCTGAATTGAATTGAGTAAGGACAAACATCCTCCTGATATCTGAGTTAATACAATTGCTGATAGGAATGTCGATCAATCGATACGAACCTCCAACAGGAACTGCTGGTTTTGATCTGTCTTCAGTTAAGGGGTGAAGTCTGCTTCCAGCGCCACCTCCGAGTATCATTGCAATAGTACTATCTCTCATGTTTGAAGTTGTTTTTCTAAAATTTGATGATATAGATCAAAATATTTTTGAGCAGATTTTTCCCAGGAAAAATCAATGGCAATGACCTTTTTCCTTAATTTTTTAAACTGTTCTTTGTTGGAATACAGCTCTAAAGCTCTCATTATGGAATGTGTCAAGGCCCCTGCAGAACTTTCTAAATAGGCTATTCCATTTCCATCCTCGCTGATGTCGGGCACAGTGTCTTTTAAACCACCCGTCGACCTCACTATTGGAATTGTTCCGTAATGCATTGCATACATCTGATTGAGTCCGCATGGCTCAAACCTACTTGGCATCATAAGGAAATCGCTGCCAGCATAAATTTTATGCGCTAATCCCTCATCATATTTGATGATGGAGGCAACTCGATCCGGGAAGTAACTTTGAAGCGTTAAAAGATCGTTCTCGATTTCTTTATCTCCACTTCCCAAAAGAATAAAGCTTGCATTCGATTGCATTTTACAAGCATGGTATATCGATTCTCCGAGGAAATCTGCTCCTTTCTCATTAGCCAGACGACCTATAAAACTTATCAGAGGTAGCTTAGGATCCAGGTTGAATTCTTCACAAAGGCTTTTTTTATTCTTATTCTTAAAAGTTTGCCAATGATGCGTTCTTTTATGATCTAGATATTTATCTGTTTTAGGGTCCCAAACCTCAGTATCGATCCCATTTATAATTCCCGTACATTTTTGCTGCTCACTTCGAAAAAGTGTCTCAAGATTTCCTGAGTACATGCTTATTTCAGCCATGTAGTTTGGAGAAACTGTAGTCACTATATCAGCTACTTTAACAGCAGCTGCCAGCGAATTTATACAATGATCCCAGTCCAGCCAACCATTGTGCTGCCAGTCATATGCCGGTAGATACTTCTGGAAATACCATTGAAAGATGCCTCTGTATTGTGCGTTATGGATCGTGAAGATCGTTGGTATCCAGGATAAAGAGGAAAATTTAGGAACAAATTTTGTAAAGAATGGGATCAACCCGCTTTGATGGTCATGGCAGTGCAAGAGATCAAAATCTTTATTGCACTTTACTAGCCATTGCAGTATCGTTCTCTGAAAAGCAATGTTCCTTTGCGGTTCATCCTGATATCCCTTTCCATGTTCATCTAGATAGATCGATGGTCTGTCGAATAGATTTGGAATATCAATACAATATAGAGGATAGGGCAGAACACCATCCTTCAATTTTTGCACTTCAAAGTTATAACCATACTCTGCAAGCTGAATATGGCCACTGAACTCAGTCGTAAAATTTTGTTTTTGAAACCATGGTAAATTGTATTTGGGAATGATAACGCTGGCTTCAATATCAAACTTTTCCTGGTAAACAGGCAGCGCACCTACTACATCTCCCAACCCGCCTGACTTTGCTGCGGGATAACATTCTGTACTTATGTGTAATACTTTTTTCATATCGCTAATACGTCAAGATATTAAAAATTGAATAAAAGCTCGTAAAATTTAAGCTCTATTTCTGCTTAGGTATTTTTTACAAACAGTTTAGTCTTATAATATGCCTTGCTTGATGATTAATTTGTGATTTGAATCGATCTTAACATATTAACATTGGCGCAATTCTATTTTCTACCTAAAAGACAGTATTTTTGGACACGAAATGGAGCAAAAGCAAGCAATACTCTTACTCGAAGATGGATCAGTGTTCAAAGGAACAGCTGCAGGTGCCATTGGTACCACAACTGGTGAAATTTGTTTTAATACAGGAATGACAGGTTATCAGGAGGTCTTTACCGATCCTTCTTATTTTGGTCAGATCCTTATCATGACAAATGTCCATATTGGAAACTATGGAGCTACACCTGCAGAAATGGAATCTACTTCGGCACAGATCTCCGGAATGATATGCCGTAATTTTGCAAACCATTATTCCCGCGATTTGGCGTCTCAAAGCCTTAATGAATTTTTAGAGGAACAAGGAGTTGTTTCGATCTATGGCTTAGATACAAGAGCGATCGTTAAGCATATCCGTTCGAAAGGTGCGATGAATGCTATCATATCCAGCGAAACTTTAGACATTGGAATTTTAAGCGAAAAGCTGAAGAAAGTTCCTTCCATGGCTGGTCTTGAACTGAGTTCAAAAGTTACAACGTCTGAACCTTACTATTTTGGTAATGAAAATTCCAGCTATAAGCTGGCCGTTGTTGACCTGGGTATCAAGAAAAATATATTGAGATGCTTTGCCGAAAGAGATTGTTACATGAAAGTATTCCCTGCTAAGACTACTTTTGAAACTATGCAGGAGTGGAACCCCGATGGCTATTTTCTATCTAATGGTCCGGGTGATCCATCTTCCATGTCTTATGCTGTTGATACAACGAAAGAAATACTTCAGGCTGAAATTCCTCTATTTGGTATATGCTTAGGTCAGCAAATATTAGCTCTTGCCAATGGAATTTCAACTTATAAGATGCATCACGGTCATAGAGGTCTTAATCACCCTGTGAAAAATATGATCGATGGTCGTAGCGAGATCACTTCTCAGAATCATGGGTTTGAGGTGAATAGAGACGATATCGAAAAGTCGGATGCTGTTGAGGTTACTCATGTTAACTTAAATGATGGAACAATCGAAGGTCTAAGAGTAGTTAACAAACCTGCATTCTCAGTTCAATATCACCCGGAATCATCACCGGGGCCTCACGATTCACGCTATCTATTTGATAAATTCATCGACATGATGGAGTCTTCAAAAAAAAAGACTAGCTCAAAGTCATTAATAACACACTAATAAACTTAAAATCAATGAGTATCATAGTTGATATGATCGGAAGACAAATATTGGATTCCAGGGGCAACCCGACTGTAGAAGCTGATATTATTCTGGATAATGGCATTAGAGGCAGAGCTGCGGTTCCCTCCGGCGCTTCTACTGGAAAACACGAAGCTGTAGAATTACGGGATAAAACGCGGAAGAAATACTACATGGGAAAAGGTGTCGGAAAAGCTGTCCAAAATGTCAATGAGATCATCAAGCCGGAATTGATCGGTATGGATGTGACAGATCAAAACCTGATCGATCTCACTATGTTGGAACTTGATGGTACCTCTAACAAAAAGAATCTCGGCGCGAATTCCATATTAGCTGTTTCTCTTGCAGTGGCAAAAGCAGCAGCGAAGTCATGCGGGCAGTCGATCTATAGATATGTGGGCGGGGTAAATGCAAATACATTACCGCTTCCAATGATGAATATCATCAATGGCGGTGCTCATGCCGATAATAAGATCGATTTCCAGGAATTCATGATCATGCCTGTTAATGCTGATACATTCTCCGATTCATTAAGAATGGGTGTTGAAGTTTTTCATCATCTCAAAACGGTGCTGAAGAAAAAGGGATACTCGACTAACGTAGGAGATGAAGGTGGATTTGCTCCGGAAATTGCTTCCAATGAAGAAGCTATCGAAACTGTGCTTAAGGCAATTGAGTCGGCTGGTTATAAACCTGGTGAAGATATCTACATCGCAATGGATGCAGCTGCTTCAGAATTTTACGATTCTAAAAAGAAAGTTTACCACTTTAAAAAATCCGACGGTAAAAAACTAAAATCTGCAGAGATGGTTGCTTACTGGGCAGAGTGGGTCGACAAATATCCGATCCTGTCTATCGAAGATGGTTTGGATGAAGATGATTGGGAAGGTTGGGGTTTACTTACCGATGAACTCGGTGGTCAGGTTCAACTCGTTGGAGACGATCTCTTCGTAACAAATGTCAATAGACTTGTTGACGGAATTACTCAAGGTGTTGCAAATTCGATTCTCGTTAAAGTGAACCAGATCGGTACTTTAAGCGAAACTATACAGGCTGTGGACATGGCTCATAAAAATTCATATACTTCAGTGATGAGTCACAGATCAGGAGAAACAGAAGATACTACGATAGCCGACCTTGCGGTTGCTTTAGGAACCGGACAGATCAAAACCGGATCCGCTTCGAGAACAGATAGAATGGCTAAGTATAATCAACTACTGAGGATAGAAGAAGAACTGGGAGAGTTAGCATACTTTGCTGGTCCGGCTTTTCCTTATCTATAAAACCTATTTTTTTCTTTTTAACGCTTCTTCAGGTTTGGGAACGAAATGACCTTTCCCTCCGGCACGGTCGTCATCGAATGTAGTTGGGATTTCACCTTTTTGAGTAAGGTCATCCCAGCTGACATCTAGTTTACCGTCATCTCTTCTTTCCATGGTAATACAATCTTCAACCGGACAAACAAGGGAACATAAATTACAACCAACGCAATTGTCATCGATGATCTGAGGAACCCTGTCTCCATTAGCTGAAATGCTGATCGCCTGATGAGCTCCGTCCTCACATGCGATATAGCATAGTTGGCATCCGATACATTTGACTTCATCGATCGAAGCGACCACTTTATATTTTAAGTTCAGATCTTTCCATTCGACAACATTTGGCAGCGCAGCTCCGCTCATTTCCTCGATAGAGTTGAAGCCCTTTTCATTCATGTAATTTTCGAGGCCGGGAAGCAACTCCCGAATAATACCGAATCCATAATGCATCACTGCAGTACAAACCTGAACAGATGAAGCGCCAAGAAGAATATGTTCCGCAGCATCTTTCCAGTTTTCAACACCTCCAATTCCAGAAATTGGGAGGTTCATCTCCGGGTGTTGAGCGCAATTTTTTACCATGTTGAGCGCAATGGGTTTTACAGCCGGACCACAATACCCACCATTACTACCTTTACCATCAACGGAAGGAAAAGGAGCGAGAGTGTTGAGATCGACACCGACGATACTTTGTATTGTGTTTATCAAAGAGATTGCATCTGCACCGCCTCTTACAGCTGCCATAGCAGGATCAGTGACATCTGTGATATTTGGTGTGAGCTTTACTATTACTGGTATTGAAGCAACTTCCATTACCCACTCGACAATGGTTTGAAGAACCTTTGGTTCCTGACCTACCGCTGAACCCATTCCGCGTTCACACATTCCGTGGGGACAACCGAAATTGAGTTCGATACCATCAGATCCGGCGTTTTCGACATCTTTTATGATCTGATGCCATTCCTCTTTGGTTTCAACCATCAATGATGCTATTACCGCATTATCAGGAAAGTATTTTTTGACCTCTTCAATTTCCTTGAGGTTATCAGAAAGAGGCCTGTCGCTGATCAGCTCAATGTTATTGAAACCAGCCATTCTACTATCGCGATAATCGACAGACCCATATCTGCTGGAGACATTTACAATAGGAACCCCAAGAGTTTTCCAAACAGCACCACCCCAGCCCTGATCGAAGGCGCGCATGACTTGATAGCCACAGTTTGTAGGCGGAGCCGAAGCGAGCCAAAATGGGTTAGGAGATTTTATCCCAGCGAAATTTATAGAGAGATCTGCCATATGTTCGTTATTTCATGTGCTCATTTGCTCATGTGCTCATGTGCTTTGTTTATCTTTTTGAATTTCCATTTATCTTTCTTGTTGTTACCTTTAATAGATCAATATCCATCTTGTTACTCATCTTGACAAGATAGATAATTATATCTACCACCATTTGTCTGAATATGGTCTGTCAATGCAGCCCATGAGAAAAACGAGCAAACGAGCACATGATCAAACGGGCACACGAGCACACGAGCACATGAGCACATGAGCACATGAACCTCAACTCTCCAAAAACCGAACAATCCCAACCGCAGCCTTCTTCCCTTCAGCTGCTGCATTTACAACCTCTGCTCCACCATTTACCGCATCACCTGCAGCAAAATATTTTGGATTTCCTGTCTGAAAGTTTTCGTTAACCACAATTCTACCTCGTTTATCTAATTCAAGTTTATCTATCTGATCTAAGAATTCCTTTTGCTTGCTCTGGCCTGTTGCAAAGATTACCGTATCACAGGTTATGATGAATTCACTCCCTTCAATTGCTTCTAAACTGCCTCCTTCAGATTTAGTTTTTACAAATCTTACACCTTCAACTTTTTCACTTCCAATGATCTCGATAGGATTGCAATTGAAAACTCCCTTTACTCCAACTTCTTTTGCTAACTCATATTCAAAATCATATGCTCTCATGCTATCTTTAGAATTTCTATAAGCGATCGTTACCTCTTCAGCACCCATTCTTGCTGACTCAGAAGCCGCATCCATTGCTGTATTTCCACCTCCTAAAACGATAACTCGCTTTCCCAATGAATCCTCAGCATATTCATTTACTCTTAGTTTCTCAATAAATTCTGTTGCACCAAAACAGCCTTTCAGATTTTCATTTTTAATATTGATTTTCCGTGTACTTCCAAGACCAATACCGATGAATATGGCATTATATGTATTCTCTAATTCCTCAAGATCTTCTTCGCTTGTAACTCGCCTATTATAGTGGATAGAGAATCCGAATTGTTCCTTCAAATAGTCAACTTCAAGGGCTGCCTCTTGGTTCGTTATCTTGTAAGGAGCTACTCCATACATATTTAAACCTGATGGTTTTTCATGAGCCTCGAATATATCTGAAGTGTAGCCTGCCATTCTTAGTTCGCAGGCGCAGGATATACCGGCAGGACCAGCTCCTATGATCGCTACTTTTTTATTCTTTAACTCCGGTAGATCGAATAGGGATTGATTTTTATCGATGGCAGAGCGTGTGGCATAATTTTGCAAACGACCGATCTCAATGGGCTTAACATCCTGATGGTTATAAACACATGCTCCTTCGCAGAGCACTTCAGTCGGACATACCTTGCCACAAGCATTACCCATCCAATTGGAATCAAAAATAGTTTTTGCAGCTCCTTTCAGGTTGTTGGAGTTGATTTGTCTTATAAACAATGGGATATCAATTTCAGTTGGACATGCTGCGATGCATGGAGCATCATAACAAAACAGACAACGTGACGATTCATAGAATGCCTGGTTATTGTCCATCAAAGGCTTTATCTGGGCAAAGTTCTCATGAAATTCTTTCTCGTTTATCGGTTTCTTAAACTCACCCATTTTTCAATTTATCAAGTTTCAAATTTTTTAAGTTTCAACTATTCATCTCATCACCTCATCACCTGAGCACACGAGCACACGAGCAAATGAGCACATGAACACATGAACTAAAGCTTAACAATGCCGTCATAAGTCTCCGGTCTTCTGTCCCTGAAAAATTGCCATGTGGCTCTCACCTCTTCTATCATATCCAGGTCGAGATCTGAGATCAACAGTTCATCATTGTCTTCTGAGGCCTGATCAATTATTTGTCCGCGTGGATCCACATGATATGAGGTACCATAGAATTTACCAAGGTCCCACGGTTTTTCAGTTCCAACCCGGTTGATACATCCCATGAAATATCCATTGGCAGCAGCGTGAGCCGGTTGCTCAAGTTTCCATAAATACTGAGATAGCCCTGAAACGGTAGCTGATGGATTATACACGATCTCTGCACCGTTCAGTCCAAGCTCTCTGGCTCCTTCAGGAAAATGCCGGTCATAACAGATGTATACGCCGATCTTAGCATATGCTGTTTGAAATACCGGATAGCCCAGGTTCCCTGGTTTAAAGAAAAACTTTTCCCAAAACCCACTCGTGTGTGGAATATGATTTTTTCTGTATTTACCAAGATAGCTACCGTCAGCATCAATAACCGCAGCGGTATTATAAAGAAAACCTGCTTGTTCCTTTTCGTAGATAGGAACGATCATCACCATGCTATACTTTTTAGCATATTCAGCCATCATATCTATACTCGGACCTGGAATTGGTTCTGCAGATTCATACCATGCCTTGTCCTGACCCGGACAAAAATATGGTGTGTTAAAGATCTCCTGTAAACATAAAACCTGCACCCCTTTTTTACCGGCTTCCTCAATAAACGGAATGTGTTTATCGACCATCGCTTTCTTAATTTCACCAATACTTCCTTCACCTTCTGAAATGGGTAAACTACACTGGATCAATCCTGATTTTACTAATCTTGGCATACTATAATATCGTTGATGTTTTTCCTCTTTTAATAAACCGTCCGTAACCGGCTTCTACTTTGCATTCCTCTTTATCTATTGCCAACTTACCTCTCAATATCACGGTCTTAACCTTTCCTGTCACCTCCATCCCTTCATAAGCTGAATAATCCACATTCATATGGTGAGTGTTAACGGAAATCTTATGTTTTTCATTTGGATCTAGAATGATGATATCGGCATCTGCTCCGATCCCAAGGTTTCCTTTCCTTGGATACATTCCAAATATCTTTGCAGCATTGGTTGAAGTTACTTCAACATACTTATTTAAACTGATCCTTCCTTTTTTCACACCTTCGGAAAATAAAATTTCCATTCTGTGTTCAATTGCCGGATGACCGTTTGGGATCTTGGAAAAATCGTCTTTACCCATTTTCTTTTGCTCCCACATGAACGGACAATGATCTGTACCCACCACGTTTACCAAACCTTGATTGATCCCGGCCCATAATGCCACTTGATCTTTTTTCTCTCTCAACGGTGGACTCATAACCCACTTGGCTCCTTCAAAATCTTTTTCATACAGCGAAGCATCAAGGACTAAATATTGAATGCAGGTTTCAACCAAAACGCGCTGGTTCCGCATCGTTGCATTTCGAATATGGTTGAGAGCTCCTTTGCAAGTCATGTGCACAATGTAACCTGGGCATGATGTGTAAAATGACATATCAGCAAACCTTCCTGATGCTTCTGCTTCCGTGATCTCTGGTTGAGAGAGGTAATGATATAAAGGTGAGAGTTTCCCCTCAGATCGATGTTTGGCAATGAGCTTATCGATCATATCACCATTCGTAGCATGAACGGTAACCAGACCACCATGTTCCTTAACCTTTTGCATCAGAGCTACCATCTGTCCGTCATCGATCATGAGTGCGCCTTTGTATGCCATAAAAGTTTTAAAAGAAGTGATCCCTTCCTTTTCTATCATGTCAACCACTTCATCAGAAGTACTATCATTAAAATCAGTGACTGCCATGTGGTAAGAATAGTCTCCACATGCTTTCCCATTTGATTTTGCCTGCCATGTTTTTAATGCATTGTAGAGGCTATCACCTTGAGTCTGTAAAATAAAATCGATGACCATTGTTGTACCGCCAAACAACGCAGCGCGGGTACCGCTTTCATAATCATCGCTGGAAGAAGTTCCCATAAAAGGCATATCCAGGTGAACATGAGGATCGATCCCTCCGGGAAACACTAATTTACCCGATGCATCGATAGTATGATCCGCTTCATAATTTAAATCTTTCCCTACTGCATGAATTGACTCGCCTTTGATGAAAATATCGCCAACGAAATCATCTGAAACTGTTACTATTCTGCCATTCTTTATTAATATCGACATCTTTTGATTTTGACATGAAACTAAAATAAGGAAAATAATGATTTGAAGCTTTCATTCCGATCCTAGCTTCCTGAAGGCTTGTTTTTCATGAGAGCCCAATAGACGACAAATGAAGAAGCGAATCCTGAGAACCATGATAGTTTATAAAGAAAGTCGAAGGCAGGAATGAAAAGTCCGCTTAGTGCTACAAGAACACCGGTAATCAGAGCGATGATAGCAGCTACATTAAATCCATTATTGAACGAATAAATCCCATCTACTTTATAAAGCGCATTTAGATCAAGAGACTTTTTTCGAATAATGAAATAGTCGCAAATCAAGATGGCAAGAACCGGTCCGAGAATACTGCTTACCGCGATCAGCAGACCGCTGATCTCATTCAGGATCCACCAGGGGCATAAGAGAATACCAATGACCCCTGTAATCGTGCCACCTCTGGCAAAATTGATCTTTCGAGGCCACAAGTTTGCGAAGGTGTTTGCCGGTGCGATGACATTGGCTGCTATGTTTGTGCTGAGCGTTGCAATTAGCATAAAGAATTGAGAAACGATCACCAATGCGGTATTATCAAATTTTCCAATCAGGCTTATCGGTTCCCATGGAGCATCATTGGAGATCAATACATCTTTGAAAAAGACCACAGCAGCGCATGTCGCGAAAATTCCTACAAAGGAATAGAACAGCATGGTCAATGGTAATCCCATAAACTGTCCCAGGATCTGGTCTCTTTGGGTCGATGCGTATCGGGTAATATCTGCAATACTGATCGCCATGGTTGCCCAGAAACCCACCATCGCTGTAAGCCAAATTAAATACGACCATATTTTTGACCAGACATCTTGTTCCGTTTTTGAATTTATTGAAAGTGCTATTTGTGAAGAGTAAATAAAATCTTTTTCGGTGTCTTTCCTAAGCTGCATTTTCAAAGATTGCTCGCCTTCTCTTAAGGAGTTCACATCTAGGTTTTCAAGTCCCCAATTTTTTGAACTGCTGGAGTTAGTAGATGAGGAAATTTCAATCCAGTCAGTATTGGAAGTCCCACTCCCATCTTCCAACATGATCTGATAAGATGTCGCCTTATAATTGTTATCTAACCCTTTAAGCGGATTAATATCAAGTTGTAAATCAGTTCCAGTTTCTGTTAAAGTATAAGAAGGAGATTCCAGCTGTTTGCTTTGCTCGAGTACATTCCCAAATCCTCCTGCAGCATTCATGCCCCAGGAGATAAGTGCAAGACCAATAAGGATAAGAATTGGTGCAGCCAGTTTTTCAAGCCACTTAATACTTTCAGTTCCTTTCCATATGAAATACATATTGATGAACCAAAAGATCGCAAAGCAAACAAACTTTGCAACGTTTAAGTCGACACTACTTTCGACACCGATCACGGCATTCCATATTTCATAGATAGCTAGGCCACCGATCCACGTTTGGACACCAAACCAACCACAAGCGACGATGGCTCTTGCGATAGCAGCTATATGAATTCCTTTGATACCGAATGCTGATCTGCCAACAACCGGGAAAGGAATTCCATACTTCACTCCGGCATGACCATTCAAGACCATAGGAATAGTGATGATCAAATTTGCGACTCCAATAATGATCAGTGCTTCAAACCATTTAAGACCAGAATTGATCATGTATGATGCAAGTAAATACGTAGGGATGCAAACCGCCATACCGATCCATATTGCGGTTAAGTCCCATTTTGACCACGATCGCTCATCCTGAGGGATTGGAGCCATGTCTTTATTATAAAGAGGGGAATCTTTCAATTGAGGTTATTGCTGGCTTTGAAGTGTGAAGATTTCAATTTGTATATTCATCAGCGATTGCGCAAGCTTGGGAGATAATATTGATACCCTCATCGATCTGCTCTTCAGTGATACAAAGAGGAGGAGCAGTAAATATCCAGTTCCATCGTACAAATGTGAACATGCCTAACTCACGGATCTTGGCAGCAATTCGGTTCGTTGCTTCCATCTCCGATGGTTTAGCATTCCAAGGAGTTAATGCTTCCCTGCTAGTTCTGTTCTTGACCAGTTCTAAGCATCCAAGCAAACCTGTATTTCTGAAATCACCTATTGAAACATGTTTCTCCTTGAGCTCATCAACTTTGCGCTCGAGATACTTGCCCATCCTAACTGCATTTTCGATCAGATCCTCATCTTCATAAACTTGAATATTCGCTAAAGCTGCTGCAAGAGTTACCGGATGAGCTGAATAAGTGAGTCCAAGGGGTAGAGGAGTATCGTTAAACTTTTCGGCGATTTTTGAACTTACAATAATACCACCAAGAGGCAGGTATCCTGAGGTCATACCCTTAGCCATGCAGATGATGTCCGGCTCAACTCCATGGTTTTCAATTGCAAACATTTTTCCGGTACGGCCAAATCCGCTCATGACCTCATCATCGATGAAGAGAATATCATACTTTTCACAAATTGCTTTGACTTTCTTGAGATAATTATCGGGATATTTAATGCATCCTGACGAACCAGATTCTCCTTCCATTAACACCGCTGCAATGCTGTAGGGGTTCTCATACTTTATGATCTGCTCGAGATTTTGAATTCCCATATTGCAGCATCCGTTACTATCACTTTGTCCCCAGGGGCATCTGTAACAGTACGGGTTTTCTACATGTACAAAATTGGGAAGCTGCTGACTGTCAACAGGGAATCTTCGTGGATCCCCACCAGCCGTGATCGCTCCCATTGTCCCTCCATGATAGGATCTGTAATGCGTAATGATCTTATGCCTTCCGGTATACACACGAGCAATTTTGATCGCATTCTCAATTGCTTCAGCACCACCAAGAGTGAAGAAGGTCTTTGTAAGGTCACCTGGTGAGATCTCGGCGAGTTTCTTACCAAGCTTCGCCCTAACGTCAGTTACCATTCCGGGATAGACATAGCTTAATTCGGACATTTGCTTTGCAACAGCTTCCGAGATTTTTGGATGCCCATGACCGATATTAACATTCATCAACTGCGATGAAAAATCCAGATACTTCTTCCCATCTCTGTCATAAATGTAAACTCCCTTTGCATGATGGGCATCAATCGGATTAAGGCCACCCTGCTTTGCCCAGGAGAACAAGGTATAATCAAGACTATCCTGTACTCGACTCATATTGTTAATTTATTTATAATCTCTGCGCCTTCTGCGTAAAACCTCTGCGCCCTCTGCGGTAAAAAATCCAATCATTCACATTATCCTCAACTCATCCAATTCGTCCGATCCTCCGCATTCCACTTCGTAGTTGTCTTCTTAACCTGAGTCCAGAACTCAATAGAACTCTTCCCCGTAATATCACCAACACCAAACTTAGACTCATTCCATCCACCAAAAGAAAACGGCTCTCTAGGAACCGGAACCCCAATATTAACTCCGATCATTCCAGCACTAGCATTTTCCATCACTCGCTTTGCCAAACCTCCACTTTGAGTAAAAACTGAAGCAGCATTTCCGTAATTCGATCTGTTTTCGATCTGGATCGCTTCATCGATATTCGAAGCACGAATGATGCAAATAACCGGACCGAATACTTCTTCTTTTGCGATCGCCATATCAGGAGTTACATGGTCGATCACGGTTGGACCAACATAGTAACCATTTTCCTGACCTGCAACTTTTACATTTCTGCCATCTACCAACACCTTTGCTCCTGCTTCTTCCGCTTCCGTTATATATCGCTCAATTCTTTCTTTAGCCTCTTTTGAAATTACAGACCCCAGGTTTTCACCCGGTATGATTTTCTTTGCTTCTTTTGTCATGAGGTCGACGATATGATCAATACTACCTACACCTACCATTGCTGCTGCAGCCATACATCGTTGACCAGCACAACCCGACATCGAAGCAACCACATCTGAAGCGGTCATTTCAGGATTTGCATCCGGAAGAACGATAAGGTGATTTTTAGCTCCGCCTAATGCGACACAGCGTTTGAGGGAAGAAGTCGCTCTTCGGTATACGATTTTGGCGACTTTTGTTGAACCAACAAAGGAAACCGCATCGATGTCGGGGTGATCACAAATCGCTTCAACGATCTCTTTTCCACCGTTCACTACATTTACAACACCATCAGGCAAACCTGCTTCTTTGAGCAACTCAACAATACGCATAGCACTTAATGGGACGATCTCAGATGGTTTAAAGATCATGCAATTCCCAAGAGCAATCGCATTGGGAATAGTCCAATGAGGAACCATATTTGGAAAGTTGAAGGGCGTTATACTTGCTACAATTCCGACCGGTTTTCGTTCGGATCTGCATTCAACTCCTTTACTCACATCCTGAATTTCATTAGCAACAATTTGTGGCAATGAACAAGCAAACTCTGTAAGCTCAACACTTTTATCAACCTCAGCTCGTGATTCGCCTAGTGTCTTACCATTCTCACTATGGACCAACTCGGTTAACTCATCGGCATGTTTGATGAGTAATTCCCGGTAACGGTATAAATACTGCACCCTTTCTTTTAGCGTAAGGGCATTCCAGGAAATAAACGCTTTTTTAGCTGATTCAACAGCTTTATCAAGTGTATCTTTATTGCTTAATGGAACCGTAGATAACTTCGATCCATCGAGAGGAGAAAGGACGTCGATTCTCGCTTCTCCATTGGAGAGGAAAGCACCGTCTATATAATTCTTTACTTCGGCGTAGGGCATGATATTCTAATTTTAACTAAAATACTAATTTAGAGAATAGCCAGACATTAATTAAACGTTCGCTTAATACAGTTATAAGTATTTAGCTAAAATTTTAGGCCACACTATTTCTTTTATGTGAAAATGTGAAAATGAAGGTGCGGCTTCGCCGTTTCGTAAAGTTTTAAGTCTAATATTAAATAAAACACGAACTAAACTAGATGTATGGACAAATTTCTGCAGGAAGCAATCATAGAGGCTAAAAAGGGTCTGGAAGAAGGTGGAATTCCTATTGGGTCAGTGTTGGTTTACAATGATGAGATCATCGGTCGCGGTCATAATCGTAGAATGCAAAATGGAAGTGTGACGCTGCATGGCGAAATGGATGCCCTTGAGAATGCTGGTAGACTGCCGGCTTCAGTTTATAAAGAATCCACGATCTATACGACTCTTTCACCTTGTTCTATGTGTAGCGGTGCAATTCTTCTTTATGGAATTCCAAAAGTTATTGTCGGGGAGAATAGAAATTTTCTTGGTGACGAAGCATTGTTAAAAGAAAGAGGCGTTGATGTTCAGGTTTTAAATGATGATGATTGTATAGCGATGATGAGACAGTTTATTATCGATAATCCGAAAGTTTGGAATGAAGACATCGGAGAATGAATCAAATAATGGCAATGGAACAAATAAGATCAATTGAAGAGTACATTGAAAAATCTCCTCGAGCAGATGAACTCAAACTGTTAAGAAAGGTGGCTATCGATTCCGGACTTGAGGAAACGATCAAATGGAGTAGTCCGGTGTACACTTATCAGGGTAAGAATATCATTGGAATTGGAGCATTTAAAGCATATTCCGGAATTTGGTTTTACCAAGGTGTATATCTTAAAGATGAACAAGCTAAACTGATCAATGCCCAGGAAGGAAAAACCAAAGCGCTAAGGCAATGGCGCTTCTTCTCGATCAAAGAGATCAAGGAGAGTTTGGATCTGATCAAAGCCTATATTCTGGAGGCGATCGATAATCAAGAAGCAGGGATCGAGTTGAAAGTAAACAGGCAAAAACCCCTCATTATACCAAAGGAACTCATCAACTTTCTGCAGAAAAATCCGGACCTTAAAGAGTCTTTTGAAAGTTTCAGTAAATCAAAGCAAAGAGAATTTGCCGTTTACATTGCTGAAGCAAAAAGACCGGAAACAAAAGAAAAACGTCTAGAGAAGATTAAACCACTGATATCCAAAGGTATCGGTTTGCATGATAAGTACCGATAAATTTTTTTAGAGCAACTAATCTGAATTGTGTTTTGTTTAGCTAAATGATCATGAGTAAAGAACAAAAATTTTACGTTAAAGGTATGACTTGTAAGGGATGTAAAGCATCCGTAGAGCAAGTTCTGGGTGAGGTTGAACACGTCCATCACGTTGAAGCTGATCTTGATTCGACTGAGGTTTTACTCGAAGTGAATGAGCAGGTTGATGTCGAAAAGCTTCAAGCTGCATTAAAAGATGCAGGAACGTATTATGAGATCTCGGATCATAAACATAGTTCTCATGATCACAGCGAGAGTATCTCCAAACCAACTATTAAAGTAAATAAGGATACTAAATATTATTGCCCAATGCGTTGCGAAGGCGATAAGATGTATGACAAACCTGGTGATTGTCCGGTATGTGGAATGGATCTTGTCCCAACTGCCAGTGCCGGTGCCGATGATCATGAAGATGACGCCGTCAAAAACCTGAGTCGAAAGCTGATAATTTCAACGGTGTTTACATTGCCGATCTTTCTTATCGCAATGTCAGAAATGATTCCATCTAATCCGTTGACATCTATAATGAGCTTTGAAAAGTGGAACTGGGTTCAACTTGTGTTGTCCATCCCGGTTGTTTTTTATGCTACCTGGATGTTTTTCAAAAGAGCCTACAATTCAATTGTCAGTTGGAATTTAAACATGTTTACCCTAATAGGAATAGGCGCTGGTGCAGCATGGTCATTTTCAGTTATTGCTATGCTTTTTCCAGACTTTTTTCCGGAGCAGTTTAAATCTGAAAGTGGGGCGATCCACGTGTATTTTGAAGCGGCAACCGTAATTCTCACTCTTGTTCTACTTGGACAATTGCTTGAGGCCAGAGCTCATCGGAGAACTGGAAGTGCTATCAAGGAACTCATGAAGCTGGCACCAAATGAAGCTATACGTGTAAAGGATGGTAAGGAAGAAGTGATTCCTGTCGAGCATATCCATAAAGGTGACTTTCTTAGAATTAAGCCGGGAGATAAGATCCCTGTTGACGGATCTATTTTCAGTGGCGAGGGTACGATCGATGAATCGATGTTCACCGGTGAACCGATACCTGTGGACAGATCTTTTGGAGAAAATGTGAAAGCCGGTACGATAAACGGACACACTTCATTTGTAATGAAAGCAGAAAGCGTTGGGGCAGATACTTTGCTCGCACAGATCATTAAAATGGTCGATCAGGCAAGCATGAGCCGCGCGCCAATGCAAAAGATCGCCGACAGAATTTCAGCTTTTTTTGTTCCTATTGTCGTCTTAATATCAGTGCTCACTTTTATTGTTTGGGTGCTTTTTGGCCCTGAACCTGCTTATGTATATGCATTTGTTAATGCGATCGCAGTTCTCATTATTGCATGTCCGTGTGCACTTGGGTTAGCTACTCCAATGGCGGTAATGGTTGGCATAGGTAAAGGTGCGTTGAATGGCATTCTGGTAAAAGATGCTGAAGTGCTGGAAAAATTGAGCGATATAGATACACTTGTAATTGATAAGACAGGTACGATCACTGAAGGGAAACCTTATCTGGCTGAATATAAATCGTTACAAAATGATAGGACTGATGATGATGTGCTTCAAATAGCAGCATCGATGAACAGTCAGAGCGAACATCCTATAGCAAATTCAATTGTTCAAAAGGCGAAGAGTATGAAGTTGTCACTACTTCAGATCGATAAGTTTGAATCCATATCCGGAAGCGGAGTAAAAGCAAAAGTGAATGGCAGACAGTTTTATCTTACTAATTCAGAATTTCTCATGGAAAGCCAGTTAAGCATTACTGATAAGCATTCCGAAATTGTTGAAGACTATAAAAGCTCCGCCAAAACAGTGTCATGGCTATTCGATGATGAGAAACTAATGGCGGTGTTTGTCATTGGAGATGAGATCAAAGCAGATAGTAAAAAAGCGATCTCAGATCTGAAAGCACTGGGGATCGATGTGATCATGTTAACAGGAGACAATGAATCTTCTGCCGCTGCTGTTGCTAAGGAAGTAGGCATCGATGAATTCCATGCATCATTCAAACCAAATGAAAAGTTAGAAGAGATCAAAAGACTAAAAACTATCGGTCGTACAGTAGCCATGGCTGGAGATGGCGTTAATGATTCACCTGCTTTGGCATTGGCTGATGTTGGAATTGCTATGGGCACAGGAACTGATGTGGCGATAGAAAGCGCCGGACTAACTTTAGTAAAAGGTGAGCTATCATCCATCCCTAAAGCAATATTGTTAAGTAAAAAGGTGGTCGGCAATATCAAGCAAAACTTATTCTTTGCATTGATCTATAATACCATGGGAGTTCCAATTGCAGCCGGAGTTCTGTTTCCATTTTTTGGAATATTATTGTCACCAATGATCGCGGCGTTAGCTATGAGTTTCAGTTCTGTGTCGGTAATTATGAATTCACTACGACTTAAGACTTTGGATTTGAAAGGACGACTAGTATAATGTGAAGATGATGGTGTGGCTGCGCCATTCTTTGATTAATATAAACATGTACAAACGAGCACATGAACAAACGAGCACATGAGCAAATTAACTATCTTTACCCTTCGAAAAACCAATTATATGAAATTCACATGCTCCGTCGAGATTAATGATTCCCGGGACAAAGTAGTTAAGTTGTTCAAGGATCCTTCAAATTTGAAGGAATGGCAAGAAGGATTTGTGAGTATGGACTCGATACGTGGAGCTGTCGGTGAGGTAGGTGCAAAAACAAAGTTTGTTTATGATACTTCCGGAGGTAGAATAGAGTTGATCGAAACCATTCAAAAAAATGACCTGCCAGAAGAATTTGTAGCGCTTTACGAAGCCAAACAAATGACCAACACCATGGCGAATAAATTTTCCATTGTAAATTCAGATAAAACCAGATGGGAGGCTCAAATAGACTACCTGTCGTTCAATGGATTCGTTCCTAAATTAATGGCGAAATTCATGCCGGGTATGTTTAAAAAGCAAACCCAGAAATGGCTCGATAATTTTAAGGAATTTGCTGAGAACCAAAACTGATTAAACCTTTTCCTCAATTTCTGAAATCCTAACTTATGCCTAAATTTATCATAGCCACGGCTTTAGTTATCCTCACTCTACATAATGCTTGCAACGAAAGCGCTATTCAAAGCCAGAAGTCAGAACAACAGATAGATAAATCTTATTCGCTCGATGAGATCGTAGATGCTAATAATTTTGAAAATGCTACTCAAAGAGTGGATGCCTTGTTCAGGTTTTATGAAGACATGATGGTTCGTAACAACCCGATTTATGCTACAGGTATGGGTTATGAGGGTTATGAAGGCCAGTGGTCTGATTTTAATCTCGACAAAGTTGATGAAGAGGTTGAAGAATTGAATCAGCTGAAATCAGCGATTGATAAAATCGATGAAGATGTTCTTGATGATTACCACAAAACATATTTTCGCCTGCTAAAACAGGATGTTGATGCGAGTCTCGAATTTTTCGCAAATGACATGTTCTATTTCCCTATCAGTCAGCAAGGCGGGGTTCATCAATATGTAGCTGATGTCTTTAAGAGACACAAAAAACAAACTGATCAGGATATGGAACACCTCTTCAGCTTGATGTCTTCAGCCGAAATTCAAGTGTCGAATACGATCCAGATCATGCAAGCCGGAATAGATAAGAACTTAACTTCTCCACGAACTACTGTCGTGGGGGTTCCGGAGCAAATTGAAAACCTGCTGACAGAAGATCCGACGTTGAGTCCTTTTTATGAAGCTTTTAAGTCGCTAGAGGCTTTCGATGGCAACAGGAAACGTGAGTACCAGGACAGAGCAATAGAGATTATCAAGTCTTCTCTTGTCCCTGCATATGAAAACTTATTATCATTCATGGTAGAGACTTATATTCCTGCCTGTCGGGAAACTATTGGTTTGGCAGATCTTCCAAATGGGCAAGAAAAATACCAAAGCCGGATCAATAGCTTTACTACGCTTGAAATGACTGCTAAAGAGATCCATGAATTAGGGTTGTCTGAAGTTGCCAGAATTAAAAAAGAAATGGAAAAAGTGAAATCGGAATCCGGTTTTGATGGTGATCTCAACGCATTCAATGAATTCATGAGAACCGATCCACAGTTTTTTCACAACAGCAGGGAGGAGCTACTTCAGGACTATCGCGATATTTGTAAACGCGCAGATCCTGAATTGGTGAAGTTGTTTGGTCACTTACCTCGAATGCCTTATGGTGTTATTCCAGTCCCGGAGTATTTAGAGAAATATTACACCACTGCTCGTTATCAGCGTGGTTCTGCAAAAAATGCAGTTCCAGGTTATTTCCTTGCAAATACTTATGACCTCACAAGCCGACCAAAATGGGAGATGGAAGCTTTAAGCCTTCATGAAGCAGTTCCTGGCCACCATCTTCAAATTGCTTTGGAGCAAGAGATAGAAGATCAACCTGAATTCAAAAGATTCTTGGGGTACACTGTTTATATTGAAGGATGGGGTCTCTATGCTGAAAGCCTCGGTGAAGAAATGGGGTTTTATACTGATCCCTATTCTAAGTACGGACAACTCACTTACGAAATGTGGAGAGCAATTCGCCTCGTAGTCGATCCGGGTATTCACGCTCTCGGTTGGACTCGTGAACAGGCAATTCAATATTTTATCGATAATTCACCTAAAACAAGAAAAGATATCGAAGTTGAAGTAGATCGCTATATCGGTTGGCCTGGGCAAGCTGTCTCATATAAAGTTGGTGAACTTAAGTTTAAAGAACTTAGAAAAAGAGCTTCTGAAAAACTTGGGGAAGACTTCGATATTCGTGAGTTTCACGACCTTCTCTTATCCAAAGGTTCTGTGCCTATATCGGTCGTGGAACAAATGGTAGACGAGTGGATCAAAGCAAAAAAAGCTTGATCTGCCAGATCATATACCACCTTTAACTTCTAGCTGATTTTACTATAAACAATGACAAAAATCATAGTTGCTACTCTTGGAAAATTGTAAAATAAATCTTTGGTTTGCATTCTTATTTAGATTCATTCTAAATAAGCAAAAAAGATCTCATGAGGAAGATATTTTCGTTCTTGTTTGCATGCTCATTTTTCCTTTTTTCCAACGGTCAGAACGCTGTATTGATGGGAGTCATCAACGATCAAAAGGGAGAACCATTACCTTATGCTTCAGTGTATCTGGATAATGGGAAAATAGGTACGTTATCAGATCCTGACGGAAATTTTATGATACCGAATATCTCACCTGGTGTGTATATTATTCATGCTTCCGTTATCGGTTTTGAGGACAAACAACTACCCATCACCATTACTACTGAAGGAACTTATAAAGTTAACTTTGAGCTGGCAGAGCGATTAACTCTGTTATCTGAAGTTACTATCATATCTGGCGGCGAAGCTGGTGTTAGTGAGATTGCCGGATCTGTACATTATATTTCTGCAAGAGAGATGAGGAAGTTTAAGTATTCGGATATTAACAGGATCCTCTCTTCTGTACCGGGTGTAAATATTCAGGAAGAAGATGGTTTTGGACTCCGTCCGAATATTGGCTTACGCGGCAGTGGTAGCGAGAGAAGCTCTAAGATAACCATCATGGAAGATGGTTTGCTGATGGCTCCTGCTCCTTATTCAGCTCCTTCAGCTTATTATTTTCCGAGCGCCGGTAGGATGGAAGGAGTTGAGATTATGAAGGGGAGTAGTCAGATCAAATATGGGCCGTATACCACCGGCGGAGCTATAAACCTGATTTCAACAAGCATTCCCGATGACCTTTCGGGAAAGATAGACTTGTCAACCGGCAGTTTTGGGAATCGTAAACTACACGCCTTTGGTGGGAGCAGCCACAAGCATATTTCTTATTCTTTGGAAACCTATTTGCAAGGATCTGAGGGTTTTAAAGAATTGGACAATGGCAATTCAACAGGATTTAACAAAAATGATTACCTCGGTAAGATTAAAATTCATAGCGCGAAGGATGCGAAAATATATCAATCCGTCTATCTCAAACTCGGTCGTTCCAAAGAAAATTCAAACGAGACATATCTCGGTCTCACTGATGAAGACTTTCTTGAAACTCCCAACCGACGATATGCAGCTTCGGCGAAGGATGTCATGAACACGACCCAGAATCAGTATTCGTTATCTCATTATGTTAAATTCTCACCTAAGTTCGAGATCACTACAACAGCTTATGGTACAGATTTTAAAAGAAACTGGTATAAGCTGGATAAAGTGGCTGATGATAACGGTCAGGTTTTTGGTATCTCTTCGATTCTTGCTGAACCGGAGAACCACCAGAGTGCTTACTCTATTTTGATTGGTGAAAGTCAAACCGATCAGCATGCACTATTTGTTAAAGCAAACAACAGATCTTACAAAACAAGAGGAATTCAGATGATCACTGCGATCGATCTATCGATGGGACAGATCAAACATCATGTTGATCTGGGGATTCGTTATCATTCCGATCAGGTGGATCGTTTTCAATGGGTTGATGAATATTCGATAGTAGATGGCTCAATGGAGATTCGCGAAGAAGGAACCCCTGGAACAGAGAGCAACAGGATAGCTTCAGCGAATGCAATTGCTGCATTTGCTTCCTATACCCTGAAGTACGGTAAGCTTAAAGTTATGCCAGGGCTTCGATTCGAAAGCATTGAAATGAAGCGTACCGACTATGGGAAAAATGATCCTATAAGAGAAGGTGGCGATATTTCTAATTCAGAAAACCACATGAATGTCCTGATACCCGGTATCAGTATCGACTATAAATTTAATCGATCTATTTCTTCATTTATTGGGGTGCACAAGGGCTTCGCACCAGCAGGACCTGCAGAAGGTGCCAAAGCAGAACAAAACTTGAATTATGAAGCAGGAGTGAGATACAACAAGAGTGCAGTTAAAAGTAAACTGATCTTATTCTACAGCGATTATAGCAACCTATTGGGAGCTGATCTGGCCTCCAGCGGTGGAAGCGGTAGCGGTGATTTATTTAATGGAGGCGAAGCAGATGTGAAGGGTATCGAATTCGAGATCAGCTATGATGTCCTTTACTCAAGCAATAAAGCCGGACTACATTTGCCTCTGAAACTGGCATATACTTTCACAGATGCACAATTTAAAAACAGTTTTGAAAGTGAATTTGAAGCATGGGGTGAGGTAAAAGAAGGAGATAAACTACCATATCTTGCTGGCAATCAATTTTCTGTTTCTGCCGGACTAGAAAGCTATCGCTTCAGGTTTATTATTAGTAGTAAATACGTAAGTGCAATGAGAACACAAGCCGGTCAAGGAAAGATCCAGGAAAGTGAAAGTACTGATTCCTATTTCGTAACTGACCTTAGCGCTCACTTCAGAGTGCACAGGAATATCGACCTGTACGGTACAATTCAAAACCTTGCAAACGCAAGCTACATAGTTTCCAGAAGACCGGCAGGAGTCAGACCAGGAATGCCAAGGAGTTTTATGGTTGGTGTGAGTCTTAATCTTTAGTAATGTGAAGATGTGAAAATGTGAAGATGTGAAGATTCAGGTGTAGCTGCGCCACCTTCTACTATTTTTCCAGATAAGAAGACGAGCAAATGAGCACACGAGCAAATGAGCAAATGAGCACACGAACTACCGCTCCCTCAACTCTTCCATCCGAACCATCGTTCTTAGTAAAGCGATAACCGTAACTACTACTACAAAACACGCACCCCAAAACACTGTCCTGAAAAGGTAATCGTTAGGAGTGATCGGATGCTCTTTGTATTCATAAACCGTAACCACTTCTGTTTTCTGTTCTGCTTTATCATCCTGCGCTGATATATCCGACATCAAAGGTGAAGCCATGGAAAGAATAATAGTCATCATTAGGATTGAAAATAATTGTCTCATGTTATTTCACTTTTTGTTTTTTTAATCTGTAAATGTCATTCATTAAGCGGTCAACTTCTTTTTCATCTGTACCATCATAGAAACCTCGGATCTGTTTTTCCTGATCTACTAAAACAAGGAGCTCGCTGTGAATAAAATCTTCTTTGCCACCGTCTCCTTCGATTACAGGTAGCAAGAATTGATTGCGTGCTACCATGTATATCGACTTTTTATCACCGGTGAGCAGATGCCAAATCTTTGGATCGATGTCGTAGTTATCAGCATATGATGCGAGGATTTCAGGAGTATCTCTTTCCGGATCGACGGTGAATGAGAAGATCACAACATCATCCTCGTCAAGCAAACTATTTTGAACCCTGCTCAATTGATTCGTCATTTCCGGACATATACTCGGACATGCAGTGAAAAAGAAATTTGCGACCAGGATCTTCGATCCGGCATCAACCATAGACACTCTGTTTGAATCCTGATCGATGAATTCGAAATCACCTATTTTATGAAATTCTTTACCATTATCGGTTTCAACCACAGGGCCCAGAATTTGGAGGGGTTGATTTCCTGAGATCACTTTATTCCAGGTAAAAAATATCAGGAATGGGATCACCAGGATCATTACAAAAAATATGGTCGTGAGTTTATTCTTCATCATGGTATTTAACGATGCTTTCATCCTCAGCCTCATCTATTGCTGATGTAGGTTCCAGTGGAATTGGATTTCCTGGTTCATACCTCGGTGATCCGGGACCGGTGTTTTCTATCGCTTGTTTAATAGGTGGATAGTATGCAAAGACAATAATGATCACAGCGACAATGGTCCAGGGTGCAAGGTTTTTTACAAAACCAATATTCTTCTCATCATGGTATGCTTCTGCGACTGGAAAATCCAGCTCAGGTTCTTTAGATCTTTTTGAGAATAGAGTTCCAAAGAAAACTGCAAAGTACATGATCGATGAAATAGTCATCATAATACCTCCCATTACTGTTGTAAATGTTGTTAAGATCCATTCGGGCTTGAAAAAATCACTATTTGATGGATCCATATAAGTCATACCCATGTTAGTTCTCCTAGGTTCACCAAGTAAACCGCCAACCATGAGCCCTGTCGAAAAGAATGCTAGTCCTATCATCCATAAATAGGGTACCATAACATTCCAACTCGGTAGTTTGATCTCCTTGCCTGATAGCTTGTGAAGTAAATGAATGGTCATACCCCAAATAGCAAGCAGTACCGGACCACCAACTGTCATATGAAAATGACCTGGCATCCAACCGGTATTGTGAACAACAGCGTTCATGCTGTATGATGCATTGACCATTCCGGTGAATCCTCCAAAAATGAATATGAACAACCCGCAGATCAGGTAAGCGAAAAGGAACTTATCCTTTTTGAAATAGGGAAGCTTAAACATCCAGCCAAACAAACCTTTTGCACCATTGTTCCTTCCGGCGTGCTCAAGTGAAGCTGAAATGGTAAAGGCTGTAAGGAAACTTGGTATGGCAACACCAAATGTGAAAATAGCATGGATAAGTTTCAAGTTTTGTCCGATAGCAGGTTCCGCAAACTGGTGATGAAGCCCTACAGGTATAGATAATATTATGAACAAGGCAAAAACCAATCTTCCTGCATAATCTGAATATAGTTTACCACCTGCTAGTTTTGGTAGCATAGTATAATACATGATGTATGCAGGTAACAACCAGAAATAAACAAGAGGGTGGCCAAAAAACCAAAAGAGCACTCTTGTCAGCATGATATTTATATTATCTACCCATCCTGCTGACCAAGGTATGAGGAAGAAAATGATCTCCACAGCAACCGGGATAGATGCGATGAACCAAATAATAAAGTTAGCCATTGTCCCATATACCGCAAGAGGAGTTTTCTTATCCGGATTTTCCTTGTACCATTGTCGATATAAAGGGATCCAGCCGAAGAACGCAACCCAACTTCCTACAACCAGCAGCGCAGCGCCAAGGTAGAAAAATGGATGCGCTTTAAGTGGTGGATAGAATGTATAAAGTACTGATGCATTACCGCTTAACATTGCCCATGCTGCCAGTAAAGTCCCAACCAGCATTAAAGAGAACGAGATCCAGTTCAGTGTTTTGTTTATCTCTTTCTTTAGAAAAAATATGATCGTGGCATTACCAAATGCGACTGCGAAAAACGTTGTTAATACAATAGCATTGATAACCCCATGTAGAGTAAGACCCTGGTAGTAATTCAGGTGAAAGAAGGAATCCTCCCTGATTAATCCAGCCCGATACAAGGTTTGCAGAAATCCATGATAGATTCCTATCACCAGCAGAACTGTGGGTATGATCAATTCTAACAATATTATTACTCGATTACCTTTACTGATATTCATTTTATTTTTTGATTATCTATTTAACAATGATCTCGCCCTGCATATTCTGATGACCTACACCGCAGTACTCATGGCAGATAACATAATACGTTCCTTTCCTGTCGAATTTTACACTTGTAAGGTTGATCGCACCTGGCACAGCCATAAGGTTCACGTTCTTTCCTTTTATCTGGAAGCCATGAACAACATCCTGAGAAGCAAGATATATATCCACCTCACTACCAACAGGAACCTCGACGATCGGTGGATCAAACACCCACATTTTAGCAACATATTTCAGCTGATAAGTTTTGTCATCAAGCGCTATCAGTTCTCCTTTTGTAAAAGTTTCTCCGTAAGGAACACATTCCGGTACATTGGCGTCAAACGCTTTTACTGCAAATAGTATCGCGCTTATAAACACCATCAGTATAATACCGGTAAAAAGTAAAGCAAGTCTTTCTGATCTATCCATAACTTAAATCCTATATAGCATGATAAAATAAATGGTGAACCAAATAACGGCACACAATATGAGCAAGAGAACAAAGAAAGCTATCGCTCCGGATGGAAAGAAATTGTCCTCCTTTCTTGGTGAATCCATGTTTTAAAAGTTATTCTATTTAGTAATTTTAATACCGCTCAAAAATGCGATGGGAAAAAACAGACATCAATGAGTTATATCATTCAAAAGAATGACATTTGTTATTTTTTACCATGCTATTGTTCATTTATCCCAAAAAATTCAAATCTACGATTTGATAAATTTTTCGAGATTCTCGAATTCTATTCCGAATCAAAGATTGGGGTAAATTTGGAATTCATTTGCTCATTTTACCAACAATAGTAGCTAGAATATATCTTATGACTTACTCAACATCAGATAAGACACGTCCAAACATCCTCATCACTGGTGGCTCGGGCTTCTTAGGTAGTAGAATTGTAGAAGAGTTCTTAGATGAGAACTGTCCGATAAAGGTAGGTTTAGTTAGAGTCATTGATTGCAATCCTTTCAAAGGAAAATTCATTGACCAAATTGAATTTATCCAGGCCGATATTAGAGACTTCGATGCGGTAGTTCGAGCTTGCAAGGATATCGATATCGTGATACACTCTGCAGCTATCATCGATTGGGGTACCAAGTCAGAAGAAGAGGTTCTGGCTGTTAATGTTGGAGGAACTGAAAATATAATAAAAGCATGTCACGATAATAATATTGAGAATCTGGTTGTCACAAGTTCACTCGATGCGGTCTTCACCGGTAAACCTCTTAGAAACATTGACGAATCTCAACCCTATCCTGAATCTCATCATACTGTCTATTGTAAGTCAAAAAAGCTGACAGAAATAGTTTCCATTAAGGCTAATAATGAAGATCTCAAAGTAGTAGTGCTAAGACCTTCAGATATCTATGGGGAAAATGATCCTTATCACATCGATTCACTTGTTGATATGGCAAAAACAGGATTTTACGTCCGACTTGGAAATGGCAGATCTAAATGTCAGCACGTTTATGTTGGGAATATGGCACATGCACATATACTTGCAGCTGATGCATTATGGAAGGGTAATATTAAAGTGAACGGTCAGGTTTATTTTATTACCGACGGAGAAGCATCCAACTTTTTTAAATTTTTCGACCAGATAGTGGCAGGAGCCGGCTATAAGATATTCCCTAAGAACTTATGGCTGCCCAAAGGAGTAGCATATACAATTGCAACGATCTCTGAAGGTATTGCATTTCTAGCCAGACCATTTAAAAGGTATAATCCAAAATTCAGCCGCTTTGCTGTTACATATACGTGCACTGATTTTACATTTACTTCAGATAAAGCAGAAGAAGATTTCGGATTCAAGGCAAAGTATTCACTTGAAGAAGCTATAAGCAAAACAACCACCTGGTATAAAAAGAAAAGCTAGCCTTTCGGGATATAAGAGTTACCGAACGATCGTCACACTGCCACCTATATGACTTTGCTCCCCATTTACATGACCTAAAGTAACATCGTAAACATAAACTCCCGGATTTTGCATCTCTCCTTTGTATGTTCCATTCCAACCTTTATCAATATCCGATGTCTCAAACACTTTGATACCTAATCGATTGAAGATCTGAATGTGAAATTCAATAATATTCACACCATAAACAGTAAACATATCGTTCTCTCCATCTCCGTTAGGAGTAAAAACATTCGGTATAAAATATCGATGATTTGGATCAACTTCAATATATAACTGCCCTGAAACCGAACATGGATTATCGGGATCGGTTATGTTCGAAACAGTATAAGTATATAATGTCGATGTAAATGGATTTGCGATCACTGTCTGACAATCAGAGCAGTTTAGTCCCATTGTCGGTGTCCACGAATAGCTCAAATTGCTACTGTTGAAATTGTGTGATACTTGAAAGGTATCACTATCTCCCATAAATAACTGAGAATATGATGGATAAACTCCTACTGTTGGTGTATCCGGTGAGGATAATGTCGCCGTTGAAGCAGTTGAACACTGATTTGCATCACTAACCGTAACCGTATATTGCCCGGAACCCAGATCGAAGATGTCTGAGTTATTACTTCCGTTTGACCATGAATAAGTATATGGCATCGTTCCTCCGCTTACGATCGTGGTCACTTCACCGTTTTGAATGTTGTAACATGTAGGACTTTGTGGTTGAATACTTAAAAATACCGGGAGTGGATCAACAAGGATAATGGTATCTGTATCCAAACAACCGTTTGCATCTGATATAGTGACCTGGTATGATCCTGCTGATAAATTTTGAATGTTTTGTTGCGTGCTTCCGTTTGACCAATTTACACTATAAGCTGGCGTACCACCGGATGGTTGTAACTGTATTGAACCATCACTAAATGAAAAACAACTTGGATCGGCCTGACTGCTTTGATTACCTATTGGCAATGGCTCTGTGATCTGGATCGTATCTAATATAACACAACCGGAAGTATCCGAAACAGTAACCATATATGAACCACTGGATAAACCTGTGATCGTATCTGTTGCTTGACCATTGGACCAGTTGACAGTATAACCTAAAGAGTTATTCACTGAGACAACAGCAGAACCATTAGCCATACCGTTACACTGGATATTTGTTCCATTTACAAAGACCGATACATTTGATTGGGGACTGATCGTAGCAGTATCAGTTTCAATACATCCATTTAGATCGGTAATTGTGACAGTATAAGATCCTTCATTCAAATTTGAGATCGTATCATTTGATTGCCCATTTGACCAGATATAATTGTAAGGCATCACTCCGCCACTAACTTGTGCATATAAAACTGCTTGATTCGATGATGGGCAAGTGAGGTTTTGAATTGTATCGATGTTAACAACCAATGGCGTGGGTTGACTGATCAACCAAATAGAGGAAGTATCACTACAACCTAAGCTATCCATCACAATAACACTATATAAGCCTGGAGATAGAGAGGATATATCTTCAGTTGTCATTCCGTTGCTCCAATTATAAGCAATAGGACCGGAGCCACCTATAGTTCCAATGTCTATTGACCCATCATTGAACCCGGAGCATGAAACATGATTCATTGAGTTTAGGACTATCGCTAAGCCAATATCGTTGATCAGTATTCCATTTGTAGTAGAGATGCAACTGTCTGCACCAATAACAGTAAGGAAGTAAGACCCTGCGCTTAATCCATATATATCTTCAGTAGTATCTCCTGTAGACCAAATAAATTCATAAGGTGGTACACCACCAGATACAGTAATGTCAATACTTCCGTCAGATAAACCTGAGCATGAAACATGAGTGATATTCGAATCGATGAGTAGAGGTTGTGGCCCGATTAGAGAGAAAGTATCAGAATATTGGCATCCCAAATAGCCACTAACAGTAACTATATAACTTCCGGCAGTCAATGAATCAATATCTTCAGTAGTATCTCCATTTGACCACTGGTATGTTAAGGGACCTGGTATGTTGTTTACAGAAATATCGATATCTGCATTGTCGAAATTATTACATTGAGGATCGTTTGTAACAGCAGATATCACCGGAGTAACAATGCTAACTCGACCTGTATCACAATTATAAAAAACCAGATTACAAACGGTGTCATTTACCCATCCACACACCTCATATTCGATGAATGCAGGAGGGTTTGGTGGGCTGCTGATAGTTGTGGTATCACAGCCACTTGTACAGCTGAAATAGCTAGTATACATGCCACCTGATCCCGGTGTGATATCTCTCCACGTAATAGTAGAATCAGGGTTGAGGCCTTCAACAGATATTGTTAAGTCACAATTTTCTGTAAGGTTTATATCCGGAGCAAGAGGTAGAATTGGTATTGCAGAGATAAAATATTCATTAGCGTTTCCCCCGGGTTTACAAAATGTGAGGATATGCGGTCCCGGTCCGCTTAAACAGATCGGTTCCCCTACGGATACCGCAGGGCCACAATTGACCTGGTAGCTAAGTGATCCAGGAGGAATTGCGCCGGAAAAAATACCGAAGTTCACACCGCTAGTCTGTGGATGTAAGTGAATTTCAAATTCAACACAAACAAAGGGATTACTGAGCCCACAGCATTGGTTGCTTCTAGAGGTAACTGGTGAAACATATACGGAATCGGGAGAATTGCTAAGATCGACAACAAAAAATGGTGTCCCCGGATCACATAAACCAGACTGAGCATATATCTGCGCTGTGAAAAGAAAACAGATCAAAATCATAACTTTAACTGCCAACTTAACTGCAAACGAGTCGCTTAAGTATGTAGAATTACGGTGCATTTATATCAAAACATATACGATAAAAAGATATAAATGTTTTTATTTTTAATACTCTCTGGAAAGAAACCTCAGCGCCCTCTGCGGTAAGACCTCAGCGCCTTCTGCGGTAAAAAATCAAAGCCCAGATCAGAACAACTCTCAAAATAGATCAATATATTAGACCCAAGTAATCCAAAAACTCATGAATGTAATTGCAAACTTAGTAGCAGCTCTAGTACCATTGATACTGGGATTCATCTGGTACAATCCAAAAGTATTTGGAAATGCATGGATGAAACACGGAAAACTTTCAGAAGAAGAACTGAAAGGCGGTAACATGATCAAGATCTTCGGCTTTATGATCCTGTTTTCTGTGATGTTATCCTTCATACTATCATCTCTGATCATTCACCAGATGCATATAGACTCACTCCTCATGAACGAAGAAGGATTTGAGGTTGTGGGGTCAGAAGTTCATAACCTAAGAACAACAATATCCGAAAAATATGGAGCCACATTCAGAACTCCTACACATGGAATAGTCCACGGACTCTTCCTCAGTATTTTCTTTATTTTACCGATGATCGCTATCAATGCACTATTCGAACTTAAAAACTTCAAGTATATCTTTATTAATGCAGGTTTCTGGACAGTTTCAGTGACCATTATGAGCATTATTATCAGTGCCTGGAGATAAGACTTTTTGACAATTAGATCTGGAGAGAGGAGAGTTAATGTGATAATTCGGTAATTTGCTAATGTGATAATGAAGGTGCGGCTTCGCCGCGTCATATTACTTCTTAAATTGACCTCATTGACGTGCTCATTATGAACAAATGAACCCATTAAATTGCGATATTTGTTGAATGGCAGACAAATTCAAATGGATATTTCTTCTGGCTGGCCTCTTCCTGCTTTCCGCAGTATATTTAATTGTAAATAAAGATCAGGCTGAGGACTTGCCTGTATTTGGTCCTCCAAACCATACGTTACCGTCGTTTCAATTTGTCGATCAGGATGGAAAAATAGCTGGAAGTAAGGAGGTAAATGGGAAAATCATTGTAGCTGATTTTTTCTTCACACGGTGTGGTTCGATCTGCCCGCTGATGACAAGTCAGCTTACCAGGGTTCAGGATGCTTACCGGTCGAATACCTTGGTTCACATATTGTCTTTCACAGTCGATCCGGACTATGATAGCTCTGATATTCTGTACAACTATATGGTTCATTATAATGCCGATCCAAATGCATGGACAATGTATACAGGAGAGAAAAAAGAACTCTATGATCTGGCAAGGAAGGGTTTTATGTTGACCGTGGATGATGGGGATGGGGGTCCTGAAGATTTTATTCACAGTGAACAGTTAGTTCTAGTCGATCCAAATAGAAGAATACGGGGATATTATGACGGGACTGATTCCTCAGAAGTGGATCGCTTAATTGTAGATATTAAAAATTTAGTGGGCATTTTTCATTAAATTTAATAATAATATGTTTCGATCACCTCAACTCTTCACTCATGAAATATCTATTCACCCTATTAACTACAGCAGTTATATTGCTTTCGTTTACCTTTTTTATCTCTTGCACGCAAAAAGTATCAGTTGATCAACAACAGATCGACTCTTTGGAATTGCTAAAAGGAGAACTCGCACTGTGCGGTCCTGAACAATTCGGGAGTGTCAATTTTGGATTGGATTGTATGGAATCAGTACAAGAGGATTTTGAGCTTGCTATTGCCTTACTGCACTCTTTTGAGTATAGCGAAGCTGAAAAAGTATTTGCAAGTGTTATAGCAAGTGATCCAAAATGTGCAATCGCATATTGGGGTGTGGCTATGTGCAACTATCATCAACTTTGGTCACCTCCTAAAGAAGAAGCTCTTGAAAAAAGTTCTAAAGCTATCTCAATTGCACAGGCACTTAATACGAAGAATGAAAGAGAGTCCCTGTATATCGATGCTATTGCTCAATACTATAAAGACTGGCAAAACATAGATCATAAAACAAGATCAAATGCATATGTGAATGCCATGGAAAAGATATATAAGGCATACCCTGATGACAAAGAGGCTGCCATCTTCTATGCATTAGCGTTAAATTCCATTGTGGATCCTTCGGATAAGGAATTTACCAACCAGAGAGCAGCAGGAGAGATACTCAACAAAATATTTCCTCAGGAACCTAATCACCCTGGAGTAGCACACTATATAATCCATAGTTATGATTATCCTGAGTTAGCGCATCTTGCGCTTAATTCTGCACGCAAATATGCTGATATCGCACCATCATCAGCTCATGCTCAGCATATGCCTTCACATATCTTCACGAGGCTTGGATTATGGGAAGAGTCTATAGAGTCTAATATGCGAAGTGCTACTTCAGCTCAATGTTATATGGATAAACTGGGTGTTAAGGGTAATTGGTTTAATGAACTTCATGCTTTGGACTACCTTATGTATGCATACTTGCAAACTTCTCAAATCGATAAAGCTGATGAGATCCTCAATTACACACTTGCGGTGGAGATAGCATATCCTTTTAATTTACCTTCAGCATATGCACTTGCCGCTATTCCTGCAAGACATGCAATCGAAATGAAAGATTGGAAAAAGGCAGCAGAGCTTGAATTACCATTGAAAAACAGTCCATGGGAAAAATTCCCATGGGAAGCTTCGATCATAAACTTCAGCAGCCTATTAGGAGCAGTTCATGTCAATGATCTTGAAAAGGCAAAGTCTCAGTTAGCAAATCTCAAAACAAATTATGCAATACTAAATGAGGCAAATGATGAGTACAAGTCAAACCAGGTAAATATACAGATCAAAATATCGGAAGGATGGATCGCTTTTGCAGAAGGAGATAACGAAACAGCTGAGACCAGCCTTTTGGAAGCCGCTGATATGGAAGAAAACACTGCGAAACATCCGGTAACACCGGGGGAAGTTATACCTGCCAGAGAGTTGTTAGGTGAGCTATATCTGCTTTTAGAAGACTATGGTAAAGCACTGCAGGCATTTGAAATGAGCCTGACGAAAAGTCAAAATCGCTTCCATGGTACTTATGGTGCAGCTTTTGCCGCTGAGAAATATGGTGACAACGATAAAGCCCTGAAGTATTTTTCTCAATTGATCGAACTTAGTAAAGATGCCTCTAATGATCGTCCTGAGATAGTTTATGCAAGAGACTATATTGATAGACACGATCAAATGATCTCAATGAATTAACCAATATTTATCTACAAGTAATTGGAGTGATATTTACCCTGCTCATCTTATATTGGTCTTTTATTTTTAAGAATTACTCTCGTTCTGTTTATTTATGTTAGCATCATGGAAGCAGTTAGCGAAGTGGTCCATAGGATCGATACAGATGAAGTTATAAGTCGCCTGGAAAGTAGCACCGGGGGACTTTCTTCCGAGCAGGTTAGCAAAAGACTCGCCAAATACGGTCCAAACAAGATTCCAGAACCTCAGCAGACCGGTATTTTTACCATCCTTCTTTCACAGTTCAATAGCCCTATTGTTTATTTATTGATTCTCGCTTCCGGAGCTTCCATACTCTTCCGTGATTATACAGAAGCTATCGCGATTTTTCTGGTGATCATAGTAAATGCAGTCATAGGGTTTATTATGGAATTCCAGGCTAGAAAATCTATGGCTGCCCTTAAAGAACTTGATAAGAGTTTTACCAAAGTATATCGTAATGGTTCTCTTGTAGAAGTTTCATCGGAAACGCTTGTTCCGGGTGATATGATCTATCTCGAGGCTGGGGACATCATCCCGGCTGATGCACGTTTGATCCAGGTAAACAATATAGAGGTGGATGAGTCGCCATTAACCGGTGAGTCCTTCCCCGTCAGCAAATCCACTGATGTACTTCAGGAGGATACCATCACTGCGGATAAGATCAATGTTTTGTTTAAGGGCACATCTGTAACCCGCGGAAATGCAAAAGCAATTCTCTATAATACCGGTTCAAAGACCGAATTAGGTAAGATAGCCGGAATGTTGGATTCATCTTCAGATGAACTTCCTTTAGACAAGAAACTTCAGTCCTTCAGTAAAAAAATGATCTATCTGGTCATCGCTATTTCTCTTCCCTTTTTGGGTATAGGTTTGTGGCAACAACGAGAAGTTTATCTCATGATCGAAACAGCTATTGCTCTGGCTGTGGCTGCCATACCTGAAGGCTTACCCATAGTTGCAACGATCGCTTTGGCTCGGGGTATGTTACGACTGGCAAAACAACAGGTCATAATCAAGAAACTTGCTGCTGTCGAAACGCTTGGAAGCGCCAATATTATTCTGACGGATAAAACCGGCACGCTTACAGAGAATAAACTGAAAGTTCAAAATGTTATTCTTCCCAATGGAACCGAGCTCGAAACTCAATGGTCCGAAGATGACAGTAAGATAACCCTACATACCAATGAAACAGATCTGATTGCCTTGAATCGACTAAAAGAAGTCGCGATCATCTGTAATAACGCTGTGTACGAAGAGGGGAAAAATGAAGTTGGTGATCCTCTGGAGATCGCATTGCTAAAGTTTAGTATTCATCATGACAGCTCTCTTCATAGCAATATATTATCTACAACTCGGAGGATAAATGAAGTTCCTTTTGATTCAAAGACCAAGATCATGGGAGTATTAACCCAAAGAGAGAAAGGTTTTTTTACCGCTTCCAAAGGGTCGGTGTCTGAAATATTAGATAAATGTAAATTCAAAGAAGCTGAAAACGATCTGGCTACACTATCAGCCTCTGAAAAACAAACTTTGCTCGATCTGGAAAAAAAGTTCGCAGCCGAGGGTATGAAAATTCTTGGTTATGCATTTAAAGATTCAGAACACAAAGATGATGCATTCATGGAGGATATGGTTTTTGCCGGAATGACAGCTTTTCTTGATCCTCCCCGTCAGGATGTAAAACTGGCGATGGAACAGTGCAGAAAAGCGGGAATAAAAGTCGTTATGGTAACAGGAGATCATTATGAAACCGCCAGATCTATTGCTTTAAAGGTTGGCTTGATCGACGAAAAGAAAGAGATCACCGGACTGGAAGGAAAGCAATTAGCCGAAATGAATTTGGCCGATTCGGCCAGCCAGAAGAACATCGAAGATTGTGACTTCTTTTCAAGAACAACTCCTGAGCAGAAATTCCAGCTTGTAAAATTCTACCAGGAAAAAGGATATGTTGTTGGTATGACGGGGGATGGAATTAATGATGCTCCTGCACTGAAGAAGGCTGAAATTGGTATTGCTATGGGGATGAGAGGGACACAAGTTGCAAGGGAAGCCGCTGATATGGTGTTGAAGGACGATTCCTTCGGTTCCTTGGTCGTGGCTATAAAACAGGGAAGAACGATCTATAATAATGTGAAGAATTTCATTATTTACCTGCTCTCATGCAATTTATCTGAGATCATGATCGTAGCGATAGCAGCTTTCTCTAACATGGTATTGCCTTTGTTACCTCTTCAGATCCTGTTTTTGAATCTTGTCACAGATGTATTTCCGGCTCTCGCTTTGGGTATGGGTAAAGAGAGTCGTAGGGTCATGGAGTCTAAACCCCGGTCTATAAATGAACCATTGATCACAAGAGGAAACTGGATATCGATAGTAGTATATGCGTCTGTAGTTACAAGTACTGTCCTGGCTATCTTTGTATATTGCCGCATCTTTGAAAATTATAGCCCCGCACACTCTAATACCATTGTTTTCTTCTCACTTTCCTTCGCACAGCTGCTGCACCCTCTGAGCCTGATCTCTTCTGAAACTTCATTTTTCAGCAATACGATCACTAAGAACATTCATGTTTGGTTGGCGGTAGGGTTTTGTATTTTTCTTTTACTAATGGTTTACTTCTGGCCTATGTCAAAAGAAGTGCTTGCTCTTCATGAAATTTCTCCAAAGGATTTAATGTATATCGTTCTTGCAGGGGTCATACCTGTTGTTATAATCCGTATCACTAAAAAGCTTGGACTCATCACTTAAAATGAAGATCCTGTATAGGATCACTCACCTCTTCGATCGAATGAACCGAGGTTAAATTTTTGGTTTTCGATCTCCTAAAACAATAATGTTTCATTTAAGATCCAGAGAAACTTCCTTCTTCATAAAACATTTCTAATCAACGACTCGTATTTTTTATTTGATTGAATTTGATGTTGGTTTTCCATTTCTGATATGCTGTCGATGATATCGTCTGAAGACCTCATTTACATGTTTTAAAAAGTATTAATTAAGTTAAATCCTAAGATTATGAAGAAAATGTACTATTGGCTTTTAATAAGCCTATTCTCAGTAACAGTACAAGCGCAGACTTCTGAGCTCGTCTATTGGACGGGGCAAAACACTTTTACTTATTCGTATCCGCAAACCGGAACAGGTTTGTCTTCAGAGATATCTACAGCTTCGCAAAATTATAGTGGTCTCGTCCCTTATAATGATAACAGGAATGTATGGACAAATCCAAATGATTCTGCCACTGTTAATGCAGCTACAGACCCGTATCTATCTTATACATTAGATCTTAACGATGATGTACAGTTTGACAGATTTATAGTTCATGGTGCTGCTCCAACAACAACAGGGATTAAAATGCAATTACGATGGAGCGAGGATGGTTTTGCAACTGCACTTGGTGAATTCACACCGGGTACTTCTAATTATAACCTTACTTCTGTTAACCTTGGAACAACCAACGTGGTGACCAGTTCATCCGTCGAGTTCAGGATTTACTATTATGCAGTAATCGGAAATGTATTTCACAGCGGGACCGGCCCTTATCCGACGACGGATGGCACTCCCGGTAGTTATACAAGTTATGGCAGATGTTTTAGCATTTGGGGGCAAGCTTCCTCAGCCTGTGCTCCTTCTTCGGGTACAGATACCAGAACAGAATGTAACGTGTTCACCTGGATTGACGGAAATACCTATTCCGCAAATAATAATACGGCAACTTATAACTATGGAGGAGGAGCTTCAAATGGTTGCGATTCAATTGTTACACTAGACCTTACCATTGTTCCTTCGGCAAGCAGCACAGATGTGCAAAATGAATGTAATGCATTCACATGGGTCGATGGAAATACATATACGGCAAGTAACAACACAGCGACATATACTTTTGTGGGTGCTGCAAAAAATGGTTGTGATTCTGTCGTGTCTCTTGATCTGACAATCCTCAACTCCGCAGTTGCAAGTGATGCAAGAACAGAGTGCAACGCGTATACATGGGTTGATGGTAATACATACACTTCAAGCAACAATACTGCTTCTTATACTTACTCCGGTGCTGCTAAAAATGGTTGTGACTCGGTAGTATCTCTCGATCTTACCATTGTGAACTCACCGACAGGAACGGATACCTACAGTGAATGTAATTCGATGACCTGGATCGATGGGAATACATATACAAGCAGTAACAATAGTGCAACATATACTTTCGTGGGTGCTGCAAAAAATGGTTGTGATTCTGTTGTAACACTTAACCTCACGATTTTAGGTCCGGCGAATGGCACAGATCAGCGTGATGAGTGTGATGCGATCACATGGATCGACGGAAACACTTATACTTCAAGTAATAGCAGTGCGACATTTTTAATTCAGGGTGGAGCAAAAAATGGATGTGATTCGATGGTGACATTGAACCTCACGGTCAATTCAGTTGATACAGGAATATCTCTGAGTGGAGTTACCGTGACAAGTAATGCTACAGGTGTGGCGTACCAATGGTTGGATTGTAACAATTCATTCAGCGCAATATCAGGTGCTACTGCACAAAGTTTTACGGCAGGTGTTAATGGAAGCTATGCAGTCAGGGTCGACAATAATGGATGTGTCGATACTTCAGCGTGCAAGACTATCACCACAGTGGGAATCGTAGAGAATACATTTGAAGATGAATTTACCATATATCCAAATCCAACGAATGGTAAATTTTCTGTCGAGTTTATAAATGCACAAACAATATTAAGTGCTACACTATATACTATAAGTGGTAAAGAGATCGGATTTCGAACAGTTGATAATTCGAGTACCATTGATCTTGAAATCAATGGCGCTCCGGGAGTATATCTGATCGAGCTTTCTGATAACGAAAATAGAAAAGCGATAATGAGGATTGTGAAGAAATAGATTATGCATCGCTTTTCTAAATTTAAAAAGGCTCTCCATATTGGAGGGCCTTTATATTTTAGAGGTGTTTATGTATTAGGCTAATAAACAAAACAATCCATAGATCTGGATCATTTAATTTGTAGATCTAATTCAGGTGAGCAAGTATTTTATCGACAGAGTCTTTAGCATCACCATAAAGCATATTGGTATTTTCTTTGAAGAACAGCGGATTTTGAATTCCTGCATATCCGGTTGCCATGGACCGCTTCATGACGATCACTTTCTTTGCATTCCAGACTTCGATAACCGGCATCCCGTAGATCGTACTTCCGGGATCTTCAAGAGCGCTGGGATTTACAATATCATTAGCACCGATAACCAATACTACATCAGTTTCATTTAGGTCGTCGTTGATCTCATCCATTTCAAGTACAATATCATATGGAACATTTGCTTCGGCCAAAAGTACGTTCATATGCCCGGGAAGCCTTCCTGCAACAGGATGAATACCAAAGCGTACTTCTTTCCCGTTCGCGCTGCCTTTTTTTAGTTTATTCACAAGTTCGTAGACTGGGTGCTGGGCCTTTGCCACCGCCATCCCGTACCCGGGTACAATAACTACAGATCGGGCATCTTCCAGAACTTTGGCAACTTCATCATGATCTGTTGCGGTGACTTCACCGGTCATCGCTTTTGCTTCGCCGGTGGCTACCTGACCCCATCCACCAAGGATAACCGAAAAGAAAGACCGATTCATTGCATTGCACATAATAATTGAGAGAATAGCTCCAGAACTCCCAACAAGAGCTCCTGTGATGATCAGAAGATCATTCCCTAACATGAATCCGGCTGCCGAAGCTGTCCACCCGGAATATGAATTTAACATAGAAACAACAACAGGCATGTCTGCACCTCCAATAGCCATCACTAACATAATACCAATAAAAGAGGCAATACCAACCATTATTGTTAGGTAAATGACTCCCATTGAAGGCTCTGCATTGGTGAACATCACTCCCAGAACAATGCAAACGATCACTAACACAGCATTAACAAAATGTCGTCCGGGATAGATCAACGGCTTGCTCCTGATGCTTCCCTGTAATTTCCCCCAGGCAATGACTGATCCGGTAAAAGTTATTGCTCCAATAAAACAACCAACAAATACTTCTATCACGTGAATGTTGTGTTCAACACCGGTCATAGCTTGATTCTCAGGTTTCAGGTATGATCCATATCCAACGAGAACTGCAGCGAGTCCAACAAAACTATGAAGGATGGCTACTAATTCCGGCATAGCAGTCATTTCCACTTTTCGTGCAACCCATATTCCAATAACAGAAGCGATCACAATTGCCGTCAAAATATAAACATGTCCCTGGATGTCTTCTCCTAATACAGTAGATATTACTGCGATAAACATCCCCACAATGCCGAAGACCACCCCTCTCTTTGCTGTTTCTTGCGATGAGAGGCCAGCCAAACTCAGAATAAATAAAATACTTGCTAACAAATAAGAGGCGGTTTGTATAGGGGCTGTGATCATGACTTTACTTTCTAAACATTTTCAACATACGGTGAGTGACATAAAAACCACCTACAATATTGATACTTGCTACTAAAATAGCTATGAAGGCCAGTATGGTGATCGGATTTGTAATATCAGCCCGGATCTGAAGCAATCCACCAATAATGATTATACCGCTTATCGCATTTGTCACTGCCATCAAAGGTGTATGCAATGCATGTGTCACATTCCAGATGACTTGCCAACCTATAAAAACAGCAAGAACAAAAACTGTAAGATGCTGTAAAAAATCAGAAGGTGTTACCCTCGATAAAGCAAATAAAAAGATCCCGATCAGCACCAGAGCAATGATCGTGGTGATTCCTCTTTTTCGCGCTAGCTCCTCTTGCGTCTTTGATTGAGGTAGATGATTCTCTGCCTGATCACCGCTTACAGGGACAGTGCTCACTGTGAGCGGTTCCGGTGGCCAATGGATCTCGCCATTATAAGTCACCATGGCTCTCTTAATGACATCGTCATCCATGTCAATTTTGAAATTCTCAGCTTTGCCCATGTCGTCTAACATGTGACATAAATTATTTCCATAAAGCTGACTCGCTTGTGCCGGGAGTTGATCAAGTTTTCCTAAAATAAGAACTCCGTTATCGGTTTTAAATACCTCGTCTTTTCGTGTAAGTGTGCAGTTTCCTCCCGTCTGAGCAGCAAGATCAACGATCACGGATCCCGCCTTCATAGCTTCTACATGATAGTCCAGGATTAACTTCGGAGCTTCTCGTCCGGGAATCTGTGCAGTAGTTATAATGATATCGACTTCCTTTGCCTGTTCAAGAAAGAGTTTCATTTCAGCTTCTATGAATTCTTTGCTCATCACCTTGGAGTAACCACTTGCAGTACCACCTTCTTCTTCAATTTCCACAGTAAGAAATCGAGCACCCATACTTTGGATCTGTTCGGCAACTTCAGACCTTGTATCGAAGGCCCGAACTTCTGCACCAAGAGACTTTGCTGTTCCAATAGCTGCCAATCCGGCAACTCCTGCTCCAATTATAAGTACTTTGGCCGGATCAACTTTCCCCGCAGCCGTGATCTGTCCGTTCAGGAACCTTCCAAAATAATTCGCGCTCTCAATTACAGATCTGTAGCCTGCAATATTCGCCATAGAAGAAAGTACATCCATTTTTTGTGCCCTGGAAATCCGAGGTACGGCATCCATAGCGATCGCATTGATCTTCTTTGCTGAAAGTTTCTTAAGTAAGTCTTTGTTTTGAGCCGGATACAAGAAACTGAGCATGACCTGCCCTTCATGCATCAACGTTATCTCTTCATCTGTCACAGGCTGAACTTTCAGAATAATGTCACTTATCTGGAAAACATGACCGGCATCCTCGGATATTTTAGCCCCTGCTCTTTCATAATCTTCATCACTGAACTGGGAACCCTTACCTGCTCCCTTTTGGATATATACCTCGAATCCTTGCTTGATCAGTCTTTCGACCGTTTTTGGAGTTGCTCCAACCCGATTTTCTTTCGGCGAGATCTCCTTGATGACTCCTACTTTCATTAGATCTTTATAATGCAGCTAATATAAATGGTAATTACCTCACTATCTAACTTGCTTTTCCACCTTATCTTGATTATTTGCTTCTGCGAGCTTTTAAGATCAAAGACTTTTGCCGTATTACATTATAAAGTGGTCTTTTCATAATCAAAACAGGCGGTCTTAGCAAGAGAATCAACGATCTCATCCGCTGATCGGTCTGTTACTTTGCCGGCTTTGTTTGCGCATACCGGGCAGCTTTGGGCATTCCCATCCGTGTCTATATAAAAGAAACGGTTACCTGCACCGAAGCAACCTACTCGTCTCTGATGATAACCAAAATAGTTGATGATGGGATAATCTTTAAACTCATTTAAAGAATTATATTCGGTGTAATACTTTTCCAGCAATTGCACAGTTTCGTCATCAAGTTTAACTTCTTTCCCAAAATATTTGCCGGCAGCCCTTGCTTCGATAATCTGCACAAAAGATACTCCCATATTTCTTGCAAGATCCATATAAGCTGATAAATTTTCGTTCGAGACATACTCTTTTCGGGCGCAGAGTGAAAAAGCAGTTACTAGTCCGGCTCTGTTTGCATTGCAAACGGCTTGCATAGCATTATCAAAAGCACTCTCATAGCCTCTGAATTTGTCATGTTCATTTGGGACATGGTGATCGACACTGATCAAGACACCTGTCAGTCCGGATGTTTTCAGACGCGCGGCCACCTCAGCACTGAGACCTAAGCCGGAAGTAATGATCCAAAAGTCAGTTATATCTTTTCGTACTGCTTCCAATATTTTATAAATATCATTGATCCTGAGAAGTGGTTCGCCTCCGCTGAACATCATTTGGGTTGTACCATACTCCTGGTATTTTATGACGGTTTGAATGATGTCGTCAGTGCTTAGCACATCTTTTTTATTGAGATTATCCCACTCAAAGCAGTGCTCACAATTCATCCTGCATTTCTTTGTGATGGCGAAAATTATGCTTTGCATACCAAATCGGGTTTGTCCGGGGATCAATCGGTTGATCTCGTTTTCCAGCCGTTTATTGATCGCTTTGGACGGGAAACCCGGTGCTGCAAGTCTCCAATGAAGGCGATCTTCAACTTTAGCTACTTTATTGAGGTATACAGCTCCATATACATTTTGATACTTCGTTCTTAATTGTTGAATAACTTTTACTGCTTTAAATGGATTACCTGTTTTTGCCAAAACATTCTTGAACATATGACCGAAGACCATTGCTTTAAGTTTCAACAATTCGAAGCTGTTTAACACAAATGGAGAAGCCTGCTTTGGAAAGTCTCTCAAATTATACTCAGATATGTGATGTATTGCCATTATCAATCCTATTTAGTAAGGGCATAGTTGTCCTCCCAGTTGAGTGTCTTGATGTAACCTAAGCGAGAGTATTCAGAAAAATAAGTGGCTTCTTTGAATTTATTAAGCTTTGCGATGTTAGGAGGTCCTTCAAAGTCACGTATTAACTCGTAATAACCATGAGTATGAAGAAAGACAGAGCGTTCGTTATCTTCTTTCATCAATGGTACATTAAATACAATATCTGTCCTGTCACCTATATTCTCCTGAGCCATGAAATTTCCGTCTTTCTTATCAAGTTTCGATCTAAAGTCTTCTCCTGTCGCATTGGTTGCAGAAACAGGAAGCAAATAAGAAACATCAAGGTCCATGTCATCCGTGAAATCCATAGCAGCATAGTCAATTTCCCAGAACATAAAACCGGTTTCGATCTTGATCTCTACCTCATCCCCGGCGATCTCGTTGAGATCGATGGGTACGATAAAATCTCTAAACATCATCGGCCCAACAGTATTGAGATACTCTACCATCTGCCACTGACCGCCATCTTTGATATAGATCGAAAGAGGGAAGTTGCGTTCGCGACCGTTTAATAATGCATCTGATGCTGGCTTTTCTGCCAACTCTTCCATCCATTCGTCAAAGTAACTTCCAAAGCTCTTGAGGAATTCGCCAAACACATAATCACCCCACAATGTATTTTTACTTTTTAACAATAGCTTTCCATTACCAGCACTTGCAGGCTTATCAAACTTCATTATGATCCCGTTTTCTGAATTTTCAACATCATTAAAAAAGTAAATTGAACTGTCTTTCTCTTTAAGTGTGGCGGTAAGGTCTTGCCCGTTATATGAATGAGCTGAAGTAACGCTTTGCGGATCGCTGATCAATTTCGCATTTCCTTTTTTATCAAGTAACACTTCTGATCCCTTCGGGTGATCCACGACGATAAGATTTGCAAGATCTGTGTATTGACGCTCTTTGAGTTCATTGCTGATCCTTATAGAATATTTCCCATCCTCATCTATTATTGAAGGTAATGGGAGATAGTCATCTCTTGCAAGATTCTTAGCGATCGCACCACCAAAGATCTCTCCCTCGAAAACGAAGACCTCTCCATTGTTTACATACACATAGGGACATGAGCTCTTGAGTGCAATAATCAGGGCTGTCATAAGACCGGCTGTTGCTCCTGCAATTGCAATTGATGCACCAACATAAGACGCCACAGTTTTCCCTTCATCTTTATCAAGGATCCGGATTTCTTTGATATCAGAATAAGGTATGCGGACTTTCCCTTCCTCTAGAGGTTCTGATTCGTTATTTAGGTAAAAATGAACCTCATGTAGAATTTCCCTTTCTGTTTTCGTGTAACGATAACTTTTGTCCTCGGCATAAAGGAATTCACCTGATTTGCTAAAATTCGCAATAGCTTGAATGCCTGTAGAATCTATTGAAATTGCATTCAATCGGTAAAGATTCATTCCCTGGTTGACTGCAAAGTGTTTATGTGCATCCCCAAAGCTGGCCAAGGTTGTGTTAAAGTCTGAAGTTGATTTCTGAACCATGAAGTAGTGGCAAGATTGGTGCAGAAAAAGGAAAACCAGTAAAAAAGTAACAACAATAAACAGAGGTCTATGGAAAGAATTCATAGGTAGTCAATTTGGTACAAGATGAACTTACCGGAAGATCCACTTAGTAAGAATGACGTTGGTTACATTTTACTATGATAATAATCATCTATAGGTCAATGAGATTGATTAGAACAATTCATTAGATTAAATTGTATCTGGCACTGACTTATTCGTAGCATCAAAACAACAAAATGAAGGCGATAGTTAAGGAAACTTTTTTGATCATGATCCGAGCAAACAAGCTGAACAGGCAAGGTCTTATCTATACTTAAGATACGAATTATGCCCATCTTATTAATGCTATTTTAGATTGCTGAGAAGAATAAGCTGTTAGAAAAATTACTGAAATTTATCAAATGAATATTAACTTTGTAATATCAATAATTAGGAAATGGCCGCAATTATTACATTAATATCCATGATCATCATAATGATATATATCATTGTGACGATAACTCACAGTATCAGAGAACAAAAGAAAGGAAGAGATATCCATCATCCTCCGCATTGATTTCTCTTCCTGTTAGATGGATAAATATTACCACGGAGAGATGAGCAAACCCCCTGTTACAATAGGGTGAATAAATCTAATCTCAAATATACTTTTCAGTTTCAAAATAAATTATATATTTAATCAAACTAAAACTCCAAATCATGAGATATTTATTTTTATCTGTTAGTATGATCTTCCTGTTTGCTTCTTGTGAACAACCGCCATCAATGGAAGAGGTTAAGACGGCTGTCATGGAAGAGATGGATGCTGCGATGACGACTCAGCATGAGGCAATGAGTCAGAAAATGGACCAGGTTGTGGAAGCATGGAATAGTGGAAATGCAAAACTGCCAGAAGTTGTAGCTGATAATGTGGTGCGCACTACTAATGGTGTTGAGGAAAGTGCTGATAAAGCTGCCTACGAAGCAAATATGAAAAACTTCATATCTGCCTTCCCAGATTTTAATGTCACAATGGATAAATTCACCATCAAAGATGGAACATCCTATATTTACTGGACTGTAACCGGAACCAACACTGGGCCTTTCATGGAGAACCCACCAACCAACAATCCAATGGAAGTTCATGGATTCAGTGTTTGGCAAACCAACGATGATGGCAAGTTCGTCAGAGAAGATGCGTACTTCGATAATATGGCTATGATGAGCCAACTCGGATATTCAGTGAGTCCTCCGGAATAGAGTTCATTTGTTCATGTGCTCATTTGCTCGTGTGGAGTTATTGTTAAAAGTCAATGGTGATCAATTTACATTGACTCTTCCATAAAACAAAGCGATGTGGTGAAGCCACTCCTCAATTCTCAATGACCATCCTCAATTTTTACCAAAACAACTCCTCTCAAAAAACGTAAGAAAGCAGGAAAGATATACCTTGTTTAATACATAAGTAATTAAGATAATGTATTTGGATTCATTTGAGTGGATTATTTAAAATATTAATCACTATCGGGGCTTTATTTCTGCTGATAAGTGTAGGTGTGGAGGTATATGGTCAATGCCCCTCTACCGGTTGTACTAGCACGATAAACGGAGCTGACCCGAGCAATTATACCGTGAATTCAGGTCAGAAGCTATGTCTTGCTGCTGGTGCAGATTACACAGGAACCATTACGATGAATGGTGGGATCCTCGAAAATTGTGCAACAAATCCTCAGACGTTTAATATTCTTTATTCCGCTGATACCAATAGTGTGGTCAATAACTACGGATCAATGATATTCAGTAATCTGGATGTCGATTACGGTACATTTAACAATTATGGCACCATCACTGAAAACAATGGATTGGATGTGCGTAATGAAGCAACTTTCAATAATTATGATTCTATCTATGTGTCCAATGCTATGAATAGCAGAAATTCAGCTACGTTTAATAACTATGGAAGCGCGCTCATCCAGGGAAACTTTGATCAACTGGATGCCAGCTTATTGTTTAACTATGGGAACATAGTTGGGAACTCCCGCTTCAAATCAAATTACGATGTATTCAATCAAGGATCGATCACAATAAATGGTTTGTGGGATAACTTAAATCCCGGACGGATATTTACAAATAATGGTGGATGCATTAATGTTACTGACTGGGATAATAAAAAGACCGTGGTCGGACTTACTTGTGGCACTATAACTATTAGTAGTAATTCAAACAATACAGGAAGTGGAATAATAACCGGTAACATAGCGGTAGTTGATCTTACCCCGCCTGGAGGGCCGCCCTATGTTGACGCTAATTCTGGAACCATTGACCCTTCTGTCCAGTGGGCATCTTGCGGTTGCCCGGCAATCTCACCAAGTCCATTTGCGATAGATGATGTTGTACTGGTTTACCATGATATAACGACCGATATTACCGTGCTCTCAAATGATTGGAGTATAGATACGGTCAATGTTTCGGTCGTGGACAGTCCTTTATCAGCTGCAGTTGTTGCCAATCTTAATGGTTCGATAAGCTATACGCCTGATCCTGGTTTTGTTGGCAGGGATACTTTTACCTATGAGGTCTGTGATACTTCTTCACCTTCTAAATGCGATACAGCGATAGTTTTTGTCACCGTGGCTTGTTCAAATTTCGATGCAGATACTTTGAGCGGTTTTGTCTTTGATGACCACACAAATGCTGATGGTATTTTTGATCCCGCTGAAACTGCAGCAAATAATGTTAAACTTTATCTCTATGATGATGTCAATGCCAGCGGTTCGTTGGATGGAGGAGATGTTATGATCGATTCGACTTATTCCGGAGTCGATGGATCCTATATATTTTTGATCAATGTCCCTAAGGACTCTCTACCTATTCAGGCTAATTCTGATGATGCCGAACAGGAAGTAACATCCGGTAACACCTTTACCTGGAGTAATGATCTTGATTTTGGTTATTTAAATCAAGGCCCTCCTTCAGGTCCGTATATCGTTGGTATGCGGTTTCAAAATATCAATATTCCATCGACTGCTGTGATCACGAATGCATATATTGAGTTCACATCTTATGCGAATCACTCCACTGGTGTGAATTTGTCGATCTATGGCGAATTGAATGCTACTCCTGGCACTTTCACGGATGGTTCCGGAAACTATGATATTTCTGGAAGAACATCAACTGCTAATACAACGAACTGGGACAGCCTCGAAGCCTGGCAAACGGATTCGCTGTATCAGTCACCTGACCTTACTCCAATCGTACAGGAGTTGATAGACTTGCCAGCATGGAGCGCAGGAAACAGTATGGTCTTCATTATTGATGGCGGGCTAGGGAAGAGGGAGTGTTATTCCCATGATCTAGATCCAGCCAAATCACCGAGATTGGTAATAGAATTTGCTTACATAAACGAAACTGATCACTACATCATTGAAGTAGATACGAACTCTTTGCCACCGAATTTTACACTTACTACTCCATTGCTACAGACAGCTGCACTTTATACATGCGGTGGAGAGATCGATACAGCTAATAACTTTGGATATGTCGTTGCTGAAGTCTGTAATAATAGTGTGGATGATGATGGAGATGGATTAGTTGATTGCGATGACACGCTGGACTGTCGCCCAACAACTCCAGGAATCATAACAGCATCCAATACCTCTGTTTGCGAGAATACCACCGGAGAAACATATTCTATAACAGCCGTCGCAGGAGCGACTTCGTATGTATGGACTGCTCCGGTAGGAGCGACCATAACATCTGGTCAGGGTACCACAAGTATAACTGTGGACTTTGGAAACTCTACAGGAGACGTTTGTGTGCAAGCCTCTAATGGTTCATGTTTGAGCTTGTCTAGTTGCATAGAGATCACTGTAATAAACTCACCTGGTCAACCACCATTGATCCTGCATTAAATGCTTTCCGTATCATATGCTTGCAGATTCTCTGCGGTTCGGAAGGTTATATTTTTAACCACAGAGAACACAGTGCTAACTCAGTGTAACTCTGAGATGGATACCCCTCTGAGAACTCTGCGGTAAAAATTCTCCATTCACCATTTACAAATCAAAAAATGAACCCAAGAGCAAATGAATCCATGCGCAAATGAACACATGAACCCATGAGCAAATGAGCACATAAACAAGTTAGTCAAGTCTGTTAATGACCATCTGTTTCGTATCGACTGCAATACCATCTATAAATAATGAATAGAAGTAAGTAGCTGTTGCCTGATCTCTCATGTTCACATCGATCTTGTTATAACCAATACCATTGAGCATAAAGGAGTGTATTTCCTTTCCGCTTGTATTGTATACTTTAAGGAAAGCGGTTCCTGTGTTTTCAGGCAGATAATATTCTATGGAAGTCGAACCGTTAGAAGGATTCGGTTGATTTTGCTTCATAAATGGCTTGTCTGTATCTCCTGAACCATCTAAAGACATTACCGATTCAATTGCCTTAACCCGCACCAAAAGTTGATCCAGCTGATCTTCAAGCTCTGTTATACGCAGATCTTTTTCCTCGATGATCGCACTTTGCTCATTGATAGCTTCAACAATAATAGGGATCATTCCAACGTAGTTGATCCCCTTAAATTCAACAGCGCCGTGTTGTGGCAGTTCCGTTCTTCTTTCATCTGTTGCAGGGAGGATATTCTTACTTACAAGCTGAGGAAACACTTCTTCCAGTTCCTGCGCGATAAAGCCGTATTGTTCACCTTTCGGTAAATTCATGTAGCTGTATTCTTCTGTCTTGTAAGTGTAGGATTTTGCAGAAAGCTTGTTCAACTTGCTCAAGCTTTTATCCAGTTCCTGTGTGTTTTGTTTAAGTTTTTTGTCAGAGGGGTTTATCATGGTTCCACCTATGAATACATCACCTTCGAAGAAACCACTATAATTCAGAGCACCAGCTCCACCAAGATCATGTGTAAAACCATAAACTCCAATGTTTACTGTCGAATCCATTCCACCAGCACCGCCAACTACACCGAAGCTAACCGTATTTAGGCCACCACCAATTGCAGCGGTAAAGGTCCCAAACAATTGTGGGGATAGATTTGCACCGTTGTTTAGAGTGAATGCTTCAATGGCACAAAAACCTGCTTCAAATCGTGCACCGATCCCAACTCCTTCTGCCGGAGCACTTTTACCAAAGTAAGCCCGAGCAAAATTAGGACCGCCTGTATATTCAGAATGCACCACATTAACAGCATTGTCGTTCATACTGTTGTAAAACTCACCGGCATTAAGGTCATCATCTTCAGTCGCAGAAAAGTTTTTATCGTTGCATTGTTGAATATTGTTACAGACACCGTTCTTGTTTCCATTGTTTTGAGCATTAGCAGAATTTCCTTTTGTTTTATTTGATTGCCCGATAGAGTTAAGCGGTAAAACAAGCAGCATGATACATGTACAAGTAAAAATCAATAAATTTTTCATCTTAAGTAATTTAGGTTAAAGAATAAGAAGTCTTATTCCGAAAAGAATCCAGTCATAAGCAGTGAGAATTGCAGAATGTTTAATGCGGTGATCGAAGTCCTCAAGATAAACTTTTCAGATATATATGTTAAATATAATGTTTTTACCTGAACACATTAGGTTTATTTTGAAAGTGAGAAAAGCCATTGGTGTGAAGATAATGTGCTCATTTGCTCATGTGTATTTTTATTGAGCTGAGCTCAAGTTTGACCAGCTTCTCTGCGCTTGGCAAGGTACACTCTAACCACAGAGAACACAGTGTTAGCACAGAGTAACTCTTAGAAATGGATACCCCTCTGAGAACTCTGCGGTAAAAATTCACATCCTCAATTTTCAAATCAAAAAATGAAACCAAGAGCATGAATCCACCACCTTCTTTTTTCTTCAGAAGAAATTTCAGCAAACGAGCACACGAGCACATGAACTATCTGATCAAGCTGATCTCGCCCACACCATTGATAAACTCGCCATCGCAACTATACGAAACAGAATAAACATACACTCCAACCGGCAAGGGCTCATTGTTCATCGTTCCATCCCAGCCTTCATCTAAGCTTTCGCTTTTGAAAACTTCATCACCCCAGCGATTATAAATACTGAATTCTAATGCTTCATATTTACCACTGTAATGGAGGATCTGATATTGATCATTTAACTGGTCACCATTTGGACTAAAGGCTGTGGGG
>JABDMM010000139.1 GCA_013001465.1 Chitinophagales bacterium | reverse complement strand
GTTTGATAGCAATGATCAAAATACACCTCGCCACCAACAGTTGGAACTCCGAAGCAGTTACCATAATCTCCGATCCCTTTAACAACGCCTTTGATGAGGTGTTGAGTTTTAGGATGAGATAGCCGGCCGAAGCGAAGTGAATTAAGCGCAGCTATTGGTCTTGCTCCCATTGTGAAAATATCCCGATGGATCCCACCAACACCAGTCGCAGCACCTTGATAAGGCTCAATGGCAGAAGGATGATTATGAGATTCGATCTTGAAAGCACAAGCCATACCATCACCGAGATCTACCAAACCGGCATTCTCCTCTCCTGCTTCTACCAATAAATGCTCTCCTTTTCTGGGTAGCGTCTTCAACCACTTGATAGAATTTTTATAAGAGCAGTGTTCAGACCACATCACGGAATACACACTCAGCTCAGTAAAATTGGGCGTTCGCCCCATTACAGATTTGATCTTTTCGAATTCTTCTGGTAATAATCCCAGCGATTCTGCGGTTTCCAGTGTTACGGCCGTATCCATAGTTGCTTGTTCCATTGTAAATATTGAGTCGCAAAAATAATCAATCACTACCTGCACATTGGTGAATAACTAATAATATTTATTAACCCTTCTATATTTACTTTTGCCCAAAAGACGTCAATTTCTTGCAGATCGTTATCAGCACTATATATTTTCTGATCTTTTCTATCATTATTTATCGATGGAAGAAGTTCTCAATTCCAACAATTAACAAGCAGCAATTACTTCTTTTCTTTATGCTGAAGTGCGTTGTTGCGATACTCTATTATGAATTCCACCGAAACATTATTCAGGGAGGAGATATCTTTCTTTACTTGAATGATGCTGAAATTCTGCACGAGGTATTATTAAGAGATCCGATGCAGTTCATCAGATTGGTATTCGGACCAAACGGCGGATCAATACCCCCGGATCTTGCACAACCGATCGATGAGATGGGACATTGGGGAAACATCAGTGCATACTTTATGGTAAGAGTTCATGCCATGATCCGTTTGTTGTCATTTGGACATGATTGGGTTCATGGGATCTTTATGGCGTTTATCTCTTTCTCAGGTATCTGCATTTTGATCCATACACTTAATTTGACCCTGAGCCGCATTAACTCACTATATATATATATATTATTTTTACTCCCCTCTTTGCTCTTCTGGACTTCAGGATATCACAAAGAAACCATCGTCACATTAGCATTTCCACTCTATTTCTATGGTATTTTCAATATCGTTAAAGGACGATTAAGCATTACTGCTATTTTGTCTTTGCTGATCGGTGCATCAATATTGTTAATTCTTCGTGATTTCTTCTTTTGGCTCAGTTTACCTCCTTTAATTTCTCTGATCTTATCGTTGAAATTCAGAAAATATGCTCTTGTTGTATTTGCAGCGGTGTATTTTTTAGCTCTTGTTTTAGGGACAAGCATCGATATTCCCGGAAAAGATTCAAACTACCTGGAGTATATAGATCAAAAAAGATCGGAATACATGTCATTAAAAGTTGGAAACACACATTTTGATCCGCCGGATTATAAAGCAAGTCTACCTGCTTTCATCTATGCTTTACCCGAATCTATGCTGAACGGCTTTTTCAGACCATTTCCATCGGATACGGCTTCAACGCAAACATACCTGGCGCTGATCGAGAATATACTTATTGTTATTCTGATTCTACTATTCCTCCTTCGGACAAAAGTGAGCTCATCAGATCTCCCATTTTTGATGTTTCTGATCTTCCTTGGATTATCTATAATCATAGCGACCGGCCTGATAGTCCCCAATTCAGGTGCTATTTTACGTTACAGAAGTGTTGGCTTGCTACTTTTCCTTCCGGCAGTTATGAATCTGAGACCAGATAAAACATTATAATTTTATAAATGTTAATTATTTTCTAAGTTTTCCACACTTTTTTATGTTTTTCCCCATTATTTTTTACTTTTTTCTGGAATATCACTGTATTTTTGTATCTGTTTTGAAAAATTATAGTAAAAAATAACAAATGAATAGCATTAGGTTTAAATCAGTAGAAAAGGCATTTAACAGGGAGCACATACATGTGAGCTTACCTGCGAACAGGATTTCTGAATATTTTGGGGAGAATGTGTTTAATGATGAGGCCATGAAGAAATACCTTTCAGAAGAGGCTTATCTGAGTATCAAGGCAGCGGTAAAATCCGGGGCAAAGATCGACAGACAGATCGCAGATCAGGTTGCTTCATCCATGAAAGCATGGGCCATCGCTAAAGGCGCAAAATCATTTACGCATTGGTTTCAACCATTGACTGGTAGTACTGCAGAAAAACACGATACGTTTTTCGTACCTACTGCAGGTGGTCGCGGTATGGAGAACTTTAGTGGCGATGCCTTAGTACAGCAAGAACCGGATGCTTCGAGTTTTCCAAGCGGAGGAATTCGTGTGACGTTTGAAGCTCGTGGTTACACAGCCTGGGATCCTTCTTCTCCTGCTTTTATCATGGAGATCGGTGATGGTAAGACACTTTGTATTCCAACGATCTTTATCTCCTATTCTGGTGAAGCGCTTGATTATAAAACTCCTTTATTAAAGTCTTCTCACTTTCTCGAGCAGGCTGCTTTACCGGTTGCAAATCTTTTTGACCGACATGCAACTCGTGTCAATGCTACCCTTGGATGGGAACAGGAGTATTTCCTCGTAGATGAGGCTTTATATTTTGCACGACCTGATCTTGTATTAGCGGGGCGGACCGTGATCGGTCATTCTCCAGCTAAAGGTCAGCAATTAGATGATCACTATTTCGGTTCTATACCTGAGCGTGTGTATGCTTTTATGCTCGATCTGGAACTTGAATCGCATAAATTAGGAATACCTGTAAGAACGAGACATAATGAGGTAGCTCCAAGTCAGTTCGAATGTGCTCCTATGTTTGAAGAGATGAATGTAGCGA
>JABDMM010000134.1 GCA_013001465.1 Chitinophagales bacterium | reverse complement strand
TTGTTTGCTTATACCAACTGGGAAATTATCGATGTTTAGAGATCCAGATCGAACTCTGCTGAAGTATTTTTTGCGATATCATAACCTGCATCTGCATGTCTGATCACACCCATCGCCGGATCGTTGTGCAGTACTCTTTCGAGTCTTTTCCTGGCATCTTCGCTACCGTCAGCTACGATCACCATTCCGGCATGTAGTGAGTACCCCATTCCAACACCACCACCATGATGAAAAGATACCCAACTTGCACCACCAGCAGTATTGATCAGCGCGTTTAAGATTGGCCAATCGGCGATCGCATCACTTCCATCTTTCATTGCCTCGGTTTCTCTGTTTGGAGAAGCTACTGAACCTGTATCAAGATGATCTCTACCAATAACAACCGGTGCCTTCACTTTACCACTTTTAACCAGTTCATTGAAAGCTAATCCTGCGATTTCTCTTTCACCCATTCCTAACCAGCAAATTCTGGAAGGTAATCCCTGGAAAGCTATTTTATCCTTGGCTAGTTCGAGCCATCTCATGAGTCCGTGGTTATCTGGGAATAGTTCTTTCAATTTTTCATCGCATACATAGATGTCTTTCGGATCACCGGAAAGAGCGACAAATCTGAACGGACCTTTCCCCTCGCAAAATAACGGACGAATATATTCCGGAACGAAGCCCGGAAAGTCAAATGCATTTTTCAAACCTCTGGCTTCAGCTTCACCACGCAGGTTGTTTCCATAGTCGAAAGTATGCGCGCCTTTCTTCTGAAGCTCGAGCATAAGCTGAACATGTTTGACTATAGTATCTCTTGATCGATTGAGATATTCTGTTGGATCTGCTTCTCTAAGAGCATTTGCTTCAGCGACCGTCATGTTTTCAGGAAAGTATCCATTGAGCGGATCATGTGCTGATGTTTGATCGGTAAGTGCATCTGGAACAACGTTCTTATCGAGCAGAGCTTGAAGAAGATCCACGGCGTTACATACTACACCAATTGATATGGCCTCTCCTTTGTCTCTAGCTTCTATCGCCTTTTCAATTCCTTCATCAATGCTATGCGTCATGAAATCTATGTATCGGGTTTCGAGTCGTTTTTGAATTCTCCATTCTTCCATTTCTGCTGCGAGGCAAACCCCTTCATTCATTGTGATGGCCAATGGTTGTGCTCCACCCATTCCACCTAATCCGGCAGTAACAGAAATCGTACCTTTCAGGCTCCCATTATAGTGTTTATCAGCGAGGGAAAGGAAAGTTTCATAGGTTCCCTGCACGATCCCTTGTGAGCCAATGTATATCCAGGAACCGGCAGTCATCTGCCCATACATAATGAGACCTTTCTGTTCTAATTCTCTGAAATGATCCCAATTTGCCCATTTGCCAACCAAATTTGAATTAGCGATGAGCACTCTTGGAGCATCTTTATGAGATCGAAGAATTCCTACTGGTTTACCTGATTGGACCAGCAGTGTTTCGTCATCTTCGAGTTCTTGCAGAGACTTTACAATCTGATCGAACGCTTCCCAGTTTCGGGCAGCTTTACCTGTACCACCATATACGATCAATTCCTCAGGCTTTTCTGCTACATCAGGATCAAGATTGTTGTGAAGCATTCTCAAAGCGGCTTCCTGGATCCAGCCCTTGCATGATATTTCACTTCCAGTTGGTGTCTTAAGTTGTTTGGTTTGCATATAAAGATTGTTCTTTAGCAAAATTACAAATACAAATTTGTTTGTGTACTCAATTGCATATAGATAACAGGTCACCCACACTAATGTTCCCGGCAGATTCTGCAACTAAATATCTGCCAAAGTACACACCATCATTTTCACTTCTATATGATTTCAAAACCCTGGATGGTTCTCCATCCGATTCACCGGTATCAGGATCTAAGTCGGGCACTTTACAGCGGCCACAATTTTTAACTCCCTTGAAATGGACATTTCCAATCACTAGATCCAACCAACTGTCTTCATCGTGTGGATTTCCCCCTGTGAATATTATATTTGGTCTGAATCGATTAATGGTAATTTGTTTGTTTAGTTTCTTATTTAAATGCTCGAAAGATTGCTCTCCGAGAATATGATATGGAGAAAAATCGGCAAAACTTACAATATGATCACCTGAGTTTTCATGTCCGATTAATCGGCTTGATGAGTCGGGCATATATGCAAGTCTGACATCCTGCTCCACAGCTGATGAGAACCATTCATTTACTTCATCGTCTGCGAAAATAGCATTCACATCTGAATTCCAGATCCTTACGCTACCCGTATTTCCTGTTTTCATTTCAATTGGGAAACTTATGCTGGAGCTGGACTTTCTCTTATCGTAAACCACTATTTCAGAATTGCGAAGCTGAATACCAAATTGGGTGAGCATTGGAAGGGTCCTTTGCGTGAGAAACCTGTTTTGGTCATTTACAATGACCCACCTTCTGTCATATTTAAATCCTCTGGGGAAAACTTCGGCATTACTTAAGGAAATCCCAGCTAATGATTTAACAGGATAAATATATAGTTCGCTAACATGATACATTTATTAGAAAGGGTTGGTTGCCCAAACAGAAAACTCAGGAATAAATCCACGGTTTTCCATCTCTAACATGGTAACAATGCCATGTGCAATTTCAGATGCGGTAAGTTTGTTTTCTTCTTCCTCCTTTTGCACCTTATCTTCAGAACCAAAAGCAGTAGGGACGTAAGAAGGATTCAACAGCATGACACGCACATTATGCTTACGCAGTTCAGCCTGCCAGCACTGAGTCATTCCTTTAATGGCCCATTTTGAACCTGCATAAACAGTACCTCTTTCAAAACCTTTGGTAGCTGCAGTAGAACCGATATTAATGATATTCCCGTGATTTTGTTCCTTGAATAATTTTGCAGCTTCACGCGCCATTAGCGCTGCGCCGAAAACATTGATCCGAAAGACATATTCGAGATCTTCGAGAGCAACTTCATCAATAGTCGTCCATCCTCTTCCAAGTCCGGCATTATTTATAAGTACATCAAGACTTCCAAATTTGTCCAGGAAAGTTTTATAAGTTCTAAGAACATCTTCCTCTTTTGAGACATCGGCGTTAATACCCAAGCAATTTAGTTCATCGGCGGTATTCTTAAGATATTCTTTATTTCTGGCTGTTATCGCAACGTTTGCACCTCGATCGATGAGTTCTTTTGCAGCAGCTTTACCTAAACCGGAGCTTCCTCCTGTGATCAGGATATTTTTACCTTTAAGGTTCATAATAGTTTATAGTTAAGTTTAATTTGAATTAATCGGCATGAATTAAGCTAGAATTCATGATCTCTTCGATCTCTTCGGCTTCGATTGGAATATTTGCCATTAAATCGACCGGACCATCTTCAGAAACCAGAATATCGTTTTCAATTCGCACACCTATAGATTCTTCAAGAATATAGATCCCAGGTTCACAAGTAAGGACATTGCCATAAGTAAGCGCAAGGTATTTATCACCTACATCGTGTACATCCAGACCGAGGAAATGAGAAGTGCCATGCATGAAGTACTTTTTGTATGCAGGTTTTTTTGGGTCTTGTTTCTCAATATCGTTTCGATCGAGTAGTCCAAGACCAACCAATTCGGATTCCATGATCTTCCCGACCTCTTTTTCATATTCTATTAAATGAGTACCTGAAGTTAACATGTCTGTAGCTTCTCGCATCACCCGAAGAACCGCATTATAGACATCTCGCTGTCTCTGGGTAAATTTTCCGCTAACAGGAATAGTTCTGCTAAGGTCTGATGCGTAATTTGCGTATCTGGAGCCAAAATCCATCAATAGAACATCTCCGGCGGAACAAGCTTTGTCATTTGCGACATAGTGTAAAACACAAGAGTCTCTTCCAGAGGCAATTATAGGCTCATAAGCATGACCTTTTGATCCCGAGCGAATAAATTCATGAGTAATTTCTGCTTCAATTTCATACTCCATAACACCGGGTTTGACAAAGTTCAATACTCTTCTAAATCCGGCTTCTGTAATATCACATGCACGTTTTATCAGTTCGATCTCGACAGATGATTTTATGGCACGAAGATCACGTAGAATAGGGGCTGATCTATTGTAATTATGCAACGGGAATTTATGCATCAGTTTTCTGGAGAATCTAAGATCCCAATAAGGAACAGCATTTTCCATTCGGTCATGTTCATTCAGATTGATATAAACATTCTCAGCTCTATGCATGCATTTTGTAAAAATGCTGTCGAATTGATCATACCAAAGCACGGTTTCGATACCAGATATTTTTGCTGCCTCCTCTAAATTATATTTTGCTCCTTCCCAAATTGCAATGAGCTCACTTGTCCTTTTTATGAAAAGTGCTTCCGTATATTTTTCCTCTTCACAATCTGGATATATAATAAGGTATATTTCTTCTTGATCGAGACCAGTTAGCCAAAAAAGATCCGGATTCTGGTGAAATGGATGATGTGCATCTGCACTAATGGGCATAAGATCACTGGAATGAAAGACAGCGATCGAATTTTCTTTCAACTTTGAAGCAAAATGCTTACGATTTTCTATGAATAACTGAGGATCTATACTATTATATCTAGCCATTTTCTGATTTGATTTTTCTACTCTAAATAAAGGTAAGGCAAAATAATATTTCTGACTTCATATATCTATTATTTTCAATTGTTTTTAGATCATTTTCAGCTTACATTTATCCACTATTTTTTTTCTATAAATACAGTTGTATAATTTGATTAATAATTCTACCTTTGCCCTTCCAAATTTTAAAGGAAAAGAATGCCTACTATTCAACAACTTGTAAGAAAGGGAAGACGCGTAATTAAGGCTACGAGCAAGTCAAGAGCGCTTGATTCATGTCCTCAGAAAAGAGGAGTATGTACAAGGGTTTACACGACGACTCCCAAGAAACCAAATTCGGCTTTGAGAAAGGTCGCTAAGGTGAGATTAACTAATGGAACTGAGATAATTGCATATATTCCGGGAGAGGGTCACAACCTTCAGGAACACTCTATTGTGCTTATCCGTGGTGGAAGGGTAAAAGACCTTCCTGGGGTGAGATATCACATTGTTAGAGGGGCATTAGACACTGCTGGTGTTGAAGATAGAAAGCAATCGAGATCTAAGTACGGAACGAAAAGACCGAAATAATGAGAAAGGCAAAACCTAGGAAAAGATATTATCAGCCGGATTCACGCTACGGTGATGAGGTGATAACACTCTTTGTTAATAATATGATGGTTGATGGCAAAAAAAGTACTGCTTTCACAGTATTTTATGAAGCTATGGACCTTATTAAAGAGAAAACGAAGGAAGACGGTTATGAAATATGGAAGAAAGCATTGGCAAATGTGACTCCGGCAGTTGAGGTAAGAAGCAAGAGAATTGGTGGTTCGAATTTTCAGATCCCGATCGAAGTTCGTTCGAGCAGAAAGACTAGTTTGAGCATGAAGTGGATTATCAGTTACTCTCGTGCGAGAAGCGGAAAGAGTATGGCAGATAAGTTAGCTAACGAATTAATAGCTGCATCAAAAGGTGAGGGTGCCGCTTTCAAAAAGAAAGAGGATGTTCACCGGATGGCAGAAGCGAATAAAGCATTTTCACATTTTAGAGTTTAAGTAATGGCAAAGGATTTAACGAAAGTAAGAAACATAGGTATTGCAGCCCACATTGATGCCGGTAAAACGACGACGACAGAGCGTGTACTATATTATACCGGGAAAACTCACAAAATCGGTGAGGTTCACGATGGTGCAGCAACTATGGACTGGATGGAGCAAGAGCAGGAGAGAGGGATTACGATTACTTCCGCTGCTACTAAAACCAATTGGAATTATAAGGGTGAGTCTTACGATATTAATATAATTGATACTCCTGGTCACGTTGATTTTACTGTTGAAGTGGAGCGTTCGCTCCGTATACTCGATGGTATGGTGGCCCTTTTCTGTGCAGTTGGTGGTGTGGAACCACAATCGGAGACTGTATGGCGGCAAGCTAATAGATATAATGTTCCTAGGATCGGGTTTGTTAATAAAATGGACCGTTCCGGTGCTGACTTTCTTGAAGTTGTAAATCAGGTTAAAACTGTTTTAGGTGGTAACCCAATTCCTTTACAATTACCTATTGGCTCAGAAGCTGAGTTCAAAGGAATCGTAAATCTTATCAGAAAGGAAGCGATCGTTTGGGATGATGAATCGATGGGTGCGAAGTATGATGTGGTCGATATTCCTGCGGATATGGTCGATCTTGTTGAAGAGTACCGTGAAAAGTTGATCGAAGCGATTGCGGAATATGATGATTCAATACTTGAGAAATTCTTCGAGGATCCAGACTCTATTACAGAAGACGAGATCAATGCAGCAGTTAGAAAAGCTACAATGGATATGGCTATCATTCCAATGCTTTGCGGTTCTGCTTTTAAAAATAAAGGTGTTCAGGTTATGCTTGATTCTGTCATAGCATATTTACCTGCTCCAACGGATGTTCCTGCTATTATTGGTGAGAACCCGGATACTGGTGAAGAAGAAAAGAGAAGTTCTACTCCTGAAGCTCCTTTCGCAGCGCTTGCATTCAAGATCGCAACTGATCCTTACGTTGGAAGACTTGCTTTCTTTAGAGTTTATTCAGGTAAACTCGATGCCGGATCTTATGTCATCAATTCCAGAACCGGTAAAAAAGAAAGAATTTCAAGAATATATCAGATGCACTCCAACAAGCAAAACCCGATCGATAGTATCGAGGCCGGTGATATTGGAGCTGCAGTTGGATTTAAAGATATTAGAACTGGTGATACGCTCTGTGCAGAGGGTAAATTGATCACATTGGAAAGTATGGATTTCCCTGATCCGGTGATCAGTATAGCCATTGAGCCTAAATCTCAGAAAGATCTGGATAAACTCGGAATGGGTTTGTCGAAGCTGGCTGAAGAGGATCCTACTTTTAAGGTTTCTTATAATGACGAAACAGCTCAGACTGTTATCAGTGGTATGGGTGAACTTCACTTGGAGATAATTGTAGACCGTTTGAGAAGAGAGTTTAAGGTCGAGTGTAACCAAGGTATGCCTCAGGTAAATTATAAAGAAGCACTTACTACAGCTGTACAACACAGAGAAACTTACAAGAAACAAACTGGTGGTCGTGGTAAGTTTGCAGATATAGTATTCGAAATTGGTCCGTCAGATGCGGAGGAAGAGGGCTTAGAATTTGTAGATCAGATCCGTGGTGGTAATATTCCAAGAGAATATATTCCTTCTGTTGAGAAAGGATTTACTCAAGCAATGAAAACTGGTGTTCTTGCTGGTTATGAATTGGATAAATTGAAAGTTCGATTAACTGATGGTTCATTCCACGCTGTGGATTCGGATCAGCTTTCTTTCGAACTTTGTGCAAAGCTTGGATTCAGGAATGCAGCAAAAAAAGCATCTCCGATCCTACTGGAACCGATCATGAAACTGGAGGTAATTACTCCTGAAGAGTATACTGGTGATATCGTGGGTGATTTGAACCGAAGAAGAGGTATCATGGAAGGTATGCAAATGAAGGGAGGGTCGCAAGTGATCAAAGCGAAGGTGCCTTTAGCTGAAATGTTCGGTTATGTCACTCAGTTGAGAACTTTAAGTTCAGGAAGAGCGACTTCTACGATGGAATTTAACTCATATGATCCAGCTCCGGCTTCTGTTGCTAAGGAGATAGTTGAGAAAGCAGCTGGTAAAGTAAACGTATCTTAACAATGACACAGAGAATTAGAATAAAGCTGAAATCGTACGACCATAACCTGGTCGATAAATCGTCTGAAAAAATTGTTAAGACGGTTAGAAATACCGGTGCAGTGGTAAGTGGTCCTATTCCACTTCCAACTAAAAAGAAGATTTATACCGTATTGAAATCTCCTCACGTCAACAAAGACGCAAGAGAGCAATTTCAATTGTGTACTTATAAAAGATTATTGGATATCTATAGCTCTACTTCCAAAACCATCGATGCTCTGATGAGACTGGAACTTCCCAGCGGTGTGGATGTAGAGATCAAAGTATAAGACCGATGAAAGGAATCATAGGAAAAAAGATCGGGATGACTAACATTTTCCTCGAAGATGGTAGCTTAGTCCCCTGTACAATTATCGAAGCTGGTCCATGCGTTGTTACGCAAGTCAAGACTGAGGAAACAGATGGATACAATGCTATCCAACTTGGCTTTGATGAGAAGAGTGATAAGAACACCAACAAGCCAATGAAGGCTCACTTCAAAAATGCTAAGACCACCCCAAAACGAAAGCTCATTGAGTTTCGTGATTTTGATTTCGAAAAGGAATTGGGAGATGAGGTGACCATCGATATGTTTGAAGTTGGAGAATTTGTAGCAGTGGTCGGTCGTTCGAAAGGTAAAGGTTTCCAAGGTGTTGTCAAAAGACACAATTTTGCAGGTGTTGGAATGGCTACGCACGGTCAGCATAACAGACAACGTGCTCCTGGATCTATCGGTATGTCTTCTACTCCTTCTAAAGTGCTGAAAGGTATGCGTATGGGTGGAAGAATGGGTGGCGAAAGAGTAACTGTTAAAAACCTGGAGGTTTTGAAAGTTATCACTGAAGAAAGTCTAATTGTTATCAGCGGCGCCGTTCCCGGAGCCATTGGTTCATATGTCATAATTAAAAAGTAATGAAGTTAAAAGTCGTTGACATATCAGGAAAAGAAACTGGCAAGGAAGTATCCCTTTCTAAAGATATATTCGGTATTGAACCCAATGATCATGCTATTTATCTTGCGGTTAAGCATTATATGGCTTCTAAGCGTAGCGGTAATCACAAGACTAAAGAAAGATCAGAGATCAAAGGATCTACCAGAAAAATTAAAAGGCAAAAGGGTACTGGTACTGCGAGAGCCGGTAATATAAAGAACCCTTTATTTAAGGGTGGTGGACGAGTTTTTGGTCCAAGAGTTAGAGATTATGATTTCAAGTTGAACAAGAAAGTGAATACTCTGGCAAAAAAATCTGCACTTACTTATAAAGCTAAGGATAGCAATATCATGGTTGTTGACAAATTCAGCATGGAAAATGCTAAGACAAAAGATTTCGTTAGTTTTTTAAGTAGCATTGGCGTCGCAGAAAACAAGACAACCATTGTCGCAAGTGGAGATTATGACAATGCACAGCTGTCATCAAGAAATATTCCGAATACGAAAATGATAGATGCAGCAGATATCAATGCGTATGAAATCCTGGATTGTGAAAAACTGATCCTTTCTGTCGATGCAGTAAATTACATAGAAGATAAATTAAGCGATAACAATGAGTAAGAAACATACAGACATACTGTTAAAGCCTGTGGTTACTGAAAAGTCAAACACGCTTTCAGAAAATTTAAATCGTTACACTTTTGTCGTGGCAAAAGGTGCAAATAAACTTCAGATCAAAGCTGCTGTAGAGAGTATGTATGGCGTTGCTGTTGCTGCTGTTAACACGATGAATGTAGCCGGTAAAGATAAATCACGTTTTACTACTAAGGGTCTGGCCAAGGGTTATAGCCAAAGTGTAAAAAAAGCAGTGGTTACTTTAAACGAAGGTGAAACGATAGATTTTTACAGCAACATATAATTAAGACAAGATGCCAGTAAAAAAATATAAACCAGTAACACCAAGTACCAGATTCAGGGTAGGAAATGACTTCTCAGATGTCACTACTTCTAAACCTGAAAAAAGTCTTCTGGCTCCTATCAAGAAGTCCGGAGGAAGAAATAATTATGGTCGAATGACTGTAAGGTATCGTGGTGGTGGACATAAAAGAAGATATAGAATCATCGACTTTAAAAGAGATAAGTTTGGAGTACCTGCAAAAGTGCTATCAGTAGAGTACGATCCTAACAGATCGTGCTATATCGCTCTTCTAGAGTATAAGGATGGTGAAAAAAGATACATTATTGCACCAGATGGAATTGAAGTTGGGCAAGAAATAATTTCCGGTCCTGGCGTAGCACCTGAACTCGGTAATGC